>JAEZDV010000089.1 GCA_023417985.1 Actinomycetes bacterium | reverse complement strand
CCGCACCGCCGATGCGGTGCGGGGGCCTCCCGAAAACTGGTGATGCTACTTGAGTTCGGCGAGAACCGTGCCCTGGGTGATGGCGGAACCCGGCTCGACGGTGAGACCGGTGACGACGCCGGACTTGTGCGCCGTGACGGGGTTCTCCATCTTCATCGCCTCGAGGACCGCGATGAGATCGCCCTCGGCGACTTCCTGTCCCTCGGTCACGGCGACCTTGACCACGGTGCCCTGCATCGGCGCGGTGACCGCGTCACCCGACGCCTTGCCGCCCTGACCACCGCCACGCTTGCGCGGCTTCGGCTTCTTGCGCACGACACCGACGGCGCCGCCGCCACTACCGAGCGAGAACTGGCCGGGCAGCGACACCTCGACGCGCCGTCCACCGACCTCGACGACGACGTTCTGACGGGGCAGAACCTCGTCGTCGTCCTCGACGGCACCGCCCGGGGTGAACGGTTCGATGGGGTTCTCCCAGTCGGTCTCGATCCACTTGGTGTAGACGTCGAACTTCTCGCCGTCGCCGATGAAGGCCGGGTTCTCGACGATGTGGCGGTGGAACGGGATGACGGTGGCGAGGCCGTCGACCTCGAACTCGGCGAGTGCGCGTGCCGCACGCTGAAGGGCCTGCTCGCGAGTCTCGCCGGTGACGATCAGCTTGGCCAGCATCGAATCGAACTGGCCGCCGATGACGTCACCCTGGACGACACCGGAGTCGACACGCACGCCGGGGCCCGAGGGCTCGCGGTAGACGGTGATGGGTCCGGGAGCGGGCATGAAGCCGCGGCCGGCGTCCTCGCCGTTGATGCGGAACTCGAAGGAGTGTCCGCGCGGGGTCGGATCTTCCTTGATCTCGAGTTCTTCGCCGTTGGCGATGCGGAACTGCTGGCGGACCAGGTCGATGCCCGACGTTTCCTCGGTGACGGGGTGCTCGACCTGCAGACGGGTGTTGACCTCGAGGAAGGAGACGGTGTCGCCCTGCACCAGGTACTCGACCGTGCCGGCGCCGTAGTAACCGGCTTCCTTGCAGATCGCCTTCGCCGACGCGTGGATGCGCGCGCGCTGCTCGTCGGTCAGGAACGGCGCGGGGGCCTCCTCGACGAGCTTCTGGAAGCGGCGCTGCAGCGAGCAGTCGCGGGTGCCGGCGACGATGACGTTGCCGTGCTTGTCGGCGAGGACCTGGGCTTCGACGTGGCGGGCTTTGTCGAGGTACTGCTCGACGAAGCACTCACCGCGGCCGAACGCGGCGATGGCCTCACGGGTTGCGGACTCGAAGAGTTCGGGGATCTCCTCGATGGTCTGCGCGACCTTCATGCCACGACCGCCGCCACCGAAGGCAGCCTTGATCGCGACCGGAACGCCGTACTGCTTCGCGAACTCGACGACCTCGTCTGCGTTCTTGACGGGGTCCTTGGTGCCCGCAGCCATCGGGGCGTTCGCGCGCTCGGCGATGTGCCGCGCGGTGACCTTGTCGCCGAGGTCGCGGATGGACTGGGGGGAGGGGCCGATCCAGATCAGGCCCGCGTCGATGACGGCCTGCGCGAAGTCGGCGTTCTCGGAGAGGAAGCCGTAACCGGGGTGGATCGCGTCGGCGCCGGACTTGGCCGCAGCGTCGAGGATCTTGTCGAACACCAGGTAGGACTCGGCGGAGGTGGTACCGCCCAGTGCGAACGCCTCGTCTGCGAGCTTCACGAACTGTGCGTCGGCGTCGGGCTCAGCGTAGACAGCGACACTGCCGTACCCCGCATCCTTCGCCGCGCGGATGACCCGCACAGCGATTTCGCCGCGGTTCGCGACGAGCACCTTCGTGATCTGCGCGCTGGCATGACTGGGCACGGAGCCTCCTGCTATCGATCGTTAGGTTATTTCCGTCAAGCGGCAGTCTAAGCACCAATCCGCTAGACGATGTAACCGGATGGCGTCTACACATTACGGTGCCCGCCTCGGCGTGCAACGCTACTCGCCGGTAGGTGGGACCTCCCGACCAGGGGATCCGGGCACCCGCGGGGCGGAAGTCACCACGTCGTTCATCAATTCGCGGGTCCGGTGCAGGAAGCGGAGTACGTTCGCCGCGGCGACGGGATTGTCGGGGAAACGGGCGGACATGTTCACGCCCTCCGGGGTGCGGTTGATCCAGATGTAGACGTCGTGGGCGAAGCTGCGGCTGCGCAACGCCCGAGCGTTCCACTCCGGCCACTGCGCGGCCATCGGAACGAACCGAACATCCATGTAGGACACGACGAACCTCGGTCTGATGGGCACGCCGAGCAACTCGCCGACCCGGTCGAACGGCACGACCGCACCGGCGCGGGTGCGGCGCAGTTCACGAGCGGCACGGGCGGCAAGGGTGACGAAATCCGTTGTCCCCGTGAGGTCGAGGTCGATCGGCCGCACGCCGACGAACCAGCCCAGGGCGCCCGCCCACATGGGCCCCGTCCGCGTGTGGGACGGCGCGACCACACGGAAGTTGTCGACACCGGCCAGCTCGCGGGTCGCCGCGCCGAAGCACGCGAGCACACCTGCGAAGAACCCGGCGCCCGAATCGCGGCATCGCGCCGCGAACGCCGATGCCTGCGCCTCGTCGAACCAACGTTCCGAGGCTCGATGCTGCGGGATCGGGTGCGCCGGACGGGGACCGATGGGCAAGGGGAACGACGGGGCATTGCCTCCGCACACTTGGAGCGTGTGCTTCCAGATGCGCACGGCTTCGTGGCTGTCGTCGAGTTGTTCGGAGTCGTCGCGTTCGGCGGCGCCGAAGTCGATGTAGCTGCCGACGGGGAACAGTTCGGCGCGACGGCCGGTGCGTTCCTCGTCGTACAGAGCGGTGATCTCGTGCGCGACGAGCACGATCGAGTAGCCGTCGATGATGGAGTGATCCGCTCCGAGAAAGACCGTGAAATGCGGTGCGGCATCCGGCCGGTCGTCCGGAATCCCTTCCAGCGTTGCGAAGACGTAGGCGGGCCAGCGGTGCGGAGTCGTGTAGTCGTCGAACAAGCCGTGCAGGTGCTCGCGGATGGTGTCCGCGTCGCTCGGATCGTGACGGATACAGCGGACGGTGACCTTGCCCGGTGGCACCGTGTGACGGATGAGGGGGCTCGCCGCACGATCGGGGACCGACAGGCTCGTGTGGCTGCGCAGAGTTTCGTGCCGGTCGATCCACCGCTGGAGGGCGCGGCGGAACTTGTCGGGGTCGATCTCGCCGGCGATCTCGAAGGCGGTGCCCAGCCACGACTCCCGGCCGCCTCCGTAACGGGCACCACTGCACCGCCGCAGGTGGGCTTCGTGGATATAGGAAGCCGGCCGGCTGTCCTGCTTCCATTCGGCTGCCGGGGCGTACGGAAGCCATTCCGTGAGGACTCCCGCCGAGATCGGAAAGTCTGCCAACTCGGTGAACTGCATCGGACTCGTACTACCGCGGGTTCAGGCGCGGAGGTGTCGCTTGATGCGCGCCAGCATCGCGCTCATCCCGCGTAACCGTAGCGGGCTGACGACATCGGCCAAACCGAGCGCGGAGTAGAAATCGTCCGGGACTCCGAGGATCTCCTCGGCGCTCAGCCCGTCGAGCCCCTGGTGGAGGATCGATGCGAATCCGCGCGTGGTGGGAGCCTCGGCCGGCGCACTGAAATGCAGTGTCACACTGCCGGAGTCGGCCGCGTCGACCGACAGGAACAGCGGAGACTGACACTCGGGCACGGGTTCCATCGCCGCTTCCTCGAGTTCGGGAGGCAACGGCGGCAGTTCCCGGCTGAACTCGAGGAGAAGCTGGAGTTTGTCCTGACCGTCGACGGCTGCGAAGTCGTCGACGATCTCTGCGAGGGGTGCGGGAATGCTCATGCGGCCGGCACTGTACCCGGCTCGTCGCCCCGGACGATCGGCACGCGCACCGCGTTGCCCCATTCCGTCCACGAACCGTCGTAATTTCGGACGTGCGGGTATCCGAGCAGGTGTGTCAGCACGAACCAGGTGTGGCTCGACCGCTCACCGATCCGGCAGTACGCGATGACGTCGGCGTCCTTGTCCACACCGGAGTAGATCTCGTCGAGTTCGGCGCGGGACCGGAAACGCCCGTCGGGCGCGGCTGCCTTCGCCCACGGAATGGAGATCGCGGTGGGGATGTGACCGCCGCGCAGGGCGCCTTCCTCGGGGTAGTCGGGCATGTGGGTGCGTTCGCCCGTGTATTCCTGCGGCGAACGGACGTCCACGAGCGGCACTTTTCCGAGATGCGCGAGGACATCGTCCTTGAAGGCGCGGATCGGCGCGTCGTTGCGTTCGACGACGGGGTAACCGCTCGTCGTCGCGGAAGGGATCTCGAGGGTGGTGTCGCGGTTCTCCGAGATCCACGCGTCGCGCCCGCCGTCGAGGAGTCGCACGTCCTCGTGCCCGAAGAGGGTGAACACCCACAGCGCGTACGCAGCCCACCAGTTCGACTTGTCGCCGTAGATCACTACGGTATCGGTGCGGCGGATGCCTTTGCGGTCCATCAGCGCCGCGAACTGCTCGCCGTCGATGTAGTCGCGGGTCACCGGGTCGTTGAGGTCGAGATGCCAGTCGATCTTCACTGCGCCCGGAATGTGCCCGACGTCGTACAGCAGCACGTCCTCGTCGGATTCGACGACCTTCATCTCGGGGTGCCCGAGATGCGCCGAGAGCCACTCGGTCGATACGAGTCGAGCGGGATCCGCGTAGGCGGCGAACGACGAGTTGCTGTCGGGTGCGACGGGCACTGAGAGCTCCTGGGGCAGTGGTGGCAGGTGCGCACTCGATTCTAGGCGGTAGCGTTCGAGGACGTGACCCGCCGTCGATCCCACCTCCCGGATCTCCGTTGTCGCGCCGACATCGATGTCCTGGTGCGACGGTTCTACGAGCGGGCACTGGGCGATGCGGTACTCGCGCCGGTGTTCGACGTGCTCGCGGTTGTCGGGCTCGACGAACACCTCGACGTCGTCGGCGACTTCTGGGAGCAGATCCTGTTCCGCACCGCGCGGTACGACGGAGCCTTCCTCCCTGTGCACCGGGCCCTGCACGCGCATCACGGACTCGGCCCGGACCGTATCGAGCGCTGGCTGGAACTGTGGACCGAGAACGTCGACACGCTTTTCGCGGGGGCGAATGCCGACCGCGCCAAGATCAAGGCCGATGCGATGGTGCGGTCTCTCGCCCGGTCGCTGGGCGTCGCCATGTCGTAGTATCCGCGCGGATGCCGTGGCGAGCACACACGGTAGGGGTGAACAGTGAACCGATCCGGGGCGCCCGGCGGTGACGACATACAGGGGTGGGCGGGGAATGCCGTATTTCGGGTTGATCGTGATGGTCGTGTGGGTGGCGTGCCTGGTCGACGTCATCCGCGCCGACGAGCATGAGGTGCGGAATCTGCCCAAGCCGCTGTGGCTGATGGTCGTGATTCTTCTGCCGCTGGTCGGTTCGGTGCTGTGGTTGCTCGTCGGACGGCCTGACGGGGCCGGCTGGTCGCGGACGCAGACGTCGGCGTTCCCGGAGTACGACCGGCCCGGGCGGCAGACCGGGCAGCGGCCCGAAACCGACGAGGAGTTCCTGCGGCGCTGCCGCGAACGCGCAGAACAGCAACGTCGTGTGGCAAGGGAGCAGGAGAAGCGCCGACTGGAACGCGAGGGCGGCACCGGGGGGTGAGCGCCGTTCAGTCGGAGGCGGGGGCCTTCAATTGCATCCACGCGAGCACATCGAGCACCCGCAGGGCCGGCACCGCGTCAGGCAATTCCGCCCGCTCCCGCAGTCCGACGAGGCGTGCCTGAAGCTGACCGTCGTTGTGCCGCAACGCTTGCCGGATCGGCTCGAGATGCGCCTGTTTGGTGCCCAGCGCCTCGCCGACCACGCGATCGTAGATCGGGTAGAGCCGCGGCCGCTTCCGGGCGATCAGTTTCGACGCGACCGTGCGGCCGATGCTCGGCACCGTCCGCAGCGCCGTCTCCAGTTGCCGTGCGGGGGATCGGGACGTCATCTCGTCTGCTTCGTCGGCAAGATCACGGTCCGGACCGACCGCCGCAAGCAACTCGGCGAACTCGTCGCGCCGTTCACGGAGCACGATGTCCGCGCCGTCGGGTGACACCTCCACCGAGAGAAACGTGACGGCGACGAGGTCGTCGGAGGTGAACACGCCGACGTCGCGTTCCCGGGTTCCGGAGGGATCCCACGTGTCCCACAGTGCGCCGCTGCGGAGGCGCCCGGTCTTCGTCAGCGGCACACGGTAGTAGCGCTCGAGAACCTGGAGTGCGGCAGCGTCGTCCGTCGATGCCAGCACCTTCGGGAGCCGGATCGTCACGTCAGCCCTCGGCGATGACGTCGAGGATGTGCTGCGCGAACCAGCGGTTGTGGTACTCCTCGTACGGTCCGGCGCCCTTGCCGGCGAGACGCTCGGCGAGGGGGCCGATGGTGGTCTCGTCGAGCGGCAACGTGAAGAACTGCTCGTCGGCGCCCTCGTCGCTGAGAAACCAGTCGATCACCACCGCGTCGCCGGCGGTGGCGACGTTCTCGCAGGGATGGAACTTCAGCAGGGGAAGCCGCATCGACAGCCCGTCGAGCGACGAGCCGGTCTGCTGGATCAGCGCCGAGGCGGACGTCGTGAGCACCGTCCGGTAATCGACGGTGCGGCCGTCCTCGGTGTAGCGCTCGATGTAGAGCACCTCGACCGGGCCGAGTGCCAGGGTGAACAGCCGCTGATGGTCCGCGGTCCGGCCGGCCGCCGGCAGGCAGGTCAGCGTCCACCCGGACACCTCACGGTCCGCCGGATCCACGAAGGCCGACGCCAGATACCCGGCTACCAGGTCGACGACCACGTCGAAAAAGGGGTCCTGGCTCAGCGACACGAAGCTTTCGCGCGTCGCGGACCCCGCGATGTCATTCATGACAGTCCTCGGATTCGGTGGTGGGAACGCTCCGGAACCCGGTCAGTTTTCGAGAGCTTCGATCGGGATGGCGGCGTTCTCCGCCCACAACTGCGCCACCGAGATATCGACCTGGGCCAGCAGTCGGCGCACCAGGGGCAATCCGATGCCCACGACGGACGAGGGATCCCCTTCGATGCTGTCGACGAACCAGCCGCCGAGGCCGTCGAGCGTGAATGCGCCCGCGACCTCCAACGGTTCGCCGCTCTCGAGATAGGTCTCGAGTTCCTCGTCGGTCGGGGTACCGAAATGGACGACCGTGCCGCTGTGCGCGGACGCCTCGGCGACGAGTTCGCCGTCGGCGACCCGCAGCACGCTGTGCCCGGTGAGCAGTTCGGCGCTTCGTCCCGCCATCGCTTTCCAGCGTTCGCGCGCAATGTCGGCCGTACCGGGTTTGCCCTGCAACACCCCGTCGACGAAGAGCATCGAGTCGCACCCGATGATCACCGCGTCCTTGAGGCCGCTCTCGTCGAGCGCCGGAAGGACGGCCGCGGCCTTCTCCCGCGCGAGTGCCGTCACCACGTCACCCGGCGCAGTGCCGGGTTCGAGTGCCGCGACGACGGCATCCTCGTCGACGCCGGACACCTGAACGAGCGGTTTGACTCCTGCAGCGTGCAGTACCGACAGGCGCGCGGGAGAGGCCGAGGCCAATACCAACCTGGGCATTTCAGCCTCGGTTCGGATACGAATACGGCGAGAACGGAGCCCACTGGCGGTGCATCCGTGTCGGGTCGCCCCACGTCTCGGGCGGCTTGCCGTCGCCTTCGGGCGAAGCAGACCCCGCCGCCGCCGCGAGCACGGACACCAGGGCCGCGATCTCCTCGTCGGAGGGGTTGCCCTTGACGATGCGCAGAGCGACCGCGAGTTCGCCGGCGGTCTCCGACTCCGCGGCGGGAGACTCCTGCTCGGCCGGCGCAGGCGTCCGGCCGTTGCCGGTGGTCTCCGGCACGGCGTCGGTCGCCTCGATCTCCGTGTCGGTGATGATCTTGTCCTCTGCCGTCGCGGTCACTGCGCGCCACCCGTGTGCGACGTCGCGAACTGGGTCGCTGTCATGTGGATCCCTCTCGTTGAGGTCACAGGGGTCGTTGAGGTCACAGGGGTCGTTGAGGTCACAGGGGAATGTTTCCATGCTTCTTCGGCGGAAGCGAAACCATCTTCCGCTCGAGCAGCCGCAGCGCGGAGACGATCTGGCCGCGGGTGTGCGACGGCGGGATGACCGCGTCGACGTACCCGCGCTCGGCCGCGATATACGGATTGACGAGGGTGTCCTCGTATTCGTTCTGCAACTGCAGGCGCAGCGCGTCGACATCCTGGCCGGCGGCGGCCGCGTCCTTGAGTTGCTTGCGGTAGACGAAGCCCACGGCGCCGGAGGCACCCATGACGGCGATCTGCGCGGTCGGCCACGCCAGGTTGACGTCGGCACCCATGTGCTTGGAACCCATGACGTCGTAGGCGCCGCCGTACGCCTTGCGGGTGATGACGGTGATCTTTCCGACCGTCGCCTCGCCGTATGCGTACAGGAGCTTCGCGCCGCGACGGATGATGCCGTTGAACTCCTGCTCGGTGCCGGGCAGGAAGCCGGGCACGTCGACGAGGGTGACGATGGGCACGTTGAACGCGTCGCACGTCCGCACGAAGCGGGCCGCCTTCTCGGAGGCGTCGATGTCGAGGCAGCCGGCGAACTGCGTCGGCTGGTTCGCGACGATGCCGACGCTGCGGCCGTCGATGCGGCCGAAGCCGATGATGATGTTCCTGGCGCGCTCCGCCTGGACCTCGAGGAACTCGTCGTCGTCGAGGAGACGGCGAATGACCTCGTGCATGTCGTAGGGCTGGTTTGCGGAATCGGGGATGATCGTGTCGAGCTCGAGGTCTTCCTCGGTGAGCGAATCCTCGATGGCGCCCTCGATCGGATCCGTCGGGGCGGTGCGCGGCGCAGCGGCCTGGTTGTTGCTGGGCAGGTACGACAGCAGGTCGCGGACGTAGTCGAGCGCGTCCTGCTCACCTTCTGCGACGTAGTGCGCGACACCGGACTTGACCATGTGCGTGTGCGCGCCGCCGAGGTCCTCCATCGTCACGTCTTCGCCCGTGACCGTCTTGATGACATCGGGCCCGGTGACGAACATCTGGCTGGTCTGATCGACCATGACGACGAAGTCGGTGAGAGCGGGGGAGTAGACGTGACCACCGGCGGCGGGGCCCATGATCAGCGAGATCTGCGGGATGACGCCGGACGCCTGCACGTTGCGGTGGAAGATCTCGCCGTAGAGGCCGAGCGAGACGACGCCTTCCTGGATACGCGCGCCGGCACCTTCGTTGATGCCCACCAGCGGGCGCCCGGTGCGCACCGCGAGGTCCATGACCTTGACGATCTTCTCGCCGTAGACCTCGCCGAGGCTTCCGCCGAACACCGTGGCGTCCTGGGAGAAGACGCAGACGTCGCGACCGTCGATCGTGCCGTACCCGGTGACGACACCGTCTCCGACGGGACGGTTCTCGGCCAGGCCGAAGTTGGTGCTGCGGTGGCGGGCGAGAGCGTCGAGCTCCACGAACGAGCCTTCGTCGAGCAACGCGTGGATGCGCTCACGGGCGGTCAGCTTGCCCTTTGCGTGCACCTTCTCGATGGCGGCTTCGCCGACGGGTGCCTGAGCCTTGGCCTGACGATTGCGCAGGTCGGCCAGTTTGCCGGCGGTGGTGTGAATATCGGGCGTACTCGCCGCCTCGGACGCGGAGGGCTCCTGGACAGTGGTCATGGCCAGTCAGCTTAGCGAGCGTCACACACCTGTGCCGCGCCGGTCCCGGTTGTGTTGAATTATTGAACTGAAGCTACCGGCGGGTAGGACGGATCATTCCAGCCTAGTCTGAGCGCATGGCCGGATTCCACGAATCGACAGATGTCGCCGCCCTGCGCATACCCCTCGACGCCGATCGCCTGCAGAGCGCCCTCTCGTCGCAGGAGAATGCAGGGTTCTACACGCGAGTGGATGTCGTGGAGGAGACCGGCTCGACCAACGCCGACCTGCTCGCGGTCGCGCCGACCGGGGCAGACCGCCGGGTGCTGCTGGCCGAGTTCCAGTACGGGGGACGCGGACGGCACTCACGGACCTGGAACGGTGTCCCGGCAGCGCAGGTCATCGCGTCGGTGCTGCTGCGCCTGCCCGGCTGCCCGCTGAACGACCTGGGATGGCTCCCGTTGATCGCCGGGATCGCCACCGTCGACACCGTGCGGTCCGTCGGCGGGGTCCCGGCGCAGCTGAAATGGCCGAACGACGTCCTGGTCGACGGCCGCAAACTCGCCGGAATCCTGGTCGAGGTCGCGTCGACCTCGCCGGAGCCCACCGCTGTCGTCGGAATAGGGCTCAACGTGACGCTCACGGCCGACGAACTCCCCGTTCCCACCGCAACGTCGTTGTTGCTCGAGAACGCGTCCGGCCTCGATCGGACGGTGCTCGCGGAAAGGCTGCTCACCGAGTTCGCCGACCGCATCCGCGCGTGGGCGCGCGCGGGATGGAACACCGCGGGACCTGCCGTCGCGTACCGCGAGCGGTGCGGAACGATCGGGCAGCGGGTACGTGCGGTGCTTCCCGGCGACACCGAACTGCACGGAGTCGCCGTGGACGTCGACGACCAGGGCCGGCTCGTGGTCCGGCCCGACGCCGGTGGTGAACCGGTAGCCGTCGCGGCGGGCGACATCACACACTTGCGTCCCGCCTGACGGTGACGGGCGGAAGGCACTTCACGGGCGTGTGCCATCGTGGGCGCTATGGGATATCCCGACGACGCGCTCGCACCCGGGGAAGAGTTGCTGCTCCACCGCCATCCGCACTGGAAGGCACTGATCGTTCCGGCAGCGATCCTCCTCGGCGCGACGCCTCTGGCCGGTTTCCTCCTCGGGGTCGTGGAGGCCCGGCTCGACGGAGTCGCCGCGACCGTCCTGAGCGTGCTGATCCTGATCCTGTGGGCAGCGGTCGTGGTGTGGTGCTGCCTCGTCCCACTGG
>JAEZDV010000078.1 GCA_023417985.1 Actinomycetes bacterium | reverse complement strand
GATCGGAGCTGTCCGGTTCGCTGACACCGAACGCCCGTCCGGATACCCGGGCGGGCGTTCGGTGTCGATAGGGCGGATGGGACGATGGGACCCGCCCGAAGGTCGGTTCGAGGAGGTGTGATCGGTGGGGATTCGGTTGCTGGGTGTCGCGGCGGCGGCGACCGTCGCAGCGGGGACGCTCGTCGGATGCTCGACCGGTCAGGTCCTGTCCACCGAACCGGCTTCCGGCGTGATCACCGTCGGCTCCGCTGAGTCGCCCGACAGCAGGGTACTTGCCGAGATCTATGCCGCGGTGTTGCGCGGCACCGGTGCCTCGGTGGACACCGTCGGACTCGCCGAAGGCGAAGATCTCGCCGCATTGGATGCCGGTGAGGTCGACGTGTTGCCGGAATACATGGGTGGGCTTCTGCTGCGGCTACAGCCCGGCGCCGATGCGATCGAACCCGACGAGGTGTTCGAGGAATTGAACAGATCGCTCCCGCAGGGACTCTCGGTCTCCGACTATGCGGTGGCCGAGCAACCCGGTGCGGAAGATGCCGGCGAAGACGGCAGTACGACGCCGGCGGCCAATGTCGTACCCGTCATCCGCGGCGGTGCGCTGACACCGGAACAGGTGAAAGCGCTGAACGTGGTGGCAGGCGAGCTCACCACGGAAGAACTGACCGAGATGGGCGACGCGGTGCGCCGCGGCGACCTCGAACCCGACCGCGCAGCGAGCGACTGGCTCGCAGCGCGCTGACCGGAGCAGGTGGCGCAGGCGTTACTTTCCGCGGGTGTCGTCGCCGCTCTCGAGCTGCCGGATCCGGTCCGCTGCCTCCCGGAGGCGCGCCTTCCGCTCGCCGGCGTCCGATTCCTTGAGTTCGTCGTAGATCTCTTCGTCCTCGTCACTGAACCCCAGGAGCATGCGGGGCACGGTGAGCGTGACGATGAGCGACGGCCACACCACCCACGCGTAGTCCCAGTCGACGATCATCTGCAGTACGAGGAACGTCATCAGCGTGATGCCGATGATGATCCAGTCGAGGGACTCGACGGTCCGTCCTCGCTGACGAAGGGAGGCGAGTTCCGTCTCCGGATCCGCTTGCGCGGGTGTGTCGTTCCGCCGCACGGCCGGGACGGAGGCGGGAGTGCCGACGATCCGGATGTGTCCGTCGGCGACCTCGAGAGGCACGCCGCCGGGAAGCCCGGCGAACGCAGGCCGAGTGTCGGGCAGGGTGCGCGCCTGCGCAACCCAGCCCGACCGGTCGTAGAACTCGGACGAATCGAGTCGTCCGGCGGCGTAATGCTCACCGAGAACGTTGAGTGCGTGCAGACGCTCGTCGTCACTGAGCAGGATGTCTTCGGAGCGTGAGTCTTCCGTCATCAGATCCGCCGTCCGGTCGAATTGTCGGATCCCACTATAAGATCTCCGACGCCTCTACGCGACCGTCAGTCGTGTGCGCCGGTGGCCGCGTCGCCGCCCGCGTGCGTCCGGAGGAACGCTCCGACTTCGTTCACCGCCTCGGCCGCTTCCCTCACGAGCCCGGCCTGCAGGTGCGCGACGTGCCACAGTTCGGGCTGTTCGGTGTATTCCAGATCGACGTCTGCTGCGCGCAGCCTCTTCGCGAACTCGCGGATCTGCGGGTAGAGCACCTCGGTCGTGCCGACCTGGATGAGCGTGGGCGGCAGCCCGGTGAGGTCCCCGTGTAGTGGCGCGTACCCGGGATCGGTCGCGTCACCTGTGCCGAGATAGGCGTCGGCGGACGCGAACACCCACGCGGTGTTGATGACGACATCCCGGTCGAACGGCACGGTGCGCGAACCCGGGTCGACCCAGGGGGAGAGCAGGCCCAGCGCGGCCGGCGTGAACCCGTGCCGGTCGATGAGCCGACGTGCAGTGGCGACCGAGAGGCCACCGCCCGCGGAGTCGCCGGCGATCGGTGTCTTCGTCGCGTCGAACCCGTGCTCGGTGATCAGGTCGATGTACGCGGCGACCGCGTCGTCGAGCGCGGCGGGATAGGGATGTTCCGGGGCGAGTCGGTAGTCGAGTGCGTACACGACCGACCCGGTCGCGGCGGCGAGATGTGCGACCAGCGACCGGTGGGTGGCGGGTGAAGCGCAAGTGTAGGCGCCGCCGTGCAGATAGAGCACCGCCGTCGGACGCTCGGTCGCCCCGACGGTGACCCGCTCCGCGGGCCTGCCGCCGAGTTCGATCCTGCGCACGACGGTGCCCTTTGGTAAGGGCTGGATCGGTGCCGCGGCCTCGAGCAACCGACGTTGCACCGAGTACGGCAACCGGGTGTTGAGAGTGAGCCGGTAGAGGGGACGCAACGTTGCCCGGACGAGGCGCAGAGGTAGCTGTGGCATCGGCGCAGCTTAGTTCTTGGGCAGGATTCGACCCGCGACGGTCGCGACGACACGCTGGTAGGACGGCCCCACGAGGCGAACCCAGCCGTCGAGGAGTCTGGCGTCGGCACCGATGAGCACCCGTGCCCGATTCTTTCGCACTCCTCGCAGGATCGTCTTCGCGGCCTGCTCCGCGGTGGTCCGCGCGAGCTTGCTGTCGAAGAACTGCGCGAAGCCGGGTTGGTCGTCGCCGTCGGGCACGGCGGCGTTCCGGGCGATGGCAGTTTTGATGCCACCGGGATGGACGCACGTCACCTGGACCGGATGCTTGGCGATGAGCATTTCCTGACGCAGCGACTCGGTGAATCCGCGTACTGCGAATTTCGCGGCGTTGTATGCAGTCTGGCCGGGCATGCCGAGTAGGCCGAAGAGGCTCGACACGTTGATCAGGTGGCCGTCGCCGGAGGCGATCAGATGCGGGAGAAAGGCTTTGGTGCCGTTGACCACGCCCCAGAAGTCGACGTCGACGATCCGTTCGATGTCCTTGAATTCGGATCGCTCGAATTCGCCGTGGTAGGCGATTCCGGCATTGTTGTAGAGCTGGTTGACCTTGCCGAAGTGCGCGACGACAGCCTCGGCGTATGCGAAGACCGCTTCACGCTGCGCGACGTCCAGGTGGTCGGACTTCACCTCTGCGCCGAGATCGGTTGCGAGACGGACGGTTTCCGCAAGACCCACGGCGTCGACGTCGGACAGCGCGAGCTTGGCGCCGCGACCGGCGAGATCGACGGCGAGCGCCCGCCCGATACCCGACCCGGCTCCCGTGATGACGACGACCCTGCCTTCGAATTCGCTCACTGGATTGCAGCCTTCCGGGATGCGCGCGAGGTGCGCTCGGTGGAGGCCCCGGCGGTGTGGCCGGCGGGGAAGGAGGTGAGGTCGGACTCTGCGACGGCGCTGTACGCATCCAGGTCGAATTGCTTGGTGAGGCGGCGGAATTCGAAGGTGAATCCGGGCCACAGTGTCGTGTTGTTGCCGTGCTTGTCGAGATACCAGCTTGCGCAACCCCCGTTGTTCCACACGCTGTTCTCCAGTGCGTGCTGGAGAACGCGGTTGTAGTCGTCCTGGATTTCCCGACGTACCTCGACCGTGCCGAGACGGTGCCGGTCGATGGTGTCGATCGCGTCGACGAGGTAGTTGAGCTGGGACTCGATCATGTACACCATGGACGTGTGGCCCAGTCCGGTGTTGGGGCCGACGAGGAAGAAGAGGTTCGGGAACCCGGCGATCGTGGTGCCCTTGTAGCCCTGCATTCCGGTGTCGTCGAAAACGTCTGCGAGAGAACGGCCGTCCTTGCCGAAGATGCCGGCGAACATGGGTGAGTCGGTGACGTGGAACCCGGTGGCGACGACGATCGCGTCGACCTTGCGGGTGGTGCCGTCCTTCGTCACGATGCCGTCCGCGGTGACCTCGGCGATCCCGTCGGTGACCAGGTCGACGTTCGGACGGTCGAGTGCGGGGTAGTAGTTGTTCGAGATGAGCATGCGCTTGCATCCGATGGCGAAATTCGGGGTCACCTTCTTCCGCAACGTTCGATCGGAGATGCCCCGGCGGATCTGGATGCGCGCCGCGAGTTCGAGCGGCTTCATGAACACCTGTGCCTTGGTGAGTCCGACGACCTGCGTCTCTCTCATGAGGTATTGGAGCGTGCGGGACAACCGCTGGAATCCGGGGATGCGGCGGAAGGCGAACTTCTCCGCCTTCGTGTACTCACGATCAGCGCGGGGGAGCACCCAGGGCGCGGTGCGCTGATACACGTCGAGGTGCGCGACCCGGCCCGCGATGGCAGGCACGATCTGGATTGCCGACGCACCGGTACCGATCACAGCGACCCGCTTGCCGGCGAGGTCCGCGTCGTGGTTCCAGCGGGCGGAGTGGAAGATCTCGCCGCCGAAGTCCTCGATGCCGGCGATATCGGGCAGTGCCGGCTCGCACAGGGCGCCGACCGCGGACACCAGGTGCTTGGCGCTGAAGTTGCCGTGGGTGCTACGGACGTCCCAGCGGTGCGTGCCCTCGTTCCAGCGTGCTTCCTGGACGTCGCAGCCGAAGATCGTCCGTCGCCGGACGTCGTACTTGTCGGCGACGGAGGTGATGTACGCCTGGATTTCGGGCTGGGGAGAGAACGACCGGGTCCAGCCGGGGTTGAGGGCGAACGAGTACGAGTACAGGTTCGACGGCACGTCGCACGCGGCGCCGGGATAGGTGTTGTCGCGCCAGGTGCCACCCACCTCGTCCGCGCGTTCGAGGACCAGAAACTCCTTCCCGGCCCGGGAGAGCTTGATGGCGGCGCCGAGTCCGGCGAACCCGCTGCCGATGATCAGCGTATCGATCCGGCGCGTGGTATCACCGGCGGAGGTGTCTGTAACCGGAAGACTCATGTATCTGAGATTAGGGCGTAGAAGTGGCACGGTCAACACTTTGTTGACGATTATTCAATAAGGATGCTTGCATGGGAACCGTGAAGGGCAACAGTTCCGGGAAAGTGGGACGGCGGACCCGTCTGAGCCCGCAGCGACGTCGCGCACAACTGATCGAGCTCGGGGTGGAACTGCTGGCAAGTCGTCCCCTCGATCAGATCTCCGTCGAAGACATCGCCGATCGGGCCGGGGTGTCGCGCGGACTCCTGTTCCACTACTTCACGTCCAAGCACGACTTCCACGTGGCGGTGGTGCGGCACATCAGCCACGACATGCTCGAACGCACCGCGCCCGACGAGAACCTGGAGCCGATGGAGATGCTGCGCGGCACCGTCGTCGCGTACGTCGACTACGTCACCGAGCGCCCCGACACCTACGTCTCCATGCTGCGGGGTTCGGTCAGCGCGGATCCCGACATGCGGACGGTCTTCGAGGACACCCGGAGCGCGATGGTCGAGCGCACCGTCACCCATCTGCCGAGCATCGGCATCGATCCCGACGCCACCGTCCGGCTCGCCGTCCGCGGCTGGGTGGCGTTCGTGGAGGACATCACCATCGCGTGGCTGCAACAGCAGGGGATATCGGCGTCTCCGGCCCCGGATCCGGACGGCGTCTCCGCGCTGACACGCGAACAGTTCGTCGACCTCGCGGTTACCGCGCTCCCGGCGGTGGTGGCGTCCGCGCAGCTCGCCTCCAGCAGCTAGCTGCACTCACCGGAGACGTCGATCGAGAGCGTCACCGACTCGGTCGTTCACGGGTCGTGCTGTCGACGGGGGGATGCCGATCTCGTCGATGTCGTGGCCGCTGCAGGCAATCCTTGTGGTGCCGGCGTGCGCGATACGGGACACGAGGAACCATCGCATGTCGCTGCGTAACCTGCACCAGCCGATCAGATACCAACGGCCGTTCCTGGACGCGAACATCACCGGCTCGACGTCGCGGGTGGTCGTGTCGCCGTCACCCGAGGTGTACCGGATGCGCACCACGCGCTGTTCGGCCATCGCTTCCTCCAGCGCCGACTTGATCGTGCGCGGAGTGGGAAGCGCGTCGACCCAGACACGGCCGGCCAGCTCGTCCGCCTTTCCTCGCGTCTGTGGATCGAGCACGTCCATGATCTTCCGGACGCCCGCCAGCGCGAGATCGGCGTACGGGGCGTCGGGTGCGGCGGAGACCGCCGCGAGTAGCGCCACCGCCTGCACAGGGGTCAGGCTGACCGGCGGCAGAGTGCCGCGGGCGACGAGCCCGTAGCCACCGCCGGGCCCCGGACGCGACCAGATCGGCGCGCCACTGTTCTCGAGTGCGGTGAGGTCTCTCTTGACGGTCCGCACCGACACCCCGAACTCTCTCGCCAGATGTTCGGCCGTGCATCCCCGCGATCCGCTGCGCCGCAGCATCTCGGACAGGGCGTGGAGCCGCTCCGCGCGCTTCACGTCCCACCCCGGATCGTTTCTCGTCTCGGCCGGAAAATCATGTCGAAAATGGTGACATACCGTTGTCCCGGAGGCGCGGGAGCATTGGGTTGTGACGAACAATGTGAGTAACCCGGCCATCATTCTCATCCCCGGCCATTGGCTGGGGGCGTGGGGATGGGACGAGGTGCTGGAGCACCTGACCGCCGATGGGCGGGATGCGGTCCCGATGACCCTTCCCGGCCTCGATGAGCGCGATCCCGGGCGGGCGTCCCGGACGCTCGACGATCAGGTGACGGCGATCGAACAGACCATGGCTCAGGCCGAAGCGTCGGAGACCCGACCGGTGGTGCTCGTGGCACACAGCGGAGCGAACGCCCCGGTCAGCCTCGTGCTCGATCGGCATCCCGAGCTCGTCCGCCGAGTCGTGTGGGTCGACAGTGGCCCCGTCGCCTCCGGCAGTGTCTTCGCCGCGGATGCGCCCGGCGATCTGGACGAGTTTCCCCTGCCGCCCTTCGACACGCTCGGGCAGCAGGCCAGCCTCGAGGGCTTGAGCACCGCGGCCCTCGAGCGCTTTCGCGCCCGGGCTGTTCCGGAACCCGGCCCGGTGCTGCGCGGGCGGGTGGAGCTCACCAACGATGCGCGTCGGGCGGTCCCGACCACATTGGTGTGCTGCTCGATGCCGGGCGCGCAGGTGATGGAGCTGGCCGACGCGGGTCATCCCATGTTCGCCGAGGTGTCGAACCTCGACCACATCGACGTCATCGACCTCCCGACGGGACACTGGCCGATGTGGAGCCGCCCCGCCGACCTCGCCCGCGTGATCGCCGCAGCCGCGACGTCATCCCGACCGGACTGACGGCCGGCCCCTGCTGTCAGAAACGCCGCGAGCCGGGCCGGTCGTCCCGTGGGACG
>JAEZDV010000056.1 GCA_023417985.1 Actinomycetes bacterium | reverse complement strand
GCCGAGTGCGATGTTGGACGCGACGGTGTCGGAGAACAGGAACGGTTCGTCGAAGACCGGGCTCACCGCCGCACGCAACTGCTCGGCACGCAGGGATGCGACGTCGAAGTCGAGGCCGCCGGAGGTCAGGCACACCGTGCCGGTGCGGGGTGAGTAGAACCGCGGCACGAGCAGCGACATGGCTGTTTTCCCGGATCCGGCCGGGCCGACGATCGCGACGGTTTCGCCGGGGGAGAGTTCGAGGTCGACGCCGCGGAGGACGTCACGCCCCGGTTCGAATCCGAAGGTGACGTCCCGGAAGGCGAGCCCCAGGGGGCCGTCGGGCAGCGGCACCGGATGCGGCGGGTCCGCCACGTCGGGCTCGGTGTCGATCACCTCGTAGACGCGCTCGACCGCGGCGCGGGAGAGTTGCGCCATGATCAGCACCTGCGCGAGGGTTCGCGTCGTCGCGGTCATCGTGGCCACGTAGGCGGTGAACGCCACGAACGTACCCACGGTGACGGTGCCCTCGAGCGCGAGCCACCCACCGAGCGCGATGGTCGCCACCAGCCCGAGCTGGGGGATGGCTCCCATCGGTGCGGCGAATCGGGAATTCACGCGGGCCGCGCGCAACCGCTCGGCATACAGCCGGCGTCCGTGGCTCTCGAGTTGGTCCACCGCACGGCTTTCCTGCCCGAACCCCTTGACCACGCGGACCCCGGTGACGGTTTCCTCGACGTGCTGGGCGAGATCGGCGGCGCGTTGCTGCGCCGACCATGTGGCCGCGAACAGCTTCGGGCGCACGACGCGGACGACCACGACGATGAGCGGCACCGTCACCACCGCGACGAGCGTCAGGACCGGCGACAGCGCGGTCATGATTCCGATCGTGAGGACGAACTGGAGCAACGCGCCCGCAGACATCGGCACGAGTGCGAGGAGCCCTTGGACGAGTTGCAGGTCCGTGATGGACCGCGACACCACCTGCCCGGTGCGGATCCGGTCCTGGCCGTGACCGTCGAGTCGCTGCAACGATCCGAGCAGACGCAACCGCAGGTCGTGCTGGACGTTGAGCGACAGCCGTCCGGCCAGCATGCGCCGGCCGTACTGACATCCGAACCGGACGACTGCGCCGCAGGCGATCGCGGCCGCCGCGAATCCGATCAGACGGGTGTCGTCCGGGCGGACGTCGCCCTGCCCGGTCGCGGTATCGAGCGCGATCTTCGTCAGCAGCGGGAAGGCGATATCGATCAGGGCTGCGACGACGGTGACCGCGAGCGCCCCGAGTGCTTCCTTGCGGTGGCGCAGGGCTTCGCCGCCGAGCCGGCGTACCCAGCCCGCCGCAGGCGACTCCGATGCGGTGACGTGTGCCATTCGATCGACACTATCGCCGCCCGGCGACACCCGTGATCGCGCAGGGGGTCAGACGAAGTCGCGCGTACGGGTCCGCCACCAGCCGAGCCCGCAGAACAGCACCGTCCAGAAGATCAGGACGAGCGGCGCAAGCGGCCATCGCACGGCCAGTTCGACGTCGTCCGGCATCTCCACCACCGAGAACAGCGTGTACCAGGTGACCTGCCCGGGCAGGTACTGCGCGATCGCGCCGAGTCCGACGCCGTGCAGGACCAGCGACACGATGAGTTCGCCGATCGGGATCCATGCGCAGATCGCCAGGACGCTTCCCGTCATCGATCCGGTCAGCAGTCCGAGTCCGGCGCCGATCAGGGCCCAGAGCGCGGCGCAGAGCAGACCGGTCGCGAGGACCGCACCGACGGTTCCGAAATCGGCGCCGCTGAAGCCGCCACCGAACATCAGGATGGTCAGAGCGGAGACGATCTCTGCGACGAGGCAGTACGCCAGGCCGAAGATCATGGCGACCGTCAGTTTCGTCGCTAGTACCCGGTCGCGCCCCCGAGTCGTGAGGAACGTCGTGATCACGGTGCGATACTGGAATTCGCTGCCGGTGTTGACGACTCCGAACAACGCGGAGAACAGGAACACCAGAGCCAGGGCCAGCGAGATCCCGACGGCGGCTGCGGCCGCTTCGGCGAAGTCCTCCCCGAGCACGTCCTCGAGTTGCCGCATCACCGGCAGCGTCAGCGCCCCGCAGAACAGGCCGACGAGCAGCGGAGCGATGCCGAGAATCCACCAGTAGCGCAGGCTCAGCACCTTGCGGAACTCGGCGGTCAGGAGCGCGGTCATGCTGAGGGCCCTTCGGATCCGGTCGGTTGTTGCTGCGGGGTGCGGTAGTACTGCTGCGGCGGTCCGTAATCCGGCTGCGGAGGGTACTGCTGCGGTGGCGGGCCGGGGTACTGCTGGGCCCCTGGGTACTGCTGGGCCCCCGGGTACTGCTGGAACGCGTACTGCCCGGGTGGCTGCGGTGGCTGCCCGCTCGGCCCCCAGCCGGGACCGCTCCAGGGACCGCCTGGCCCCGCCGGTGGGGCAGCGTAGCGACCCGCCGTCATCGACAGGTACACCTGCTCGAGGTCGACGCTTTCCACGGTTGTGCCGAAGAGAGTGACTCCACAGTCAGTGGCGATCGCGCTGATCCCCTCCGAGTCCACACCCACGACGGCCAGGCGCCCGTCGGGCTGAACCTGTGCGTCGGTGTGGCCTGCCGCGGCGAGGGCCGTGGCGAGCCGGGCCGGATCCGAGGCCGCCACCAGCACCCGGGGCCGGTACGCCACACGGAGGTCCTCCATGCTGTTCGCGGCGACCAGTCGTCCGTCGCTGATGATGACCAGGTGATCGGCCATCTGCTCGACCTCTCGCAGGATGTGACTCGAGATCAGGACGGTCCCGCCGTTACGGGCGTAGGCGACGAGGAAGTCGCGCAGCCACGCCATACCCTCGGGGTCGAGACCGTTGGCAGGCTCGTCGAGCACCAGATACCGCGGCTGACCCAGAAGGGCTGTCGCCAGCGCGAGACGCTGCCGCATACCCAGGGAGAACTCGCCGATACGGCGCTTCGCGGCCGTCGCCAGTCCGACGAGGTCGAGCATCTGGGCGGCGCGGGCGTCCGGAACCCCGATCGCTGCGCAGTACACGCGAAGGTGTGTCATCGCCGTGTGTTTCGGGTGTGCGCTGCGTGCGTCGAGCACCGCACCCACGACCTGTGCCGGGTTTTCCAGATCGGTGAACCGCACACCGTCGACGTAGGCGACACCGGACGTCGGTCGGATGAGACCGAGGACCATACCCAGGGTGGTCGTCTTGCCGGAACCGTTGGGGCCGAGGAAACCGGTGATCGAACCGGGCGGAACGGTGAAAGCCAGGTCGGTCACCGCGGTGTGGGCCCCGAACGTCTTGGTCAGTCCCTGCACGACGATCCCCGCGGGCGGCTGCCCACCGAATCCGGCCCCGCCGTACTGTGCCTGCGCTGACGGTGTTGTCACCGGCGGGAACCCCTTTCGTCTCGACTACGCGGCACCGCGCCACGAGCCGTCGTGAGCTTACGTGTAGGACCCCGGCAGGTCAGCGTCTCCATTTCACTCGAGAAACGGCAGGACCGCGGCGAGGAACTCACTGGGCGCATCGAGTTGGGGACAGTGCCCCGCATCAGGGATCACCACGACGCGTCGTTTGCTGCCGACCGAGACACGGCGCGCGGCGTGAGCCGGGGTGAGTCGATCGTGTGCGCCCCAGATCAACAACGCGGGCATGTCCAGAGCGTGCACCATCGCGGGAATCGGGAGGCGGCCCAGTTCTCCGATGGCCATGCGGCCCACCGCCAGCATGGTGTCGATCTGGCCGCGTGTCGCGTAGTTGGCGTTGAAGGCCGCCCGCACCGCACTGTCCATCCGCTCGGGGCGGTGCATGGCGGCTCTGGCGTAGAGGGCGCCGATCGCGCGCTGCATCACCGGGGCCGGAACGGGGAGAGCGAGCGCGCGAGAGATCGCGGCCGGCACCTGGGCGCCCCGCGTCCACAACCGGGGGATTCCCGTCATGCCGGGCATGTCTGCGAGCACCACCCGATCCACGCGCGACGGATGGTTCGACGCGAACAACAGCGACGTGACGGCGCCGAGCGAATTGCCGACGAACGACACCGGTTCGGGGATTTCGGCGAGGAGGTCGTCGAGTACGTCCACGTAGTGATCGAGCACCGGCCCCGCCCAGTGGTTCGAGCTGCGCCCGAATCCCGGAAGATCCACCACCAGGACGCGGTACCGCTCGGCAAGCGCAGGTTCGACCTTGCACCAGGTTCCCCCGTGATCGGAGAACCCGTGTAACAGCACCACGGTGCGCGGCCCTGAGCCGACTTCGCGGACGTACAACGACGGCACGTCGACCTCAGGCCGCGGGAGGCACGGTCCGGAGTTCGCTCCACGTCGCGGGCGGCGGGCCGAAGGCGTCCCGAGCGTTCGCGATGGTTCGTTTCCCGATCGCGCGGTTGCCCGCGCCGCCGATCGCCGCACCGATTCCGGCCGGGACGAGCTTGCCCAGGACGAGCGCGCTCCGCTTGGCGAAGTACTTGCGAACGAAACCCTTCACGAGCGAGTTGTTCACGACCTTCAACTGCTTGCTGTCGATCTGGCCGGTGAGTGCCTTCGGCCAGTTCTTCAACGACGTACCGGTCGCTGCGGCAACGATCTCCTTGCCGGTGTCGCCGAGTGCGACAGCCAGCACCAGCGCGCGGCGCTGGTCGTGGTCGTGGGGTTCGATGCCGTGGACCGCAGCGATCGCCAGCGTCAGCAATGCCGACGCTTCCAGGAAGAACACCGTCTCCGCCCCCACGGCGCCGATCGCCGCGACGGTGCCCACACCTGGGAACGCGGCAGTCGCGCCCACGGCGGATCCGCTTCCCGTCACACCGAGCAGGAACTGCTTCTCGAGGCGAGCGACGATCTGTGCGGGAGATTCGTCCGGATGCGCGCGACGCAAGAGGTCGACGTACTTCGCAACTGCGGGTCCCTGCAGTCTGCTGCCGTTGTCGAGCAACCGCACGAGTAGTTTCTCGACGGGTCCCGTGTTGTCCTTCATTCGGCTTCTGTCCTCTTTCCCGCGCGAGCTGGTTACCCTTGTCGGGTGACCGGCTCATCTGGCGCAGTCGGGGTTTCCGAAGGTGCTCGGCAGCGGCCCGCGCCGCTGCTGAGACCCTTTGTGCGTTGGTACGAAGGATATCGGCTCTCGGGCTTTCCGCCCGGAATCCACCGCGGTATGCCGTCACCGGAAGTTACGGTAATTATCACGTTTGGCGAGCCGATCGCACTGCTTCCCGATACCGGACCGCCCGCCACATTCGACGCACTCGCAAGTGGTTTGTCGTCCGCGCCGGTGATCATCGCGCACACCGGTTTCCAGCACGGGATCCAGTTGTCGCTCACGCCCTCGGGTGCCCGTGCGCTGCTCGGCGTGCCCGCTGCCGCCCTGGGGTCGTGGGCTGTCGATCTCGAGGACGTGCTGGGGGTGGACTACCGGGAATTGAACGACTCTCTGGCCGGCACGCCCACGTGGCCGGAGCGATTCGCGACTCTCGATAGCGTCCTCGCCCGACGGCTCACCGCGAGCGGCCACGCGGAAATGGACGGCACACTCTCTCAGGCGTGGCGGATGCTCGTGTCCGATCCCGGACGCCCGGTGCGGGCGGTGGCCGACGAACTCGGCTGGAGCCGAAGACATCTCACCGGACGGTTCGTCGCGGAATTCGGTCTCGCACCCAAAGAGGTCGCCCGAGTCGCGCGTTTCCACCGTTCACGAACCCTGCTGCGCACCGCGGGTCCGCACCGACTCTCGGACGTGGCGGCCGTGTGCGGCTACTACGACCAGGCACATCTGGCCCGGGAATGGCGCGACCTCGCGGGTGTGCCCCCGTCCGTGTGGATGGCCGAGGAACTGTTCCCAATCGTCCAAGACGAGTGAGTGCGGCGCGCGCAGACTTTGCTCCATGACAAACACATCGGAAACCAGAGCAACCACGACAACCACCGGAAGCGCATCGCTCGGCCACGCCCCCGGCGTGTGGCCGTGCCTGATCTACAGCGACGCGCGCGCCGCGATCCGATTCCTCGTCGACACCCTCGGATTCTCCGAGAGCGCCGTGTACGGGGAAGGCGAACGCGTCGACCACGCCGAACTGGCATGGCCGTACGGCGGTGGGCTCATGCTCGGCTCCGGCAAACCGGACAGCCCGCTGAGCGAACACCCCGACGTCGGTTCGGTGTATCTCGTCGTACCGGAGGACTCCGTCGCGGACGACCTCTATCGCAAGGTCGTCGCTTCGGACGCGACCATCAGCATCGGACTACGCGACGAGGACTACGGGTCGCACGGGTTCACCTGCCGCGACCCGCACGGGGTGTTCTTCAGCATCGGCACCTACCGGGGTCACGCTTCCTCCGAGTGACGGAGCGGCGTGTGGCCGGGAGGCACGATCTCGGCCACACGCCGCGCCTGCGGTGGTGTGCCGTCCCCGCAGGGCCGGCCGCCCAGCACATA
>JAEZDV010000027.1 GCA_023417985.1 Actinomycetes bacterium | reverse complement strand
CACCGGACATCCGTTCAGATCTTGTCGCGCGACAGCGCCTCGACGATCCGCTCGGTCTGTGCGTTACCTTCGAGCAACTGACGCACCAGCCACAGCTTCAGGACCTTCGACACCGCCGACGCGATGTAGACCGCCGCGCCGATGAGCGTCACCGCAACGAAGGCCGTGCTCAGCAACTGGTAGGACACGAGGTCGCGCAGGTCCGACAACGTCAGCGACGCGATGTAGACGACGAAGGCGGCAACCGCACCGACTACCATCAGCACCAGGCCGACGATCCGGCTCTTCCCGCCGGATCCGCTTTCCGCGGTGCCCAGCCCCAGCGCAGCCACGTCCTGCTTGAATTGTTCACGTCGTTCGTCGACCGCAGTGGTCATCGTCATCCTCCTAGGTAGCTGGTAGACAGTTCTTCTTCGATCTCCGCCGGATCGCCCGTGCGCACGACTCGCCCTTGGAGCATCAGCGCAGCGCTGGTGGCGATCGGCAGGACCGCCCGGGCGAACTGCTCGGCAACGAGAATCGAAACTCCCTCCGCCGCAAGCTCTCCCACGATGTCGTAGATCTGCGAGACGATGCGAGGGGCCAGGCCCATCGAAAGTTCGTCGAGCAGGAGCACCGTGGGATTCGTGCCGAGCGCCCGCGACAACGCGAGCATCTGCTGCTCGCCGCCCGACATCGATCCGGCCAGCTGCGTCCGGCGCTCTCCGAGAATGGGGAATCGGGTGTAGGCGACGTCCTCGAGTTCTGCCAGCGACACACCGGTGCCGGTCGCGATCCACAGGTTTTCGCGCACGGTGAGGTTGGGGAACACGCCCCTTCCCTCGGGGATCGAGCAGATCCCCAGGCGTGCCAAGTCGGCCGCGGATGCTCCGTTCACGACGTGTCCCCCGAGCCGGAACTCCCCCGACGACACCGGGTGGATCCCGGAGCACACCTTCAGGGTGGTCGTCTTGCCGCCCCCGTTCGGCCCGAGGAGTGCGACGACCGCTCCCGGCGGGAGCGCGATGTCCACCCCGTGGAGCACTTCGATGGAACCGTATCCGGCGCGGACGCCGGACAGTTCGAGCAGGGGTTCGGGGTTCATACCGCCTCCTTCTCGGTTCCGATGTACGCGTTGATCACTGCGGGATCGTTCTTGATCTCGTCGGGGACCCCGCTTGCGAGCACCGCACCGTAGTCGAGCACGTGGATCGTGGAGCAGATCTTCATCACCAGCGGAATATCGTGTTCGACAAGGCAGATCGCGAGTCCATCGGCGGCGAGACCGGTCAGCAGTGCGGCGAACTCCTCGGTTTCCTGCTCCGTCTGACCGGATGCCGGTTCGTCGAGCAGCAGAATCTGCGGATCGGTCATCAGTGCTCGCGCGACCTCGACGACCCGTGCCCGCCCGGTGGGGATGTCGGACACATCCCGCTCGGCGATGTCGCCGAGACCTGTCAGCTCGAGTAGCCGGTCGGTTTCCGCTTCCACGTCGATGCGCTTGCGCGAGTTGGCATTGTGGATGTCGCCGGCGACCCGCAGGTTGTCACGCACCGACAACGACACGAACAACTCGAGACGCTGGAAGGTGCGTGCGAGCCCCATCCGGGCCCGCTTGTAGGGCGGGAGCGTGGTCACGTCCCGGCCGTCGACGAACACCTTGCCCGCAGAGGGTTTCTGCAGTCCGGTGATCGTGTTGAACAGGGTGGTCTTTCCGGCACCGTTGGGACCGATCAAACCGGTCACGGTCCCGCGTCCCACTCGGATGCTCACGTCCTTGACGGCGACGTGTCCACCGAAACGCACGGTGATACCGCTGGTTTCGAGAATCGGTGTGTCAGCCATTGGTGACCAGCTCCTTGTCCGTCCGGGCCGGCGAGGTCGACAGGTACCCGGAGATGCCGAGTTCACGATCGATCTCGTCACGCACCGCCGTGCTGTACGGCTCGTCGAGACCCACCCGTTCCGGGATCAGCGGGCGACGTCTCGCCG
The DNA here is from genome assembly GCA_023417985.1 of Actinomycetes bacterium. Taxonomy (GTDB): domain Bacteria; phylum Actinomycetota; class Actinomycetes; order Mycobacteriales; family Mycobacteriaceae; genus Rhodococcus. The sequence goes on along the minus strand of JAEZDV010000027.1, from coordinate 4,212 downwards.
CCTCTTGCTCACCGAGCACCGCTTCCGGCATCAGCCACTGCCCCATCACCGGGAGCAGGAACACCGTCGCGATCGTGATCGACGCAAACCACCAGTTGTCGAGCACTCCGACAAGGGCGAGGACGTACGACACGAGAACCACTGCGGCGCCACCCACCAGAACAGGCTTCGCGTTGGTGAGGTGGCGGTAGCCCTCGACGACCTGGTGAACGCTGCCGCTGGGGTTGGCCGCGACACCGATGCCGATCAGCGCCGGGCTCACCGCCGCGACGTGGCCGAGGAACGTCCACATTCCTGCGAGTTCCGGCTGCCCGGCAGCAAGATTCGCGAACGAGGTCATGATGACCGCGAACCCGACCCCCGACATCAGTCCGCCGAAGAGAGCGCCCGATACGTAACCGATACCGGCCACCACGGTGAGCATCAACAAGGACAGGCTGATCATGATCGAGAAACTTTCGTTGGACACCGACCCCATCGCGCTCGCCATGAACAGCCCGCCGAGACCCGCGATACCTGCCGAGAGTGTGAACACGCCGAGCTTGAGCCGGACGAGACTCTGTCCGAGCATCGCCGACGCCGCGGGGCTGTCCTTCATCGCGGCGAGGCGCCGTCCGTAGCCGCTGTTGCGCAACGCGATGACGCCGACGCCGAGCACCGCGAAGATCACCGTGACCGTCATGAGGAAGACGGTGTCGTTGCTCAGGTCCAGCGGTCCCACCTTCAGCGGCGGAATCGCGATGTTCCCGTCGGTGAAGATCGAGAACTCGACACCGAACACTTCGTGAACGGTGGTGTCGCGCAACACCATGTTGGACAGGAACACCCCGAACGCCATGGTTGCCAGCGCCAGGTAGAGCCCCCGGAGCCGAAGCGCCGGGAGTGCGATGAGACCACCGACCACCGCGGTTGCAGCGACTCCCAGAGCGACACCCCACAGATTCAGATGCGCCGCCAGTCCAGTGCCCGAGATGCCGAAGTGGAACGCCACGATGGTGGCGATCGCACCGAAGGACACCGGCGCCAGGTTCATCTCGCCGGCGTACCCCGTCAGCAGCGTCAGCGACAGCGCGATGATTGCGAAGGTCATTCCGATCGTCAGGGTGGTGATCGCCGAGGTGACCATCAGCAGGCGGATCGCGTAGACGATCACGACCAGAGCCACCGCCCACGCGACAGCCTTGCGCACCGACGGCACGTGGTAGCGCTCCCGGGTCCGGGTCACCGCTCCGCGCAGACGGTCCTGTGGCAGCAGGATCAGCACCACGAACAGGGCGATCATCGGCAGCGACACCCGCAGGTTCGACGTCCACGTCCAGGCCGTCGGGAAGTACGCGAGGACATATGTCGCAGCCAGTCCGAGGAACAAGGCACCTGCGAAGGTACGCGGAATGCTCCGGAGTCTGCCGAACATCGCGGCCGCGAACGCATCGATGACGAGCAGCGTCAGCATGTTCGCTTCCAGAGTGCCGCCGTTGATCGGTGTCACGAGGATGCCGGCGAGTACCGCGAGGGTCGAACCCATGACCCACGACAGCGCCGCGAGCCGATCCGGGTCGTGCCCGTTGAGCCGCAACAGATCCGGATCGTCCACCACCCCTCGCATCGCCACACCGGAGCGCGTGCGGGTGAACATGATTCGCAGCCCGATCGCGATGAGGACGGCGACCGCGATACAGATCAGCTCGTGGTACCGGATCCCCACCCCGAAGACGTCGATCCCGGCCTGGTCGCCGAAGAACATGGTCATCGTCCGGGCCTGCTCGGGATGCCAGAACCAGTGCGACACCGACAGCATGCCGAGCAGGATCGAGACGGTGACGACGATCTTGGTGACTTCTGCCGTGTTGCGCATGCCCCGCATGACGAGGACGTAGAGCAGCAGTCCCATCAGCGGTCCGAGAACACCGAGCACGAGGAGCAATGCCACCGGGGTGGGCAGCCCCCACCCGTAGCGGAACTGCCAGTAGGCGAACGCGCCCAGCATGGCCTGCGCGCCATGCGCGAAGTTGAAGATGCCCGACGTGTTGTAGGTGAGAACGAGGCCCGATGCGGCGATGGCGTACACCGATCCGAGCACCAACCCCACGATCGTGAAGGTCAGGAAGGTATCCATACAAGTACCTCTGCTCGAGGGTGCCGGCGGTCGCGATTCACGCCGCCGGCACCCGTCGAACGGATCAGGCGGTCGGCCTGATGACGTTCGGATTCAGGTATTTCGTGGCGATCCGATCGGGACCCAGGTCCGTGCCCCACGTGGAGGCGTCGGTGGCGACCAGGTACCGGTCGTCGCACTTGAACTCGGCGGCCTCCGCAGGGAACGCCTGCGAGTACTCGGCGCCCTTCAGGGACACGACGAGTCCGCATGTGGCGGGCATGTTGTTGCCCGGATCGGTGACGGCATGCAGCCCGCCACCGTCCCACTCGTGGATCTGCGAGAGCTTGTCGATCATGCACTGGCGGGTCAGATCCGATCCGCATTCCTTCGCGGCCGTCGCCCACAGCAGGAACGACGAGGTGGCCTGCATACCGAGGAGCGCGGTCTTGCCACCTGCTGCGGAAACGAGCTCCGTGTACTTCTTCACGGCGGGGACGGCATCGGCGTTCTCGAGCATCTGGAAGGTCATGCCCGCGTGCATGTTGTCGAGCAGGCCGGTCTCACCGTTCCAGGCGGGAACAGCGTTGGCGTACCAGGTGGCCTCGCCGAGAAGGATCGGATCGACTCCGACCTGGTCGAGTGCCTTGACGAAGTTGAACTCCGCGGGCACCGGCGAGCGGGAGGTCCACAGACCCTTGGCGCCACACTGCTTGATCTTCTCGGCGAACGGGACGTAACTCGATTCACCGTCGTAGTTGAGCGTGACGCCGCAGTTCTTCAGGGTGAATCCGGCCGCTGCGGCAATCGAGCGGGTCTTGGTATTCGCCGTGATGATCGTGGGCATCGTGCTGTCGATGACGTCGAATTCCCCGACGAGTTCGGGGTACATCTCCGCGATCTGGAACCACTGCGACCCGTTCGCGTAGTCGACGGGGAACGGCACGCCCTGGTACGTCATGGGGCCGTTCGCCGCATCGGGGGAAACGGTGAAGGCAGGCACGGCAGCGAGGTTGCAGGCGACGCGCGTCTGCTCCGACGTCTGATCCATGGCGAACCCGTGTCCCACCAGCATGAACTCGGAGGCACACGCGTTCTGCATCACGGCGTTGGCCTGCGTCATCGCGCTGTCGAAGAGGGTACCCACGATTCGACGGCCGTTGATGCCGCCCTGCTCGTTGCACCAGTCGATCATGGCCGAGACGGCGTCGCCCATCTCCTTGTTCAGGCCCGGGCTCTTGGCGTAGCCACGGTCGTCGCCGTAACCGATGCGGATTTCGGTGTCGCTCACCCCCTGGTCGGTGGCTCCACTGGCATCGCCTGCACCACAGGGGGATTCCAGCGTTCCGAAGGTTGCGTCGGATGCCTGCACCGGCGCGGCAGCAGCGCCGGGCGCTCCGGCGGACACGACCGCGTCACCTTCCCGATCGGACGCGCACGCGGACGTCACCACCATGGCGGCGGCCAATGCCGCCACCAACTTCGTAGTAGAGCTACGTTTCACTGCGAGGTCTCCTTGGTCTCAAACCGAGCCTCGCTCGAATACTGTGGAGGGCGAGGGCCGAAGCATCAGATCGGCGTGTCGGGTGACGCGAAGGTAGCCAGGGTGACCTGAGCCACCTGGACCACTCCCGGTGAGTGAGACTTGCAAGTGACTGCCACCACAGGTCTTGCGGCCAGTGGCAGGAGTCACCCCCGCTACCGGCGGCGGCGTGACATCTTGTGCGTCACGTGACACGAGTAGTTGTCGGCAACCGGAAAGGCTCGTCATGACAGCGCCAGCAGACCTCCAACAAATGTTCATCCAGGTGGCTTCGAAACTCACCGGCCCCGGTGGACGATTCGAACTCGTCGAGGAGGAGGTACGCGGAAACCGCATGCCGGTGATCCGCAAACGCGACCGGAAGGTCGGCGACCTCGTCGCCGCGTCGAAGGCATGGGGAGACCGCGACTACCTGGTCACGCTCGACCGCCGGATTTCGTTCACCGAACATGCCGACGCCGCCGCCGCGGCCGCGACCGCGATGCGGGACGAGTACGGCGTCGGCAAGGGCGACCGGGTGGCGCTGCTCGGCGCCAACTCGCCGGAGTGGGTCATCGCGTTCTGGGCGTCACAG
>JAEZDV010000385.1 GCA_023417985.1 Actinomycetes bacterium | reverse complement strand
GCTACCGGCAGGGTCCGGTAGCCGCCGTCGTCGTCTGCACGCTGTTGATGGCTGCCCGGGGAGTGCACTGTCCGAATCGCCCCGAATTCGCGGGTGGACGTTCGGATTACACGGATTACTTCGGGGGCAGAGGGCTGTCGAGATGATCGGCGGCGACGAGGCGATCGCCCTGCAGCGACAACACCCACATGCTCGCCTTGCGGTTGCGCGCCGGTGGCAGCGTGACACCGTCCCGGGCTGCCCACCACGAGACGAGATCGGGAATCACCTTTCCCTGGCTGCAGATCACCGGCGTGCCACCGCGGGCGACGATGTCGAGTGTGCGCTTACGGCCGAGTTGGGGATCGCTGTTGTACTCCTCTTCCGACAGCGAGGGTTCGAGCACCACCTCGACACCGAGGTCCGCGGCGAAGGGTGCCACGGTATCGATGCACCGCGTGCGGTCCGCCGCCGTGACGCTGTCGCCACCGAACGCACGCAGTTGCGGAACGAGCGCGGCCGCCTGGGTCCTGCCTGCCGAATCGAGGGGCCGGGCCCGGTCGTCACCCCGGTGCTTCTTCCGGCTCCCAGCCTTCGCATGTCGGACGATCAGGACGGTCGCGGTATCGGCGGGCAGCAGCCGGAACCGGCGAAGAACGCTGCGGTCCATCGGGTACGACAGCTGGTCGAAGGCGGAATCCGGTGATACCCAACGTAGTTCGTCGACTTCGTCGTTCGGTACGAACTCGCCACCGACCGGCTTCGCGGCCCAGTAGTCCACCCGCTTGAGTTTCCGGTGCCCGGGTACCGGATAGGTCACGCGCCCGAGGTGCCGACCCAGTACGGCCTGGAATCCGGTCTCCTCCCGAATCTCCCGAACTGCCGCGACGACAGCGGTTTCTCCGGGATCCAGCTTTCCCTTCGGAAACGACCAGTCGTCGTATCGCGGCCGGTGCACGACCGCGACCTCGATCGGACCGAGCGCGGAACGGCTCGAGGTGCCACCTGCGGGTCGCCACAGCACCGCGCCCGCGGCAAAGATGTTGGCCTTTATCGGCTTATCGGACGAATCGGTCACCTGTATCTCCGCATCACGATGCGCGGCTGCGCATGAGTTCCATCTGATGATCGCGCGCCGCGGTGCCCGGGGCAGGGGATGCGGTCCACGTGCCGTCGGCCTCGAGCGTCCAGCACCGTGTGGCCGGATCGAGCGCGGAGTCGAAGATGTCCTGCAACTGCTGTGCGAGCCGAGGGTTCTTCACCTGCACCATGACCTCGACCCGGCGATCGAGATTGCGGTGCATCATGTCGGCGCTGCCGATCCAGGATTCCTCGCTTCCCAGGAAGTGGAAAATGCGCGAATGTTCGAGGAACCGGCCGAGAATGGATCGGACCGTGATGTTCTCGCTCAGGCCCGGGACGCCCGGTTTGAGCGCGCAGATTCCACGTACGACGATCTCGACGGGTACGCCGGCCCGCGACGCGCGATACAACGCGTCGATGACCTGCTCGTCGACGAGAGCGTTGGCCTTGAGCCGAACCCGGGTGGGCCGGCCCGCCGAGTGGTGCTCGATCTCCCGGTCGATCCGCTCGATGATGCCCTTGCGGACCCCGTGCGGTGCCACGAGCAGGTTGCGGTACTGCGCTTTGCGCGAGTAGCCGGTGAGCGTGTTGAAGAGGTCCGTCAGGTCGGCCCCGATCTCAGGCGACGAAGTGAGCAGGCCCACGTCTTCGTAGAGTCGTGCGGTCTTCGGGTTGTAGTTGCCCGTACCTATGTGGCAGTAGCGGCGGATCGTCGAACCTTCACGGCGGACGACCAGGCACGTCTTGCAGTGGGTCTTGAGCCCCACCAGTCCGTAGACGACGTGCACGCCCGCCTGCTCGAGTTTGCGTGCCCACTTGATGTTCGCCTGTTCGTCGAAGCGGGCCTTGATCTCGACGAGTGCGACCACCTGTTTGCCCGCCTCCGCGGCAGCCACCAGTGCATCGACGATCGGGGAATCACCGGAGGTGCGGTACAGCGTCTGCTTGATTGCGAGCACCTGGCTGTCCGCGGCCGCCTGCTCGATGAACCGCTGCACGCTCGTCGAGAAGGAGTCGTACGGGTGGTGGACGAGGATGTCGCCCTCCCGCAGCGTCGAGAAGACGCTTTTCGGTGTCTCCCTCTCACCGAACGCGAAATGCGTTGCGGGAACGAACGGCACGTCCTTGAGATCGGGACGGTCGACGGCATGCACCTGCCACAGGCACGACAGGTCGAGGAGGCCGGGTAGCTGGACGACATCCGCAGGGTCGACATCCAGTTCGCGCAGCAGCAGATCGAGCATGTGCTCGGTCATGTCGTCCGACACTTCGAGGCGGACGGGTGAGCCGAAGCGTCGGCGTGCGAGTTCGCGTTCGAGTGCTTTGAGGAGGTCTTCGTCGCGGTCCTCTTCGACCTCGAAATCGGCGTTGCGCGTCACCCGGAACGCGTGGTGCTCCACGATTTCCATTCCGGGGAACAGGACGTCGAGGTGCGCGGCGATGAGTTCTTCGAGCGGGAGGAAGGCGGCGAGACCGTGCAGCGAGCCCGCGCGGTCGACTCGGACGAACCGATCGACGTTGTCGGGGACCTTCACTCGGGCGAAGTGCTCACCGGAGGATTCGCAATCCTTCACCGTCACAGCGAGATTCAGGCTCAATCCGCTGATGTAGGGGAAGGGATGCGCGGGGTCGACAGCGAGTGGAGTGAGCACCGGGAACACCTGCTCGGCGAAGTATCGCGTGAGTCGGTCGCGCTCGTCGGCCGTCAGGTCGGACCATTTGATGATCGAGATGCCCTCGGCTTCGAGCGCAGGTAGAACCGAGTCGAGGAAGACCTGGGCATGCCGGCCTGCGAGTTCCTGCGTGCTCGACGCGATGAGTGCGAGCTGAGCCCGGGGGGAGAGGCCGTCGGCCGACCGGACCGACAGTCCCGTCTCCGCGCGACGCTTGAGTCCGGCGACACGCACCATGTAGAACTCGTCGAGATTCGACGCGAAGATCGCCAGGAACTTGGCGCGTTCGAGCAACGGCTGCGACGTGTCCTCTGCCAGCGCCAGCACTCGTGCGTTGAAGTCGAGCCAGCTCAATTCGCGGTTGAGGTAGCGATCACTGGGCAGGCCGTCGCTCGGGCCCGCCCTCAGCTGCGAGTTGATCGCGGCGGGTGGGGCGCTGGTGGCGGTGGCCACGCGTCCCTGCGGTCGGGGGGTGCTGGGTGTGGCACTCAGCTCGGTTCCGGCACTCGTCTCGATGCCGGCGATCTGCTCGGGGGTGTCGCCGTTGGTCACCGCTCCATTGTGTCAGGAACCGATGAGACATGAGGTGGTCGGCGGGCGGCCGGGTACGGGAAGGGAAGTGTCGATCCGATGCGATCGAGTACTGCGGCGGTGGCTGCACCGACCCCGAGCCGCACCGCGGCCCCCAGATCGTCGACGGTGTCGACGTCGAGCCGCAGGCCGGGAAGATCGGACTCCACGGCGCGGGCACCGTCGACGAGGTGCCGGCGAGCGGAGCCGGGACCGAACTGCGGACGCAGCGGATCCTGCGGACTGCAGTGGAGCAGCGCGGCGGTTCCCGATCCGGTGTGGTCGGCGACGATCATGATGCCCGTCGCGCGAGCCGACTCGAGCGCTTCCGCCAGCTCGTGCGACCGCACGGCAGGAAGATCCGCCTGAAGAGCGACGAGATCGATGCCGGCCGATTGTGCCCGCGCGTGTTCCGCCGCGGCGCGCAGCGCTGCGTTGAGGGAGTCCGGCCGCTCCCCGCCGCTCGTGGCAGGCGGGTCGACCAGCACGGATGCTCCCGACTCGCGAGCTACATCCGCAACCCGGCGGTCGGAGGTGATGACGGTGAGCCGTGCGTCGTCGAGTCCGTGGGCAGCGGTGAGTGTGTCCTGCAGCATCGCGAGCACCAGTTCGGCGCGCGGTTCCGGCTCGAGGGCGTGCGCCAGTCTCGACTTGGCCAGGCCGAGGGCCTTGACCGGAACGAGAACGTGCACCGCGGGCATGGGCGTGATTGTGCCAGCCGGTCCCGGGCGAGGGCAGCGCGCGGTGCCGCCCGTGGATCTGGGCGATACTGAAGGAACCCGGTGCGGCGGCGCGTACACCGAATCGGACTCCGGACCAAGAAGGGCAAAGAGGGGGAGTTGTGACCAAAGCGGCAGTTCTGGGGGCAGGGTCGTGGGGGACCGCTTTCGCGAAGGTGCTTGCCGACGCCGGCACCGACGTGACGATCTGGGCGCGCCGGGCGGAGGTGGCGCAGGCCATCGGTGAGCACCATCAGAACCCCGGCTATCTGCCGGGCGTCGTGCTTCCGGCTTCCTTGAAGGCGACGGTCGATCATCGCGTTGCGCTCGACGGTGCCGATTTCGTGGTGCTCGCGGTGCCGAGCCAGTCCCTGCGGTCCAACCTCCAGGCGTGGCGCGACGACATCGGGTCCGGCGCCACCCTCCTCAGTCTTGCCAAGGGGATCGAGAGCGGCACCCTGATGCGGATGAGTCAGGTGATCGGCCAGGTCACGGGAGCCGACCAGCAGCGCGTCGCCGTACTCTCCGGCCCCAACCTGGCCCGGGAGATAGCCGAGGGTCAACCCGCCGCCACGGTGATCGCGTGCCCCGATTCCACGCGAGCTCTCGAAATTCAGAAATCTTGTGCGACAGGCTATTTCCGTCCTTACACCAACACGGACGTCATCGGGTGTGAAATCGGTGGCGCATGTAAGAACGTGATCGCGCTGGCCTGCGGGATGGCGGCGGGAGTGGGGCTTGGGGAGAACACCGTCGCCACCATCATCACCCGCGGGCTTGCCGAGATCATCCGCCTCGGGGTGGCGCTCGGGGCCATGCCCACCACGCTAGCCGGTCTCGCCGGGGTCGGCGACCTCGTCGCGACGTGCAGTTCGCCGTTGTCGAGAAACCGCACGTTCGGCGAACGGCTGGGTCGTGGCGAGACGCTCGAAAGCGCGCAGGAGGCCACACACGGCCAAGTCGCCGAAGGGGTCAAGTCCTGCACGTCGGTGCGGGCGCTCGCAGCGAGCTACGACGTCGAAATGCCACTCACCGATGCCGTCCACCGGGTGTGCCACGAAGGCATGTCGGTGCACGACGCGATCGGTCTGCTGCTCGGTCGGCGGATCAAGCCGGAGTGAACCACATGACCGGAGATTCGACTCGATGTGTGAAAGCTGTTGCCTACGAAGGGTCTCCGGGCTCTCCGCTGCAACAGGGACCGGTGTTCGCCGCGCCCTACCTGCTCGGCGAGGACGAAACCGGCGAGGCGGACACCTATGCGCGGGCGTCCAACCCCGGGTGGCGTGCACTCGAATCCGCCCTCGCGGCGCTCGAAGGCGCGGTCGCGGCGCGGGTCCTCGGGTCCGGGATGTCGGCGATCACCGTCGCGTTGAGAGCATTCACCCGGCCCGGTGCCACTGTTGTGGTGCCCGCCGACGGTTACTACCAGGTGCGCGCCTACGCGCAGGAGTATCTCGCGCCCCTCGGCATGGCCGTTCACGAACTCACCGTCGCCGATTTCGGTGACGGGACGCTGCGCGCGGTCCTGGAGCGGGCCGGTGACGGCGCGGTGGTGCTCGCCGAGACCCCGTCGAACCCCGGCCTGGACACCGTCGATCTCCGCGCAACGGCCGAGATGTGCAGAGCCGCCGGTGCGCTGCTGCTCGTGGACAACACGACGGCCACTCCGCTCGGTCAGGTCCCGCTCGCCCTCGGTGCCGATGTCGTCGTCGCGAGCGGGACGAAATCGCTCAGCGGGCACAGTGATCTGCTGTTCGGCTACGTCGCGGTCTCCGATCCCGCGCTCCTGGCCGGGCTCGACCGTGAGCGCCTGCACTCGGGCACCGTGCTCGGCCCCTTCGAAACGTGGCTTGCGCACCGCAGTCTCGGGACCGCGGGGTTGCGGTTCGGCAGGCAGTGTACGAACGCCCTCGCCGTCGCGCGGATGCTCGGGGAGCACCCCGCCGTCACCGGAGTGCGGTACCCGGGCCTCGAATCGGACCCGTCCCACCGGGTGGCCGCCGCGCAGATGCAGAGGTTCGGCCCCCTGGTCACCTTCGTGCTGCCCACCCGAGACGACGTACACCGGTTCGTGGACGCTGCCGAACTCGTGATTCCGGCGACCAGCTTCGGCGGCATCCACACCACGGCGGATCGACGGGCCCGATGGGGTGATCCGGTGCCGGAGGGATTCGTCCGGTTGTCGTGCGGAATCGAGGACACCATCGACCTTCTGGACGATCTCCGTACCGCCCTCGACTCGGTCGTACGGGGCTGACGGTAAGCCGGACGCGCAAACCGAACGGGACGCGCGTGGGGAGACCGCACCGCTTACCGGTACGGTTTGTGCCGTGAGTACGCCCCGAACCCGGGTGGCCGTCGTCTTCGGCGGTCGCAGCAACGAACACTCCATCTCCTGTCTGTCGGCGGGCAGCATCCTGCGCAACCTCGACCCCGGGGAATACGACGTCGTCCCGATCGGGATCACGACCGACGGGTCCTGGGTCCTGGGCGACCCCGACCCGGACCATCTCGCGAAGACCGGCCGTGAACTGCCCCTCGTGAATGCGAACGGTTCGTCGCTGGTACTCACCGCAGACCCCACCCGCAGCGGCGATATCGTCGCGCTCGACGAGGGGGAGTTCGGCAAGGTACTCGCGTCCGTCGATGTGGTTTTCCCGGTCCTGCACGGGCAGTACGGCGAGGACGGCACCATCCAGGGCCTCCTCGAACTCGCCGGCGTGCCCTACGTCGGCCCCGGAGTGCTCGCGAGCGCAGCCGGGATGGACAAGGAATTCACCAAGAAACTCCTGGCCGCGGAGGGGCTGCCGGTCGGCTTCCAGATCGTGATGCGGCCCGGTACGACCTCTCTCACCGAAGAGCAGAAGCAGCAACTCGGACTTCCCGTCTTCGTGAAACCGGCCCGCGGCGGATCGTCGATCGGCGTCAGCCGCGTCACCGACTGGGCGGCATTCGACGCCGCCCTCGGCAAGGCCCGCGCCCACGATCCGAAGGTCATCGTCGAATCCGCCATCGTGGGCCGCGAAGTCGAGTGCGGTGTCCTCGAGTTCCCCGACGGAGACGTGCGGGCCAGCGTGGTCGCGGAGATCCGCATGCCCGACACCTCGGGCAACCACGAGGCGTTCTACGACTTCGACACCAAGTACCTCGACGACGTGTGCGAATTCGACGTGCCGGCGAAGTTCGACACCGCCGTCTCCGACGAAGTCCGGGACATGGCCGTCCGCGCGTTCAGGGCCCTCGACTGCCAGGGCCTGTCGCGCGTCGACTTCTTCGTCACGGCCGACGGGCCGGTGATCAACGAAATCAACACGATGCCCGGCTTCACGTCGATCTCGATGTACCCGAAGATGTGGGAGGCCACCGGGATCGGGTATCGCGAACTCGTCGACATCCTCGTACGGACTGCGCTCGCGCGGGGGACGGGTCTTCGCTGACCCCCACCGGCGCCGCGCTTGTCGGCGCCGCCACGTCCCGGACTAGGCTGTGGCCATGACTGCCGTGACTCCCGACTCAGTTGTGACCGACGCCGGGGACACCCGTGAGGCCGTACATGCCGCGGCCCGCCGCGCCCGCGTCGCATCCCGCCGTCTTGCTCTGCTGACCACCGCGGAGAAGGACGCTGCGCTCCATGCCGCCGCCGACGCCGTACTTGCCGCTGGTGACGCCGTCCTCGCCGCCAACGCAGAGGACATCGAAGCTGCGCGCGCGAGCGGGACGGACGAGTCCCTCCTCGACCGGCTCCGCCTGACGTCGGCCCGAATCGACGGCATCGCGTCAGGACTGCGTCAGGTTGCCGGACTGCCCGATCCGATCGGTGGGGTCGTTCGCGGATCGACGTTGCCCAACGGACTCGAACTGCGGCAACTGCGGGTGCCGCTCGGCGTCGTCGGGATGGTCTACGAGGCGCGTCCCAACGTCACCGTCGACGCGTTCGGTCTCGCTCTCAAGTCGGGCAACGCCGCTCTCCTGCGTGGTTCGTCGTCGGCGGCGCGTTCGAATGCCGCACTCGTCACCGCGCTGCGGACCGCGCTCGAAAGCCAGGGCCTGCCGGGCGGCGGGGTGGGGTTGGGGGCCCGCCCCGCCCGGTGCGG
>JAEZDV010000379.1 GCA_023417985.1 Actinomycetes bacterium | reverse complement strand
GCCTTGGCCGGACTGCCGATCAAGCCAGCCGGTTACTTTGCTGCCAGATCGCTCACGACGCGCTCGGCGAGCGGACGGGACGAGGCCGGATTCTGCCCGGTGTAGAGATTCCGGTCCACGACCAGGTAGGGCTGCCACGCGTCTCCCGAGGAGAAGAGGGCGCCGGCCTCCTGGAGGCGGTCCTGCAACAGCCACGGCGCCTTGCTCGCCAGGCCGGCCTGGACCTCTTCGACGTTCGTGAACCCGGTGAGCTTGTAACCCTCGAACAACCAGCGGCCTCCGGAAGCGAACGCGGGCAGCAGTGCTGCGGGCGCGTGGCACACCACCGCCACAACCTTCCCCGACTCGATGAAGTGCCGGACGAGTTCACCGAAACGCTCGTCGACCGCGAGGTCCTGCATCGGACCGTGGCCGCCCGGGACGAACAGCAGATCGAAGTCGTCGGCGTTCAGGTCCTCGAGGACGGCAGCATTCGAAAGCTCGGGCTGAAGCTCCTCCAGCGTCTTCTTCAGTTCGGCGGACCTGTCCTCGCCTCCGGCAGCGTCGGGCTCGAGGCTGGCCTGGTCGACCACAGGTGTGCCGCCACCCGGGGTGGCGAAGGTGATCGTGTAACCGGCCTGATCGAACACGTTGTACGGCTCGACGAGTTCTTCGGCCCAGAACCCGGTGGGATGTTCGGTACCGTCGCTCAGCGTCCAGTGGTCGGCCGCAGAGACGACGAAAAGCAGTTTGGTCATGTTGATCCTCTCGGGTTGTTCCCCGTCCTGCCGCATACCCACTCCGGGGCGTGCGGACACGGGTTACTGCTGTGCGAACGAGGAAGTGCCGGGCCCGGAGATCCGGACCCGGCACTCGCTGGGGTTTCAGCGCCCTGTCGCGACTAGCTGAGCACTTCCTGGGCGATCGCGGCGAGCCGTGTCTGGGCCGCGGAGACGACGCCGTGACGATTCTTGTGCGCTTCCTCGTAGGCGACGACCGCGCGGATGTCGGATGCTTCGGTGAGTTCCTTCACCGCCGCGACCGCGCTGCTCACGTTGAGCGTGTCGTAGCCCTCGATCGGCAGCTCGTCGGCCGTGAGCACACCCGATGCGGTACGTACCCGGTGCAGGGCTTCCGCCGTGGTGTCGGCACCTTCGCGGCGGCTGACACGTTCGGCGGTCTCGAGAGCGGAATCCCGGCTCGCACCCAAGGTCTTGGCCGCGACGTCACCGGCGTGAGCACCTCGTGTGAGGATCGACTCGATGCGTGGACGGGTGGACCGCGCGGCATCGATGGCTCGGTCGATTCCGCGGGTGGACCACACGACGGGCGTGTTCACCAGGCGGACCGCAGCACCGGCAGCGGCCTGCAGGGGAGTGCGCCGCAAGGCTGCGGGTCCCCCGAGTGCCTCTTCGGCGATCACGGTGGTCAGCCACTCGACTGTCGCGCTGTGGGCCTTGATGAGCTTGTCGGCGAGCGACACGATCGACGAGTTGCCGTCGGCCGTCGCCAAGGCCTTGACGTACCGGGCCCGGTCGAGCAGCTGGTGTTCGAGCGCGAGATCGCCGAGCAGAGCCTCGTCGAACGGCTGTGCCTGTTCGGCCAGCGACTTCACGGCGGTGGTTGCGCGTCCGAGAACCGGACCCACTACGTCGGGAAGGCCGCCGAGATCGCGGATCGCTTCCTCGATGGCTACCGCACGTACGCGGCAGTTCTCGGCGTTCTGGGTCAATTCGTTTCGCACGGCCTCGGTTCGGGCCTGCGCGATGCGAGTCTCGGCCACTTGTGTTTCGGCGTGCGTCAGCTGATGCAAAGTGCGGAGCTGGGTGAGCAGCGCCGGGGTGTTGGTCTCTGTCATCGTTCGTAGCTCCTTCGGACTTGAATGGTCGATGGGCTCAGCGATGTCACTTCAAACGGCTACCCGACGAGATCGATCCCTAACACCACGTGATGCAGGACACAATCGAGTACCCTCTACACAGCAACACTTTCCGTTTCATGCGGCCCGGTATCCGGGCCAGGGGGCGTCGGCGCGTTGTTTAGGGGCGCGACGTCCGGGGCATAGCTCCCAGCACGTCGGTGAGCCGGAGAATTCACGAGATGGGGCCGTGGGCCTTCGTGTCTGCTCGGCACTCGAGTGAGACGAAAGTTGGAGAAACGCGAATGACGACCGTAGTACCCCCCAGCCCACTGGCGAGTCCGAAAAATCCCAATAGTCCGAAATCGTGGGCGCAGCCGGGCATTTCCGTTACCGATCACGCGCCGGTCGACGTCTCCGACACGGCGGTGGTCGAACATTCTTGGGTGGGCCCGGGCCTGTTCGTCTGTCTCGTACTCCTCGGCGGAATCGCCGGCGGCGTCCTGATGGGTTCCCTCGGCGCGGGCATGGCGTTCGCCGCAATGATCGGCGGTCTCGCCGCAATCCTCGTCGCCTGCCTCTAGTTCGAGCAGGTTCGGCCGTCGTCGTAACGCGGCGTGCGTAGTCCGATCGGACGGTTCGCCCCGGCGTCCCGCGACACACCCCGCAAAAGTGTTGCGGGTCACAGCCTGGACGCGCACTATCGGTTCATGTCTGCGCCCTGGGACGAGGACGGCGGCTTCGCGTGGGAACGCCGCGAGGCCGGCCAGAGTTGGGAACAGATCGGTAGCGAACTGGGGTGCCCCCCGCACGTCGCGCAAGAACTGGGGGAGCGATACCGGGCCGAGACCGACCAGATCGTGAGGCGGGATCAGATACCGCTCTTCGACCTGCCCGAGTGACGTCCGCCGCGCATCGCCCCGGCATCACACCGGGTCACAGCGCCCGACGATTCTGCCCCCGGAGGTCTGACCTGCACAGTCGTCGCAGTGTCCGTTGTGTGTGGTAAGCCGTAGCGACGACAGAGTCGACCATGAGGGGGCCCACGCGTGCTGACGCTGCACCGTGCCGAACGCACCGACATCCTTGCCGACGCGCTCGGCGAGTTGCTGGCGGTGCCGCTCGACGACCCGTTCGCCCGCGAGGTCGTCGCCGTGCCGGCTCGAGGCATCGAACGGTGGCTCACTCAGCGTCTGTCCCGGGTGCTCGGTGCAGCGGACGGTGACGGTGTCGCGGCCAATATCGACTTTCCCTCTCCCTCCCGGCTGGTGGACGAGGTGCTCGCCGCAGCGTCCGGCACCACCGCAGAAGACGATCCCTGGCTCCATTCGCGGATGCTGTGGACGGTGCTCCAGGTCATGGACGACTCCGTCGGAGAGCCTTGGTGTGCGGCGCTGACCCGGCATCTCGGTCACGGCCACGACGATCACCGAGCCGGTCGCAGGTACGCGACCGCCGCGCACCTCGCCGATCTGCTGCGCAGCTACGGGCTCCAGCGCCCGGACATGATCGCGGAGTGGGCAGCCGGCCGCGACACCGACGGGACGGGCGCCCCACTTGCCGACCATCTGCGCTGGCAAGCCGAACTGTGGCGGCGCCTGCGCGACCGCATCGGCACCGACAGCCCCTCCCAGCAACTCGGCAGTCTGTGCGAGCAGTTGCGGGCCGAACCGGGCGTCGTGGACCTGCCCGAACGTGTGTCGTTGTTCGGACCCACCCGGCTCGACGCGGTGCAGCTCGCGGTTGTCTCGGCGCTCGGCGCACACCGCGACGTCCACCTCTGGGTTCCGCACCCGAGCCCGGCGATGTGGGCTGCGCTCTCCGGCGGAAACACTCCGCGATGCCGAGCGGAGGACGACAGCGCTCTTCGCGTCCGTCATCCGTTGCTCGCGGCGCTCGGACGGGACGTCCGCGAGTTCGAGATGCGCTTGTCGGCGCTCGAGGCGACCGACGTCGCCCACACCGCCCCCGAACCACCCGCGACCCTGCTCGGCAGATTGCAGTCCGACATCCGGGCCGACCACGCGCCCGAACCGGGGTCGGCGCACACCGACGGCACCGTCGCGATCCATGCGTGCCACGGGCCGGCGCGCCAGGTCGAGGTGCTGCGCGAATGCCTGTTGCACCTCTTCCAGGACGACCCGACTCTCGAACCGCGCGACGTCGTCGTGATGTGCCCGGACGTCGAGACCTACGCGCCCCTCGTCCACGCCGCGTTCGGAAGAGGCGTCGGTGAGCACCCCGGCCACACGCTGCGGGTCCGTCTCGCCGACCGTGGGCTTCGCCGCACCAACCCCGTTCTGTCGGTGCTCGACGATCTTCTCGGCCTCGCCGACGCCCGGGTCACAGCGAGTGAGGTTCTCGATCTCGCCGCGTCGGCCCCGGTTCGGCGCAGGTTCGGTTTCGACGACGACGATCTCGAACGGTTGCAGGAGTGGGCGGCCGAGACCGGAGCGCGGTGGGGCCTGGGCCCGTGGCAACGACGGCCCTTCGGCCTCGGAGACTTCCCGCAGAACACCTTCGGCACCGCCCTCGACCGGATCCTTCTCGGTGTTGCCGCCGACGAGTCCGGCGGTGAATGGCTGTCGCTGGCTCTGCCGCTCGACGATGTCGACAGCAACGACATCGACCGTGCCGGAAGGTTCGCCGAATACATCGACCGGCTCACGGTGTCGTTGCTGGGCATCAGGGGCCCGCAGCCCGCGGAGAAGTGGTCGGCGGCGCTCGTCCAGGCGCTCGACCTGCTCACCGATGTCGCCCCCGCGGACGCATGGCAGCTTGCGCAGGCTCACCGCGAGATCGGACTCGCGATCGAGCACGCGGGGGGAGCGGAACTGCGTCTGGCCGACGTGCGGGCCATGTTCGCAGCCCGCCTCGCGGGTCGCCCCAGCCGATCGAATTTCCGCACGGGCGAACTGACGGTGTGCACGATGGTGCCGATGCGGTCGGTGCCGCACCGCGTGGTGGTCCTCCTCGGACTCGACGACGATGTGTTCCCCCGCAACGCCCATATCGACGGCGACGATGTATTGGCTCAGAATCCCTGTGTCGGCGAACGTGATTCGCGGAGCGAGGACCGACAGTTGCTGCTCGACGCCATCATGTCCGCGAGCGAACGGGTCCTCTTGTTCTACACCGGCGCCGACGCCGTGACCGGTGCCGCCCGTCCACCGGCCATACCGCTCACGGAGATTCGCGACGTGGTCACGACCATGGCAGGAACGACGGTCGACGACGAGCGGATCGTGCGCCGTCATCCGTTGCAGCCCTTCGATCCGCGCAACTTCAAAGCCGACGCCCCCTTCGGCTTCGACAAGGCCGAACTGGCGGGTGCCCGCGCGACACAACGGCATTCACGCGAGCCGATCGCGTCGTCCGGTCTGACGGTCGCCACACTCGCCGCCCCGGTGCGCACGGATGTCGATCTCGACGAACTCGTGGCTTTCCTGGTCCACCCCAGTCAGGGGTTCCTGCGACAACGGCTCGGAGTTCGCATCCCGGAACTGGACGAGGGGATCGTCGACGCTCTCGACGTCGAACTCGATCCGCTCGCGAAGTGGAACCTCGGAGACCGCATGCTCGAAGCGAGACTGGCCGGAATGTCCGCCGCCGATTTCCGTGCGGCGGAGTGGCGGCGCGGCACGCTGCCACCGTATGCGCTCGGCGAACGGGTGCTCGACGACGTGACGAACGAGGTCGAAGGCCTCGTCGCCGCCTGCGCTCCGGTGCACCCCGGACGCGCGCAGACCGTCGACATCGTGCTCGACCTCGACGGCGGACGCAGGTTCACGGGAACGGTGGGCGGTGTGCACGGCACCGTGATCGCGCGGAGCACGTATTCCAAACTCGGTCCCAAACACCGTCTCACCGCCTGGGTGCAGTTGCTGGCCGTCGCGGCGTCCGGCCGTCCGGGGCAGTGGAAGGCGATCACCACCGGGCGCAGCCGTTCGCGGCTCCCGGCGTGGCGGTCCACTCTGCTCGCGCCTGCCGACGCCGCCGAGCAACTGGCGCGTCTGGTGGACCTGAGAGACCGAGGACTGCAGTCGCCGTTGCCGATGGTCACGGGCGCTTCCGCCGAATACGCCGAACGACGCCACCGCGGCGACTCGGTGGAGATGGCGCTCACCGCGGCCGGTCGTTCCTTCGGTGGGGCATTCGGTGACGGGCAGGATCGGCACGTGACCTACCTGCACGGCTCCGGTGTCACCCTCGATGACCTCACGGGCGCCGCGCCTCGCGACGACGAACGTCTCTGGTTCGACGACCGCAGCCGTTTCGGGGTGCTTGCACGTCGACTGTGGGAGCCCTTGCTGACGTCGGAGAATCAGGCCAGGCCGTGACGGAAGGAAACTTCGTGACCCTATCGCCTGCGCCCCCGAGTGCATCCACAGCGCGCTTCGATCTCCTGGCGTCTCTGCCGGAGGGCACCACTGTTCTCGAAGCCAGCGCCGGCACGGGCAAGACCTACGCGATCGTCGGACTCGCGACCCGTTTCGTCGCCGAGGGTGTCGTCGACCTGTCGCAATTGCTGCTCGTGACGTTCAGCCGCGCCGCCACCCAGGAATTGCGGGAACGTACCCGGAACCGTTTCGCGGAGGTCGTCATGGCCCTCGCCGACCCCGATACCGCGCGGGAGAGCAGCGATCCGCTGATCCGCCACCTCGCATCCGACGACGTCCACGCCCGCCGCGCGCGCTTGCGCCAGGCCCTGTCGGACTTCGACTCGGGTACCATTTCGACCACTCACGGTT
This sequence comes from Actinomycetes bacterium, assembly GCA_023417985.1. Taxonomy (GTDB): domain Bacteria; phylum Actinomycetota; class Actinomycetes; order Mycobacteriales; family Mycobacteriaceae; genus Rhodococcus. Next base: position 23,665 of record JAEZDV010000379.1, on the reverse strand, counting down.
TCTGCCAGCGGATGCTCGGTGAACTCGGCATCGCGGGCGAACGCGAACCCGACGTCACCGTGGTCGAGAATGTCGACGACCTCACCGCCGAGGTGGTCACCGATCTGTACCTGCGGCGCTACGGGCGTGGGGAAGCGCCGATCCGGTACGCGGAGGCCATGACCGCCGCACGCGCGGCGATCTTCGATCCCCGGTCCGACCTCGCCCCCGAGGGCGCAGAGGGCACACCCGCGGGTGAACGTGTGGAATTCGCAAGGGAGGTGCGCCGCGAGGTCGAGAACCGGAAGCGGCGCATGGGATTGCGCGACTTCGACGACCAGTTGGCGTTGCTGCACCGGGTGCTGCTCGACCCCGAGCACGGCGAGGACGCGTGCCGCCGGGTGCGCAATCGGTTCGGCGTCGTGCTCATCGACGAATTCCAGGATACCGACCCCAAGCAGTGGGAGATCCTGCGGCGAGCCTTCCACGGGTACTCCCGGCTGGTGCTGGTCGGCGACCCCAAACAGGCGATCTATGCGTTCCGTGGCGCGGAGGTGCTCAGTTACCTCGACGCCGTCTCGTCGTCCGACGCGCACTGCGAGCTGACCACCAACTGGCGCAGCGACGCCGACCTGGTGACTGCGTGCGAATACGTGTACGGCGGTGCAGCATTGGGGGATCCGCGGATCGTCGCGAACCGGGTCGATGCGGCACTGCCGAAGTCCCGGCTGCGTGGCCTCGCCCCGATGCGTGTGAGGCACCTGCCGCGCGCCGGAGCGGGACCCCTCAACGACTGGGGGTTTCCCAGGAACCTCGACGGTCTCCGGACGCGGGTCGCCCACGACGTCGCCACCGACGTCGTCGAGATCCTCGGCAACGACGACGTCACCATCGATCTCGGAAACGGTGCGGAACGGGTGGAACCGGGCCACATCGCGGTGCTGCTCCGCAAGCACAGGCAGGTCGCTCTCGTCCACGATGCGCTCGTGGAGGCAGGGGTCCCGTGCGTTCTCGCGGGGGGAACGAGTGTATTCGCCACCTCTGCGGCGACCGAATGGTTGTGGGTCCTCTACGCGCTCGAACAGCCGCATCGGGCCGATCGGGTGCGACTGGCTGCGCTGACCCCGCTGCTCGGCTGTACGGTGTCCGATATCGACGAGCGCGGTGACGAACTCGTCGCCGAAATCGGGAGCTTGTTGCGGGAGTTGTCCGCGGTCTACATCCGGGCAGGCTTCTCTGCAGTGTTCGAACGGATCGGGGCATACGGTGATCTCGAGGCCCGCCTGCTCGACGCACCGTCGGGCGAGCGCCGCCTGACCGACCTGCGGCACGTCGCGCAGTTGCTCGAGCAGGCTTCCGCCGGGCAATCTCTCGGCCTCGCGGCACTGACCCGATGGCTGGAAGACCGGATCAACGATCCCGACGGCGGGTCGGCCGACCGCATCCGCCGCCTCGACAGCGACGCCGCTGCCGTCCAGATCCTCACCGTGCACGGCAGCAAGGGTCTCGAGTTCCCGATCGTGTACGTCCCGTACGGCTGGGACGCCGCCAAGAACCCCGAACCCGACAGGTTGCTACTCCACGAGAACGGGCGTCGTGTCCTCGACGTGGGAGGCAAAGGCAGTCCCGGTTATTCGGAGCGCAAGCGCCGGCACGACGAAGAAGAGGCCGGCGAGGAACTGCGATTGCTGTACGTCGCGATCACCCGGGCCAAGTGCCAGCTCACCCTCTCGTGGGCGCCCTCGACGCCCACCTCCAGGTCGCCGCTGCACCGGTTGATGTTCGCCCGCGAACCGGGGTCAACGGACATCGCCGCGGAGGGTCCACTTCCTCACGACGAGGCGATGGCGGAGAAGTTCGAGCAGTGGGCTGCTCCGGCGGGCGGGCTGATTGCCGTCGAACCCGTGGGGCCGTTCGAGATTCCGCGGCTCACCTGGTCTGCGCCCCGCGAGGAATTCGGCCCCCTCGCCGCAGCGACCTTCGACCGGATGATCGACGAAACCTGGCGCCGGACCTCGTATTCCGCGCTCACCGCCGCCGCCCACGACGAACCGGGGGTGGGCAGTGAAGTGGAACAACCCGAGAAGGACGACGAACCGGAGGAGGCTCCGCTCCTCGAAACGGAACCGGACGTGGAGGGCATCGCGTCGCCGATGAACCACCTTCCCGGTGGCGCGGTGTTCGGCACGCTCGTGCACGCGGTGCTCGAAGTCGTCGACACGTCGGCCCCCGATCTCGAGGCGGAACTCCGCGCATGTTGCAGAGAGATCGTCGCGCAACAACTCTCGCAGGTCGATGCCGACGAACTAGCCGGCGCTCTGCTCCCCGTCCTGCGTACCCCGCTCGGCCCGCTCGGACGGACGCTGGCCGACTTCGTCCCCGCGGACCGGCTCGCAGAACTCGACTTCGAATTGCCCCTGACCGGTGGCGACAATCCGGTGCCGATCACCGTCACTCTCGAAGGGGTGGCGACGCTGATGCGACGGCACCTCACGTCCGGCGATCCGATGCTGCCGTACGCCGACGCGGTGCGTCACCTCGAGCCGGTACCGTTGCGCGGCTTCCTCACCGGCAGTATCGACGCGGTCCTGCGCACTCCCGACCGCCGGTTCGTCATCGTCGACTACAAGACCAACCGCCTCGCGCGCGTCGACGATCTGACGACCGCGCACTACACCCATGAGGCGATGGCCGCGGAGATGATCCGTGCGCACTACCCGATGCAGGCCCTGTTGTACGCGGTGGCGCTGCACCGGTACCTGCGCTGGCGGCTACCGGGGTACGAACCCGAGACCCATCTCGGCGGGGTGCAGTACCTGTTCGTCCGGGGCATGGCCGGTCCGCAGAGCCCGCCCGGTAGCGGTGTCTTCGACTGGCATCCTCCTGCCGCTCTCGTCACCGACCTGTCGGATCTGCTCGCCGGAAAGGCCCTGCCGTGACGAATGCGCAGATAGCTCAGCGCGGTAAAGGTGCGCTCCGCACCTTCAACGAGGCGGGCGCGCTCGCCGCCGCGGATGTGCACGTCGCGGTGCGCCTCGCGACCCTCGCCGGAGAGTCGGACCCCGACGTGCATCTCGCCACGGCGCTCGCGGTCCGAGCGGTGCGCGCCGGTTCGGTGTGCTTGGACCTGACCCGTCTGCGCGATGTCACCGTGGAGGAGGACGAGAACGGCATACCGTTGGTCGCCCCCGAAGACCTCCCGTGGCCCCGCGACGAGGATGTCCTTGCCGCCTTGCGCCGCAGCCCGCTCGTCGTGGGCGGCGGGCCGGGCGGGCTGCGGCCACTGCGTCTGATCGAGACCGTGGAGGGCCCGCTTTTGTACCTGGACCGGTATTTCCGGCAGGAGCAGACCATCCGGCGGGTGCTCGCCGAGCGGGAAGGCCGATTCCCGGACGTCGACGAACAGCAGCTGATCTCTGCGCTCACCGACCTCTTCCCGGACCCGGCAGACACGGCGCGTCCCGCTCCGGCCCCAGATCGGCAGCGGATCGCTGCCGCGCTCGCGGCCACCCACCTGACGACGGTGATCGCGGGTGGTCCGGGCACCGGAAAGACGCACACGGTCGCCCGCATCCTCGCGTTGCTCACCGCACTGCACGGACGCGACCTGCGCATCGGTCTCGCCGCGCCCACCGGGAAGGCCGCCGCCCGGCTGCAGGAATCCGTGCGTGAGCAGGAATCCGAGCTGAAACTGCCCCCCGACCTCACCGCGATGACACTGCACCGGATGCTGGGATGGCAGCGCGGACGCACCCGCTTCCGCTACCACGCCGGCAATCACATGCCCTACGACGTGATCGTGGTGGACGAAACGTCGATGGTGTCGCTGACCATGATGTGCCGACTGCTCGAAGCGGTACGGCCGGATACGCGTCTGGTGCTGGTGGGTGATCCCGACCAGCTCGCGTCCGTGGACGCCGGAGCGGTGCTCGCCGACCTGGTCGGCCGGCCCATCACCGGCACGCTCAACCCGGTGTTCGAGCGCGCGGTGCCGCAGGACCTCGCTGTTCCGCGCGATCTCGCCGCGCCGGGAGACCTCTCGGAGCGGGGTCTCAGTGCTTCCGAGCACAACCGGTTGCGCGGCGGCATCGTGCGTCTGAGCAGGGGACGACGCTTCGGAGGTGCGATCGCCGCGCTGGCGCTGGCGGTGCGTCAGGGCAACGACGACGAGGTCATGAAGATCCTCCGCAGCGGCAGTCCCGAGGTGTCCTTCGTGGGCCCGTCCGATCTCGCCGCTCTCCGCGCGGACGTGGTCCGGTCGGCCGTGGAGGTCACGGCGGCAGCGGAGGCCGGTGACGTCGCGGCGGCACTCGAACGATTCGAGAGCCACCGGTTGCTGTGCGCGCACCGCGACGGGCCTTCCGGTGTGAAGCGGTGGGCGCGCCAGGCCACCGAGTGGATCGGTGCTGCCGGCGGCCGGTACCTGGATCCGGAACGCTGGTATCCGGGGCAGCCCCTGCTGGTGACCGCGAACGACCACGACATGCGCATCTACAATGGCGACACCGGGGTCGTCGTACGCCGTGGCGACGACCTCGTCGCTGCGTTCGCCCGGGGTGAGGAGCCGTATCTGCTGCATCCGAGTCAGTTGTCGGCGGTGAACACGGTCTACGCGATGACGATCCACCGCAGTCAGGGAAGCCAGTACGGCACGGTCTCGGTGGTGCTGCCCGAAGCGAAATCGGCGCTGCTCACGCGGGAACTGCTCTACACCGCGATCACCCGGGCACGCACGCACGTGAGGATCGTCGGTACCGAGGAGTCGGTGCGTGCGGGAGTGGCACGCCAGGTGTTGCGAGCGAGCGGACTGCGCAGGGAAATCCCGGCGTAAGTCGTGCCGGCGGTGCCATGCTGGACAGGTGTACGGCGACACCTGTAGCGGAAGCGGGTACGCGACGGCGTGACCGAGTGGGCGGCGGCAGACGGCTACACGATCGGGCGGCTCCTGGTCACCCGTGGGCTCGCCGTGCTCTACCTGGTCGCCTTCGTCGCCGCCCTTCTGCAGTTCCGCGCCCTCATCGGCACGACGGGCCTGCTCCCCGTGCCGGACTTCGTTGCGGCACGCACCTTCAAGAGTTCTCCCAGCGTGTTCCACTTCCGCTATTCCGACAGGCTCTTCGCCGCACTCGCCGGAGTCGGCGCGCTGCTCGCGCTGCTCACGCTCGTGGGTGTCACCGAGCGGTTGCCTCTGGTGGCGTGCATGGCGGTGTGGTTCGCGATGTGGGCGCTGTACCTGTCGATCGTCAACGTCGGTCAGGTCTGGTACTCGTTCGGCTGGGAGTCGTTGCTGCTCGAGGCAGGGGTTCTCGCGATCTTTCTCGGCAACGCCGACGTCGCTCCGCCGTTCCTCGTGCTGATCCTCATCCGCTGGGTGCTGTTCAGGGTGGAGTTCGGGGCCGGGTTGATCAAGATGCGCGGAGACCCCTGCTGGCGCGATCTCACGTGCCTCTACTACCACCACGAGACGCAGCCGATGCCCGGACCGCTGAGCCGCTACTTCCATCTCCTGCCGCGACCTCTGCACAGGGTGGAAGTGGCTGGAAACCACGTGACACAACTCGTGGTGCCGTTCGGGTTGTTCCTACCCCAACCCGTCGCGGGAGTCGCGGCGATCGTCATGATCCTGACCCAGTTGTGGCTGGTGGCGAGCGGAAACTTCGCGTGGCTCAACTGGATCACCATCGTCCTGGCGTTGTCGGTTGTGCCGGACGGGTTCTACGGCCGAATCGCGACGGTGAACGCGGACTACGCGCCGACACCACTTCCGTTCACCGTAGTGGTGGTGGCGCTGACGGTACTGACCGTGGCGCTCAGTTACCGGCCGGCGCGCAACCTCGCGTCCAGGCGGCAGGCGATGAATGCGTCGTTCAACCAGTGGCATTTCGTCAACGCGTACGGGGCGTTCGGCAGTGTCACCCGTACCCGCTACGAGGTGATCGTGGAGGGTACGGCGGACCGGGTGGACACTCCCGCCACCGAATGGCGGGAATACGAATTCAAAGGCAAACCGGGGGACGTCCACCGTCGTCCCCGTCAGTACGCGCCATACCACCTGCGGCTCGACTGGCTCATGTGGTTCGCGGCGATCTCGCGGGACTACGCCGCCACGTGGTTTCCCCGCTTCGTGCGCAAGCTGCTGGAGAACGACCCGCACACAGTGAAGCTCTTGCGGCACAACCCGTTCCCCGAGATCCCGCCTGCCCGCATCCGTGCCCGGCTCTTCCGGTACCGCTACGCAACCCGATCGGAGCACCGGGCAACCGGTGCATGGTGGGTGCGCGAACCCGCCTCGGACTTCATGATGCCGATGTCGTTGCCGGACATCCGGATGCCCTGAGACGGGACGAGCGAACGTCCTCGTGCTGGGCGACCACCGCGTCCACTGCCTACTTCAGCGCGGAGGATTGCGACCGCAGAGGATTGCGAGGTGACGTCGGCGCCTTCTTGCACGCGGGAAGTTCCGCGCCGATCTTCTGCAGTTTCCTACGTCCGAGGCTCTTGCGTACCTGTGGGAACCACTCGTCTTCTTTTTCGATGTGAAGCTCGACGTTTTCGATCAGCACGGAGGTCTTCGCGTCGAAACGTTCGTCGTCGGGCCACATCGTCCTCGAGCTCGGGTACGAGATCGCGGACGCGCGGGTCCAGTACCTCGTTCTCGATGTGGGTGTGCACCGTGAGCGCCTCGATGATCTTGCCGACGATCGCGGTCTTCGTCTTCACCGCGTTGTCGCCTGCGCTGCGGAAGTCGCGGAGGAGTTTCTCGATCTCTTTTGTCGTAGGCGGTTTTCCGGTTGCCCTCCGAGGGGCGGGACTTTCGGGTCTACAGTGACCAGTGGATGGTCACATGGGTGCCCTGCGGGGTGGGGTCGACGATCACATCGGTCGCGAGCCCCCGTATCAGGGCAAGGCCGTGTCCGCGTGAACTCGGCGCGGAATCGGCGTCGTGCCAGCAACCGTGGTCGGCGACCCGGACTTCGAGAATCTGGTCCTGCGGACGATAGGTCGCCTCGAAATCGAGAGAGGCGGAGGCATCGTCGACGTCGTACGCGTGCTCGACGGCGTTGGCCAGCGCCTCGTAACTCGCGAGCACGACGTCGTGTTTCCGGTCGTCGTCGACATCGAGTTGCTCGAGCCACACGCGTACGGCACGGCGAAGATCGGTGATGAAAGCGGCGTCGGCGCGCACACCCCGGAAGAAGATTCCTCCCGACGTGAACGACGCGGAGCCGTCACTGTCGGTCAGCACAGCACACTCACCGGGACGACGGGTAGCCGCATCTCGGCCGGGTACGTACACGATTTCCCTCGCATGGAGAATGCGAAGCCGGCTGTTCGGGGGACGCTCTTGGACAACTGCACCCCGAAGTCATACCCAGCCGGATGCGGGAATCCACCTCCAGATGATCACGAAGAGAAAACGCGGGGAACCGCGATGACTTCGGGGACGCTCACCGGTCCCAATACCTGAAGGACCACCGTCGGATCGGCCGGATACCGCGGAAGAGGTCCGCGACGAAAGGAGAGATCGTGCCGAAGATCACACCGTGGTTGTGGTTCGACATGAACGCCGAGGACGCCGCACAGTTCTACACGAACGTGTTCCCCGACTCGCGGATCGGGGAGATCACGTACTACCAGGCCGGGGCGCCGGTCCCGGAGGGGACCGTGATGTCGGTGGAGTTCTTCCTCGACGGGCAGGTGTTCTACGGGCTCAACGGTGGCCCGCAGTTCCCCTTCTCCGAAGCGGTGTCGTTCCGGATCGACTGCGCTTCCCAGGTGGAGGTGGATTACTACTGGAACGCACTGACCGCGGATGGCGGAGAGGAATCCCAGTGCGGTTGGCTCCGGGACAAGTACGGGCTGTCCTGGCAGGTGGTCCCACAGCAACTCGACGAGTTGTTCGGCTCCTCCGACCCGGCTGCCGTGCAGCGAGTCGTCGATTCGCTGATGAAAATGCGGAAGATCGACGTGGAGACGCTCGAGGCCGCAGCCAGAGGGTGAGGCCCTCGGCGGGTGCCCGCTAGTGCCTGCCGGGCAGATTGCCCTGTACTTTTCGCGGTTATGCCCACTCGTACGCAGCGCCTCGACGAATTGCCGTTCACCGGTAAGCACGGCCGCCTCCTCGCGGGGTCCGGAACGGGCTGGGCGCTCGACGCGATGGATGTCGGGCTGATCTCCTTCGTCATGGCCGCGCTCGCGGTGCAATGGAATCTGACGTCCACGCAGTTGTCGTGGATCGGATCGATCGGCTTCGCGGGGATGGCCATCGGCGCGTCGGTGGGGGGACTGCTTGCCGACCGGATCGGTCGTCGTCAGGTCTTCGCGACGACCCTGCTCGTCTACGGCCTCGCCACCGGGGCCGCTGCGTTGTCGACCTCGGTGGCGATGCTCATCGCCCTGCGGTTCGTGGTGGGGCTCGGTCTCGGCGCCGAACTGCCCGTCGCGTCCACACTCGTCAGCGAATTCGCTCCCCGGAAGATCCGCGGGCGAGTGGTGGTCGCGCTCGAGGCGTTCTGGGCCGTCGGCTGGATTCTCGCGGCGTTGATCGGCTACTTCGTGGTGCCACTGAACGACGACGGGTGGCGCTGGGCACTCGCCGTCGGGCTCGTGCCGGCCGCGTATGCACTCGTGGTGCGGTTCGGGATGCCGGAATCGGTGCGCTTCCTGGAGAGCAAAGGACGTTATGCCGAGGCCGAGGCGATCGTCCGCGAATACGAGTTGTCGGCCGCCCGTGGTTCGTCCGGGCCCGATCCCCGGGATGCGGCGCCACCGGCGGAAGAAGAACAGGGCGGCGCCGACCCTGCCGCCACCACCGCACAGCCGGAATCGGGGCCGAGGAGCTCGATCTGGGCGCCGGCACTACGCGCCCGGACCGCCGCGCTGTGGATAGTCTGGTTCGGGATCAACCTGTCGTACTACGGGGCGTTCATCTGGCTGCCCAGCCTGCTGGTCGCGCAGGGCTTCGACCTGGTCACGTCGTTCGGCTACACACTGATCATCACGCTCGCCCAGTTGCCCGGGTACGCCGTGGCCGCCTGGCTGATCGAAGTGTGGGGGCGACGTGCGACCCTCGCGACCTTCCTCGCCGGTTCTGCGGTGTCGGCAGGACTCTTCGGTCTCGCCGAGACGCCCGGCACCATCGTCGCTGCCGGGATGGCGCTGTCGTTCTTCAACCTGGGCGCCTGGGGTGCGCTGTACGCGATCGGTCCCGAGATGTACCCGACCGCGCTCCGCGGAGCGGGCACCGGTGCGGCGGCGTCCTTCGGGCGACTCGCGTCGATCGTCGCACCGCTGCTCGTGCCGTTCCTCCTCGACTCCGGAGGCAACGCCCTGGTGTTCGGTGTGTTCGCGGCGTCCTTCGTCGTCGCGGCATGCGCGGCGATCACGCTTCCCGAGAAGGCCGGCACCGTTCTCGAATGACGTCGCCGGGCGGAGAGGCGGTCCGTCTGCCGTGAGCGGACAGGCGGCCGCACGGGTGCTTCGCCCGGTGAGGCTGCAGGCATGACGACCACATATTCGGCATCCCAGATGGCCTATCGCGATCAACTGGCAGACAGGCTTTTTCGGCAACGAATCCTCCAGATCACGGGCGAAGTGAACGACGAGACGGCCGAGCGTGTCTGCTCGGAACTGGTGCTTCTCGCGTCCGCCGACGACCGCCGCGACATCGTCCTGCACATCAACTCACCCGGCGGTTCCGTGCTCGCCGGACTCGCGATCTACGACACCATGGTGCTGGTGCCCAACGACGTGGTCACCGTCGCTGTGGGATTCGCGGCAAGTATGGGTCAGATACTGCTGGCGGCGGGAGCAAAGGGTAAACGAATCGCGCTGGCGCACAGCCGCATCATGATGCACCAGCCGTCGGCCGGATTCGCGGGCACTGCCGTCGATATCGCCATCCAGGCGGAGAACCTCGAATACATGAGGCGCCAGTCGCAGGAGATTCTCGCCGAGGCCACCGGTCGATCGATGGAGGAGATCGCACGCGACAGCGACCGCGACCGCTGGTTCACCCCGGACGAGGCGCGCGACTACGGGATCATCGACGATGTCGCCGGATCGTTCTCCGAACTCGCACCGTTCGGCGCGGGCCGGCCGATCGGATTGTCATGAGCCCCTACACGATTCCCAACGTCATCGAACGCACCCCTGCGGGAGAACGGTCGTTCGACGTCTTCAGCCGACTCCTCAACGAGCGAATCGTCTTCCTGGGAACCGAGATCGACGACGGTGTCGCGAATGTCGTGATGGCGCAGATGCTGCATCTCGAAGCCGAGACACCGGACCTCGAAATCGGCCTCTACATCAACTCGCCGGGCGGATCGTCGACCGCAATGCTCGCGATCTACGACACCATGCAGTTCGTCCGCGCGGGCGTCGCCACCTACTGCATGGGACAGGCCGCGTCGGCCGCGGCGGTGCTTCTGGCGGCCGGAGCGCCGGGACGACGGCACGTGCTGGCCCACTCACGGGTGCTGCTGCACCAGCCGTCGGCGCAAGGGCAGGGCACCATCTCCGACCTTGCGCTGCAGGCAGCGGAGGTGATGCGTGTGCGCGCGCAGACCGAGGAGATCCTCTCCGCACACACGGGCCGCGACGTGGACCAACTGCGCCGCGACACCGACCGGGACCGCATCTTCTCACCCGAGGAGGCCGTCGCGTACGGGCTGGCCGACCACGTGCTTCTCAACCGGAACGGCTACTGAGTCAAGCCGCGCACAGTTCGATGCCGCCGCTCCGGGACACCCGGAGCGTGCGGTGCGCGGTCATTCGGCGGATCCCTCTGCTGAGCAGTTGCTCCATGGGCAGGTCCAGGGCGTCGCACACCGACCGCATCATCTCCGACGACGCTTCCTTGCGTCCGCGCTCGACCTCCGAAAGGTACTGCTTCGACATTCCGACGGCGCGGGCGACATCGTCGAGGCTGCGATCCTGGTCGCGGCGCTCGTCACGCAGGATCTCGCCGTAGATCTGCCGGAGCAGTCGCGGCTGCGGCTCCGCGGCGCGCGGCTCCGGTCGCCGGTAGACACGCGTGGCGCGGGCGGCGGCCAGATCGACGACGGAATCCTGCTTCGGGTCCATGACGTCATTGTGCCGCCCCGAACTGTGGTGCGCGCCGGTTCAGCTGACGACGAACACGCGAGTGACGTCGCAGAGGGGAGGCCGTTTTCGGCGGTGAGATTGTGCTTACCTGCGCGAAACATGGGGACTCGAGCCCGAAAACTTCGCACCCCACGATGTATCCGGCAGCGTATACAGCCCCGCATACGAACTTGGGAGCGAGCACATGGTCTCACCGCACCCCGTCGACACGAGACTGCCGGTCTTCCGGCAATTCGCGTTCGGACTCCAGCACGTCCTCATCATGTACACCGGATGCATCACCGTCCCACTCGTGTTCGGCGCTGCGGTCGGCCTCGACCAAGACACCATCGCGATGCTCATCAGCGCCGACCTGCTCATCGCAGGCCTGATCACCATCGTGCAGAGCTTGGGTGTCGGGAAACTCGCCGGTGTGCGGCTGCCGATCGTGTGCGGCGCCACCTTCGCGGGTCTGACCCCCATGATCCTGATCGCGAAGGAGTACGGCCTCCAGGCGGTCTACGGGTCCATGCTCGTCGGTGGCATCATCGGCCTCGCGCTGGCGTGGCCGTTCGCCACGATCATCCGGTTCTTTCCCCCGCTCGTCACCGGTGCGGTGCTCACCGTCGTCGGTATCTCGCTGATCGGTGTCGCCGGCGGTCTGATCGTCGGCAGCGACCCTTCCTCGCCGACCTACGGCTCCCCCTCCGGCATCCTGCTCGCTGTCCTCGTCATAGCTGTTGCCATCGGATTCCTCTGCCTCGGCCGGGGCATCTGGGCGCAACTCGGTGTGCTGATCGCACTCGTCGTCGGTACTGTTGCCGCTGCCCCGCTGGGCATGATCGACCTCAGCGGTGTCGCCGGTGCATCCTGGGTGGGTCTGCCGTCTCCGTTCCACTTCGGGGCTCCCGAGTTCCCGATCACTGCCGTCGTCGCCATGAGCATCGTCATGGCGGTCGTATTCGCCGAGTCCACCGCGAGCATGCTCGCGGTCAGCGAGATCACCGGAAAACGGGTGTCGAAGGGTGACATCGCCCGCGGTCTCGCCGGCGATGGTGCGTCGGCCGTGCTGGGTGGCATCTTCAACGCGTTCGTCGACACCGTCTTCACCCAGAATGTCGGGGCCGTCGCCACCACCCGGGTGTACAGCCGCTACGTCACTGCGACGTCGGGTGCGATCCTGGTGGTGCTCGGCGCTCTGCCGAAGGTGAGTTCCGTGGTCGCCGGACTGCCGAAGCCCGTGGTCGGCGGTGTGGGCCTGATCCTGTTCGCGACGGTCGCGCTGGTCGGCATCAACACTTTGCGGTCGGTGGACCTGTCGGACCGGATCAACTCCACCATCGCGGCCGTCGCAGTCGGTGTGGGTCTGCTGCCCGAACTCTCCGAAGGACTGTTCGCCAGGTTCCCGTCGTCGGCGCAGATCCTCCTCGGCAGCGGAATCACGTTGGCCGCCATCACCGCATTCTCGCTGAACCTGCTCTTCAACCACACGCGGCTCGGGAAAATGGCGCGCGCCTCGTCCCGGCCCGGCACGGCGGCCCCCGATACCTCGGCCGAGCTTCCTTCCCCCGTAGGAGTTGTACGTGAGCCCGCAACCGTCTGAGTCGTTCGAAGTCCCCGCCGTCGACATCACCCCCTACGTGCAAGCTGGCGGCGCCGACGACCGTGCCGCGGTGGCTCGCGCGATCGATGACGCGTGCTCACGGGTCGGCTTCATCCAGATCCTCGGCCACGGAATCCCGGATACGGCGATCGACGGACTCACCGCGGCCGTCGACGACTTCTTCGGTCTGCCGATGGAGGTCAAGCGCGAATATCGCGTCGTGGGCGCGAATCGCGGTTACAGCCCGCCGAAGAGCGAGTCGCTCAGCCTGAGCCTCGGTGTCGAGTCGGCGACCCGCATGAACGACTTCTTCGAGGCATACAACGTCGGAACCGAAGCGCGTTCGTTCCCGGGTCTGGACCTGTCCGAAGACGACTACGGGCTCAACCTCTGGCCCGACGTGCCGGGATTCGAGGATCGCGTGCAGGCGTACTACGCCGAGGCCGGCCGCGTCGCCCGCACGCTCACGCGCATCTTCGCCGACGCGCTCGGGCAACCGCCGGAGTTCTTCGCCCGCCTCACGGACCATTCGATCGACGTGCTGCGGATGAACAACTACGCCCTTCCCGAAGGCGCCGTGGACCTCGACGGTGATCTCACCGGCATGGGTGAGCACACCGACTTCGGAATCCTCACCGTGCTGTGGGCGGATCGGGTGGAAGGTCTGCAGGTGCTCGGCCGGGACGGGATCTGGCACGACGTGTCGCCGCTGCCGGGAGCGCTGCTCGTCAATCTCGGCGATCTCACCGCCCGCATCACCGACGACCACTGGATGTCCACATTGCATCGGGTCAAGCCACCCGTCGTCGACGGGCGCATCCGACGTCGTCGTTCGGTGGCGTACTTCCACGACGGCAACGTCGACGCGGTCGTGTCAACCCTGCCGGAATACGCGGGGCCGAATCCGTACGAGCCGGTCCTCGTACGCGATCACATCAAGGCGAAGCTCGCCGGCTCCCGGCACGGCAAGAAGAACACCGCGGCTGAGCGGGAAGCCGCGCGGGTGCTCGCCGCGGCGGGAGAGAGCCGCTCGTGAGCGATGTCGTCCTCGTCCACGGGGCATGGGCGGGCAGCTGGGTCTGGGACACGGTGACGGGACCACTGCTCGCGGAAGGGCATACACCGCACGCGCTGTCGCTGCCCGGCGTGGGCCGATGGAGTGACGGCGACGTCACGCTCGACGACGTTGCCGGGCACGTCGCCGAGTATGTCGACGGACTCGAGGGCACCGTGGTCGTCGTCGGGCACTCCGGCGGCGGCATCGTGGCGACGCAGGTCGCGGAGATGATGCCCGACCGCGTCGGCGGAGTCGCGTACGTGGCGGGAATGATGCTGCCTTCCGGCGTCGATTTCGGGCAATTGTGCGACGGTCTGGGACTCGAACCGCCGGTGGGGATCTCGAAGTGGTTGCAGGTCACTGCCGACGGTCGCGGAACCGTGGTGCCACCCGAAGCCGCTGCGGCGGTCTTCTTCCACGAGGCCGATGCCGTCGATGCGATCGAGGCGGCGCGCAGACTGCGTCCGCAACTCGAGACTGCGCGGCTCATGGCGCCCACCTGGACGACGGATCGATTCGGATCGCTGCCGAGGCTGTACATCGAGGCGATACACGACCGTTCGGTCCCGCTCGCCGCGCAGAGGGAGATGCAGCGGCTCGCTCCGGGAGCGACGGTCGTGAGCCTGGACGCCGACCATGCTCCTCAGTTGTCGGCGCGCGCCGAACTTGCGGAGGCGCTCGTCGAGTGGTGCTCGGCAGTGGGGCGTGCCCCATCCGTGGGCGTGGGGTCGCGGTAGGGCGCCGATACCGACGCCGGGTGCCGGCGAGCCGCAGGTTTGCTCCCTACCTTCCGGAAGGTAGGCTGGTGTCGTGCCCACTTCATCCGCGATCGAAATTCACGCCCTGACCAAGTCCTACGGTGACCGAGTCGTCCTCGATGACGTGTCGGTCGATGTCGCCCGCGGAAGTCGCACGATCGTCCTCGGTCCCAACGGCGCAGGAAAATCCACCCTGCTGGAGATCATCGCGACCATCCGCACCCCGACCTCGGGAACTGTTCGCATCGAGGGCCACGACTCCCGCGAGCACCCGCGGGACGCACGACGTTCGATCGGCCTCACGCCCCAGTCGAACGCGCTCGATCCGCTGGCCACCCCGACGGAGGTCCTCGAGTTCCAGGGCTCCGCGCTCGGGATGGGCCGACGCGAAGCACGTGAGCGCGCCCGCGAACTCGTCGACCTGTTCGGACTCGGAGATCACTGCCGCAAACGGATCGCACAGTTGTCGGGCGGCACCCGGCGCAAGGTCGATCTGGCGGTCGCGCTGGTAGGCGAACCGCCCGTCATCGTCCTCGACGAACCGACGACCGGACTGGACCCCCTCGCCCGTCTGGATTTCTGGAACGAGTTGACGCGACTGAACGACAGCGATCCGAACCGGACTCTTCTGATCTCGACGCAGGACCTGCACGAAGCGGAAGTCCTGGCGACCGACATCGTGGTGCTCCGGGAGGGTCGGGTCGTCGCGCACGATGCGCCCGACACGCTCAAAGTGCGGGTCGGTGAGCGAACGCTCACCCTCGCAATGGCGGATCCGGCTGCCGCACAACACCTGATCACGAAGTCCCGTACCGCCTTTCAGGCGGAGCCGCGAGCAGAAGACCTCGTTCGCCTCGCCCTGCCGCAGGACTCGAACGTGCTCGAGACCGCCCTGGAGGACATCGGTGCCATGGCGGGAGCGGTCCGTGAAATCAGGCTGTCGGAACCCTCTCTCGACGACGTGTTCGTTGCACTCGCATCTCGCTGACACGTCGGTTTCTCCGCTCGAAGGACACGAATGATCTCCACTGCAACACCTCCCGTTCGCACACCCGCCGCCATCCCGATCACGGTTGTCGCGGCAGCAACGATTCGCTCGCTCCGCACGCTTCTGCGTTCCCCGGCGCTGCTGATCGGCCCGCTTGCCCAATCACTGTTCTTTCTGCTCGTGTACACCGGTCAGCTGAGCACCGTCGGAGAGAGCTATCTGCCCGGGGGAAGCTTCATCGCATTTCTCCTGCCACTGATCCTCGTCACCGGAGTCGCGACCGGTGCGGGAGCGGCAGGGACCCTGATCCATCAGGACGTGTCGAGCGGATATCTCGATCGGCTCCGCATGGCCCACGGGACGTCCGCGCCGTTTATCGCCGGGACACTCGTCGCCACCCTCGTCGTCGTCGCATTCCAGCAGGTCGTGACCGTCGCAGGTGCCATGCTGGTCGGTTACCGCCCGGGGACGCTGTCCGGAATGGTCGCCATGCTCGGCCTCATGATCGTTCTCGGCCTCGCGGTGGCGTTGTTCGCCGCGGCGCTCGCCGTGCGTGGTGCCTCGGCGTCGAGCATGAACCTGGTCACCCTCGTCGTGTTCGGCCTGTCGTTCTTCACGGGGTTCTTCGCTCCCGTCGAACAGCTTTCCGGGTGGATGCGTGCGGTCGCCACGATCAACCCGGTCACCTATCTCGTCGAGACCGCGCGCGATCTCGAAAGCGGGGTCACGCTCGAGGTGGCGCCCATCGCCGCCGTCGTGCTCGTTACGCTTCTCGTGGCAGGTGCACTCGCCTGTGTCCTGTCGTCGAACCATGCTCGGAGGACCCGATGATCGCCGGAACCGATACGCGAACGCAGATCATGAAGGCGTTCGCCGACCAACTTGCCGCCACCGGTTACGCCGGTATCTCGCTCGTCGGTGTGGCAGGCGATGTCGGGATCCGCAAACCGTCGATCTACCACCACTTTCCCGGTGGGAAGGAAGATCTCTACCGGGCAGTGGCCCAGGACTTCATCGAAGGTCTCCACCTGCGCATCCTGGAGGCGATCGGAAGCGACGGACCGCTCGACGATCGTCTGACCGCGCTCGCGGTCGCCTCTTCCGAGTACCACCGGTCCACGATCACGTTCGAGCAACGCATCTACGATGCTCTCGACCAGGTGGGTGAAGCGACGCGCGACGAGATTTCCGGGCTCTACGTACGCAAAGTCCTCGAACCGGTGGTCGCTCTGTTCGCCGAGGCCGTCGACAGGAACGAACTCACCGGAAAACCCGAGTTCCTGATGAACGCCTTCCTTCACCTCGCCCGCGCGGCGGATTCGGGAGAATCTGCGGAAGCGCGACGGATCACGGAGTTGTTCCTGAACGGCGCGCGGCCACGGCCCGATGCCGGTAGCTAGAAGGCAGCGCCCCAGGCGGCGGCGAGTCGTGCGCGGAGCGCGGCCTTGTCGCCGTCCGATAGCCAGCAGGCGTCGACGGAGCCGATCGCGATGTCGCACAACTGTTCCGGCGTCACAAGTCCTTCTTCGACGACCGTGACGTACTCGTCGCTGATATCGCGGCCCAGCATCGCGGGGTCGTCGCTGTTGACGGTCACGTGCAATCCGGCCTCGAGCATGCGCGGGAGGGAGTGGGCCTGCACCGACGGGTAGACCTGGGATATCAGGACGTCGGAACTGGGGCACAGGGTGAACACGATGCCGCGGTCCGCCGCTTCGGCGGCCAGCGCAGGATCCTCGACGACGAGCGGTCCGTGGTCGATCCGTTCGCAGCCCAGCACGCGGATCGCGTCGGCGACGCTCTGCACGCCGAACTCTCCGGCGTGGTACGTCCGGCGGAGCCCGCGCCGGCCGGCCTCCTCGAACACGGGAGCCAACGCGGCGTCGTCGACGCCGGCTTCGATGCCGTCACCCCCGATCCCGACGAGGAAACCGTCGGTATCGGGCAGTGACGTCAGGAGATCGAGTTCCAGCAGAGCGAGATGGGGACCGAGAAACTTGTTGCAGTCCATGATCATTCGGACGCCGATCCCGGTTTCTGCGATTCCGTCTCGCAGCCCCGCGGTGATCCCGTCCCACAGGTGCGCGGCGGGCACACCCCGGGAGAGATGGACATGCGGGGTGAAGAACATCTCGGTGTAGACGATCCCCGTCGCGGCTGCGTCGAGCACCGATTCGTACGCGACCCGGTGGAAGTCCGCAGCGGAGACGATCGTGCTGCACACCGTGTCGTACACGTCTAGGAAGTGCCGCAGGTCGCGGTACGTGTAGAGGGTGCGCACGTCGTCCGCGGGCAGTGGCGTGCCGTTGACCGCGGCGAGCGCGTGCACCGTGCCGGGGCGGACAGTGCCCTCGAGGTGGCGGTGCAGTTCGATCTTGGGCAGCGCCCGCACTGCCTCGAGGGGCACCGTCATCGGGTTACGCTCCGCCCTTGTATTCGACCTCGAACTCACCGGACTTGATCTTCTCGCGGTATTCCTCGAAGAGCGCCATCGTCTCGGGGGAGATCTTGTCGGCGAATGCGGGGTTCACCGCGACATCGACACCGCCCTCCGCGAAGTCCACGTCGTAGTACTTGGCGGGGTCGACATTGCCCGCCTCGACGTCTGCGACCATGGCGCGGAGCACCTCGTCGAGGTTCCACACGATCGAGGACACGACGTTCTCCGGGGCGAGCGGCGTCTGGTCCATCGCGTAACCGGCGACTCCCACACCCCGCTGCTTGGCGCCCTCGATCGTGGCCGCGTCGACACCGCATGTGGTGAACTGATCGGCACCCTGGTCGACGAGCGCGTTCACGGCCTCGAGGGTCTGGGCCGCAGCATCGGACCACCCGCCGATGTAGGACGGCCGGAGCTGGATCTCGCCCGGTCCCTTGTAGCTCAGCCGCGCGCCGTCGGCGAACGACTCGATCTGCGCCTTGCACACCGGGATCTCGAAACCGGCGGTGCCGGCAAGAATTCCGGACTCGGTCAGATCGCCGGCGAGGATGCCGGACAGGAAGGACGCCTCGTAGAAGGGCTGGCTGTAGTCGGCGAGGTTGGCGGTGATGTCCCCGAACCCCCCGGCGTAGGCGAACATCACGTCCGGATAGTCCGCGATGACGCCTTTGATCGGCTCGCCGTAGTTGAACGAGTGTCCGACGATGAGGTTGTTGCCGTCCTCGGCGAGGTCGGTCACGATCTGCGCGATCTGTTCGGAGGTGGCACCCGAATCCTGCTGCACCACGGTCAGATCGATGAGTCCCTCGGCTTCGAGCTTCTCGGCACCTTCCACCATGCCCTGGTTCCACCCGAGGTCGTTGACCGGGCCGGAGGTGATGATGGCGGCTTTGACGATGCCGTCGGACGACGACGACGCTTCGGACTCCGAACTCGAACATCCGGAGACGGCGACTCCGGCCGCGGCGATCACCGCAACAGCGGTACCCAGTTTCTTCACGTGTTTCTCCTAGGGGAAGGGAGGCTCGTCGGTACGAGCCCTTACTCGGGGGAGTTGTTCGGTTGGGACAGGGACTATTTCGCAGGGACGAAGGGGACGCCGAGTGCTTTGGGGGCGTTGTTGCGGGCGAAACCCACGGTGGTGACGACGACCGCGACGAGGGTGACCGCGTAGGGCATCGCCTGGAACAGTTCGTACGGAACCGAGGTGGCCTGACCGCCCGACGCTGCCTGCACCCGCAACTGGAATGCGTCGACGAGGCCGAACATGAAGCCACCGGCGATGGCGCCGAGCGGGTTCCACCTGGCCAGGATCACCACACCGAGCGCGATCCAGCCTCGGCCGCCGGTGATGCCGTCCTGGAAGAAGCCGAGCCCGTCGATCACGAGGGCGCCGGCCATGCCCGCTGTTGCGCCGGAGATCAGCAGGGTGATCCAGCGGGTGCGGGGAATCGAGACGCCGACCGAATCGGCGGCCTCGGGACTCTCTCCCGCTGCGCGCACGGAGAGTCCGAACGCGGTGCGGGAGAGCACCCACCACAGTGCCACCACCAGCAGCAGTGCCGCATAGACGAGGGGCGACTGGGAGAAGACGATCTGGCCGATGGCGGGAATGTCCGAGAGCACGGGTAGGTCGACGGACGTGCTGCCCTGGATGCGCGGGGGTGTGCCGGTGATCCCGAAGACCTGGAGGTAGAGGAACGACGCGAGCCCGGTGCCGAGGATGACCA
Organism: Actinomycetes bacterium; assembly: GCA_023417985.1. Taxonomy (GTDB): domain Bacteria; phylum Actinomycetota; class Actinomycetes; order Mycobacteriales; family Mycobacteriaceae; genus Rhodococcus. Next base: position 4,025 of record JAEZDV010000379.1, on the reverse strand, counting down.
CCGAGATGCCTGTGATGATCTGGTCGACAGCCATCGTGATCGTCAGATATCCGACGATCGCAGCGGTCAGGAGGCCCGCGGCGGCGCCGGTGACGGCTCCGAACAGGGGGTTTCCGGTGTAGTAGACGGTGACGAACGCCGTGATGGCACCGACCATCATCTGACCTTCGATACCCAGGTTCATGAGGCCGGAGCGTTCGGCCAGGCAGGCTCCCGCAGCAGCGAGGATGATGGGCACCGCGAGGCGCAGCGCCGCCGTGAGCAGGGGGACGAGCGCTCCGGCGCCCAGGACGTCGGACCAGTTCATCGGGCACGCTCCACGATTCGATTGGCGAGCAACACCGTCAGGATCATCACGGCCTGCACCACGGTGCCGATCGAGGCGGGGATCTCCTGGGTGCGCTGCACGGCCTGGCTGCCGAGCGTCAGGCCCGAGACCAGCGCCGCCGCAAGGACGATGCCGAACGGATTCCGTCGTCCGAGCAGGGCTACCACGATCGCGGTGAAGCCGATGCCCGAGGAGACGGCGAGCGACAGGCGGAACTCGCTGCCGAGCAACATGATCGCTCCGGCGATACCACCGAGCGCGCCGCTGATCAGCGCCGAGGTGACGATGGTGCGGGCAACCGAGATTCCGTTCGCCGCAGCGACACTGGGGCTCTCACCGACGATCTGGGAGGAGAAGCCGAACCGGGTGGAGCGCATCATCCACCAGACCAGCGGAACCGCTGCGACAGCCACGAACACGCCGATGTGGATGCGTGTGCCGGGAATGGTCGCCAGCGCAGCCCAGTCGGGGATGCGTTCGGACTCGGGAGTGAAGCCGTTGGGGTTGGCCAGAGGTTTGCGGACAGCCCATGCCAGGGCGTAGAAGACGAGGTAGTTGAGCATGAGCGAGGAGATGATCTCGTTCACGCCCAGTCGCGCCTTCAGAACGCCGGCGATACCGCCGACGAAGGCACCGGCGACGGCGGCGGTCACGGCGACGACGGGGATCGCCACCCAGGAGGTACCGAGCGGAAGGCTCAGAACCACTGCTGCTGCGGTGATGGCTCCCACGTCGTAGTGGCCCTGGGCGCCGATCGTGATGAAACCCGTGCGGTAGGCGATCGCGTAGCCGAGGCCCATGAGCACCAGCGGTGTCATGCCGGTGAGCAAGCGTCCGAGTTGGGTGTCCCCGCCGAGCGCGGCATTCAGCATCGTGGCGTAGGCCTGCCCGGGGTTGCCACCGGCGAGGACGATGAGTACCGCGCCGACGGCGAGGCCCACGGCCACGGCGAGGAAAGGGATCCCCACGGTGGTCGGCAGGTTGCGCAGTCGCGAGCGCGTCGCCGGGTCGGGGGTCGGTGCCACCGCGGGCGGACTCAGCATGTCGGCGCTCATGCGGCCACCTCCTGGAATCCGCCCATCGCGGAACCGAGGGCCTCCCGATCGAACGGGCCCTCGTCGAATTCCGCGACGATGCGCCCGCGATACAGGACGACGACACGGTCGGCGAGGCTGCAGATCTCGTCGAGGTCCGAGGAGATCAGCAGGATCGCGGCCCCGCGCGCCCGGTGTTCGACGAGGGTGTCCCACACGAACTCGGTGGCCCCGACATCGAGACCTCGGGTGGGCTGGGCGACGACCAGTACGTCCGGAGCACCGTCGAGAACCCGGCCGAGCACCACACGCTGGGCGTGACCGCCGGACAGCGTGCCTGCGAGCGTACGTGGGCTCGAGGCCTTCACCGAGAGCGCTGCGATGATGCGCTCGGCGCGGTCACGGATAGCGTTGCGGGACAGTCGTCCCCCGCGGCGCGCGAGGGGAGGGGTGGTGTAACTGTCGACCGCGAGATTCGTGTCGATGCCGAGTGATTTCACCAGACCCCGGGTGTAGCGGTCGGAGGGAACGATGCCGACCCCGGCGTCGCGGAGGGAGCGTGGACTCGAGATGTCGACCTCCCGGTCGGCGATGCGCACCGCACCGGATGCATCGGCAGCGAGGCCGGAGAGCACATCCTCGAGCGAGGACTGTCCGTTGCCCTCCACGCCGGCCACGGCGACGAGCTGCCCCGCCCCGACCCGCAGGGTCACCTCGTCCAGCTTTCCGGGGACGGAGACCCCGACGAGTTCGAGCATGCGTCCTCCGGACGGTTCCGTGGCGGCGCGCCGGATGCCGAGACCGACGTCGCGCCCGACCATGTCGCGGGCGAGTTCGGCGGTGGTGACCTCTGCGACCGGCTTCTCGGCGACGAGCCTTCCTCCACGGAGCACACCCACCCGGTCGGCCGCTTCGAGCACTTCTTCGAGGTGATGCGTGATGAGCACGATTCCGACACCCCGCTCGACCGCCAGATCCCGAATCTGCGCCAGCAGTGAATGCACCTCCGCTGGAGCGAGATTCGCGGTCGGTTCGTCGAGCAGCAGATAGCGGGCGCCGAGGTGCAGTGCGCGCAGGATTTCGACGCGCTGTTGCTCACCCACCGACAACGTGTCGACGCGTGCCGCCGGGTTGCAGGCAAGTCCGGTTTCGGCTGCCAGCGCCGAGATTTCGTCGCACGTGCGGCGCAGCCGCCCCCGGCCGACGATTCCCCGCGAGCGCCCCAGCAGGAAGTTCTCGGCAACCGTCATCGACGGTACGAGCATGAAATGCTGGTGCACCATCGCAATCCGGTCGCTGCCCCCGGCGTCGAGCGTGAGGTCGTCGACTTTGATGGTGCCCGCATCCGGAGGCAACAAGCCGGTGAGGATCCGCATCAGAGTGGACTTGCCGGCACCGTTCTCGCCGAGGAGTGCGTAGACCTCACCGGGCCGAATGTGAAGTGAGACGTCGCGAAGGACGATGTTGTCTCCGAACGACCGCGCAATGCCGTCCATCACCACGCCGTCGGTGAGGCCGGGCTGTTCGGCCTCCGGTGCGGTGGTGATGCGGGATGGAGAAGCTGGTGTCACCATTCGGTGTGACCTTCCGAGTAATTCGCTATTTGTTAAGGCGAGACGATCCAGGGTCCGGGTTGAGGGACCATGTCCGATCCGTGACGTTTGTGTTTCGGGGTCGGGGAAGCGGTTTCGTGGGGTGCGGAATCGGGGAGGAAGGAGTGATGTGACGCCGGAAGAACACGATCGGGTTGCCCGCGTCGGACGTGCTGTTCGTGTCGCCCGCAGGGAGGCCGGACTCAGCGCTCGGACGCTGGCGACCCGCGCCGGGATCAGCCAGGCGTTCCTGAGTCAGGTCGAGCGGGGCCTCAACGTGCCGTCGCTCGCGTCCCTGTACAAGATCGCCGACGCGCTGGATTGCTCACCGTCGTACTTTCTCGACGCTCCACCGGACGGGGAGGTGCTGGTGGTGCGGGCGGAGCGGCGAAGTGCCCGGCCGGTGACCGGCTCTCCCGGTGCGCCGACCATGTGGATGGCGCAGGGAAACGGCACGATCCCCGAGGTGTACCAGTACGTCATCGGGCCGGGCGACGACATCGGCGGCTGGTTTCGCCGCGCGGACGACCTCGCCCTCGTGTTGGTGAGCGGTTCCCTTGCGGTGCAGGTGCGTGGCCGCGATCCGGTGGTTCTCGACGCGGGCGACTGCCTGTTCGCCGCGGCCGGCACCGAGATGCAGTGGGAACACCGGGGAGTCGACGACGTGCGGGTCGTGTTGTGTGTGGGGACGCCGGGAGTGCCCCCCGTAACACGGTCCTCACCAGCGTGAGACGAAACGGCAGCATCGCGAGAATTAACTGATAGCGATCATCTTGCGACCTGCTCCCAGGAGAACATCATGGAAACCCTCCCGGTCATCGACCTGCGGCCCCTACGAGACGGGAGCGATCCCCGCGGTGTCGCCGACGCTCTCGACGCCGCCTGCACCGACCTCGGATTCTTCGTCGTCACCGGCCACGGACTCGACTCCGGACTGCGCGCCGAGACGATGGAACAGGCGCGCCGATTCTTCGCGCTGCCGTTCGAGGAGAAGATGGAGATTTCGATCGCGAAGTCGTCGTGCCACAGCGGATACGTCCCGTCGAAGGCCGAAACACTCGACGACGCGCT
>JAEZDV010000363.1 GCA_023417985.1 Actinomycetes bacterium | reverse complement strand
CGCCCCGCGCCGGCCCGGCGCGGGGGCCGTTCGTCGCACGGGCGTCGGTCAGAACGCGCCGCAGTTGGAGGGCGCGGGGGCGTCACGCAGCCGCGCATCGAGGTACTGAACCGCAGTCGGCAGACCCGAGAACAGCGGCACCGCATGGTTGATCACGAAGCCCGGCAGGATCGGCGGGGTCGCATCGGCATCGAACTGCACGGTCGCGCCCTTCTCACACCAGTCCAGCGCGAGTTGACGGCCCTGCCCGTACGGGACTGTGTCGTCCTGCGTGCCGTGCTGGAGAAGCACCGGAATCTCCGGCGTCATGCGGCCGATCCGTTGTTCATCGATAACCTTCTGTACCTGGGGAAGCCGGCCGACCACGACGTCGAGAGGTTCACCGGTACGCGTGAAGTCTTCGGTCCGCTGGAATGCGAGGGTCGCGACCGTTTCCGGGACGCACTGGTTCGCGACCGAGGCGAGCATTGCGCGGCCGCGATCGTTGATCTCCCCATCGACCTCGGGTCCGATCTCCGGGTAGGCCTCGATCAGCCCGTTGATCGTGTAACCCACGGCGCCGGTGAGGAGCGTTCCGTCGATCTGCTTCAGGGTTGCAAGCAGGTCTGCCGGAGGTGCGCCTACGTACGCGCCCTTCAGGTTCAGTTCCGGGGCGTAACTCGGTGCGAGTTCGGCTGCGGCACCGGTCGCGCCCCCGCCCTGCGAGTATCCGTACAACCCGACCGGGCTGTCCGGCGTGACGCTCGTTCCGGGCAGGTTCAGTGCCGCCCGAACCGAGTCGAGCACCGCGTGTGCCTCGGCGGCCCGGTTGACGTACGTGTGGTGGCCGGGGGTGCCGAGTCCGTCGTAGTCGGTGACGACGACCGCAATACCCTGCAGCAGAAACGCGTTGATCGACAGCAACTCGTATTCCGTGAACAGGTCGAGCGGCGGGTTGTACTGCACGAATGTTCCGAGGTTGCGTGACGGAGCGCACTGGTCGCCCTGACCGTGGGTTCCGACGGCCACCGCTACGAGCGGGCGCGGACCCTCACCGCTCCATGCACTCGTCGGTTCGAGGTAGGTACCGCCCACCGCGTTCGGAGCACCCTTGGCGTTGTTCGACCGGTACAGCATGCGCGTGCCCTGCGCGGGGAACACGCCGTCGCCCGTGGGGACGCGGATCGCAAGGTCGGACGGTTCGCTGCGCAGAACGTCGCCGGGGTTCCCCGTCGGCTCCAGCGCTGGGGGCGTGTAGAAGTCGCCCTCGGCATACGCTGTTGCCGGCGCCGCCAGCAGTCCTCCGACGAGGGCCGCCGACGTCAACGCCGCCGCAGCCCATTTCCGGGTCTTGCCCATACCCATTCTTCCTCCACCGCATCCCGGACCTAGGCGTGCCTTCGGTCACATGGTACGGACTGTAACACGTACATTACCGAGCAGTAAGGTGCTTCCCTCCCGGCGCTGCCGGCAGAAACCCGCCCGGATAAACGACTCGAGAAGCCCGTCGCGGAACACCTACGACCGCTCGACGAGATGACTGTTGCGCCAGACCTGATGCGTGGTATGTCCTGAACACGACGATCATGATCGCGGCGCGGCACAACCACACGGGGAGATCCCGGTAGCAAGATGTACCCGGATCGGCAGACGAGGGGAGAGTCATGGCAATCGGGGTGGGGCTCCGAATCGGCAGGATCGTGTCCACTGCGGTGGTCGCGTCCAACGAACCCGGCACGCCCGACCCGGTGGTCATCGCGCGCGACACCGTCCTTCACATCGGACGGGACGACTCGACGTTCCTCGGCGGGTCCGTCCGGGCGGACGACGAAGTCCGTACCCTCACCGGTTTTCTCTCCCGCGTCGGCGACCCCGCAGGAGTGTCGGCGAGCGACGGCCGTGTGTACCGCGCGGAAGATGCGATGGCGACAGCAATCCACTGCTTGCTCACGGAGTGCCATCCGCTGCCGACCTTCGGCGGTATGGACAAGGACAGCGACCCCGGCTACACCGCGACCTACCCCTCCCATTGGGACTCCGCGACCGTCGCCACCCTGCGCGCGGCACTCGATTTCGCCGACCTCCGGCACGTCGACCTCGTTTCCGATGCCCAAGCGGCAGCCACCTGGTACGCCTCGGAGATCTCGGAGACACCGGGCCAGCTGGTCGGGGTCTATCACGTCGACGACGTGGGTTCGACTGTGACACTTGTACGTTCGGGTGTTCCAGTAGGGAAGGCGTTTCGGGTTCCCGTCAAGAATGCACCGTCGCCGGCGGCGCAACTCGCCTCCGCCCTCGGATCGTTCGGGTGGTTGTCCGACAACCTCGACGCGGTCGTCGTGATGGGCGACGGCCTGGTCGCCCGCGACCGCTCGCACATTCAGGAAATCGCCAACAGCCTCGCCACGAAACTGATGGTGCGCAGCCTCGTCGGGCCGGGACCGGAACAGACCGCCGCTCTCGGTGCGGCAATCCTCGCCGCAGGGTTCACGCCGGCGCGCGAAACGAAGAAGACCCGGATCGGACTTCCTCCGTCGTACGACGAAACCGACGTGCTCACCGGTGGCATCGCACGCCTGAAAGCACTCGACGAGCCACACCGGCCCAAGAAGGCCCCCGTCGCGGTAGTCACCCACGTCGACGCCGACCTCGACTCCGAAATCGCGGACTACGAACCTTTCGAAACCGAGCGGAGCGGCCCCGACACGATGCGGATCGCGATCACCGTCGCGGTGACGGTGCTCCTCCTGGTCGTCGCGGTCGCAGTCCTGCTCTGAACCCGAGCGGCTTCCCTAGCTTCCGGCTTCTCCCCGGTCACCGATCGACGCCAACTCCGCTGCGTCCTCCGCCCCGAACTTCTCCTCGAGAGATTCGGGTGAGTAATCGAGGTCGATCTCCTCCACAGGACGACCCCGCGCCGATTCGATCGCACCGAGTCGCCGTTCCGCCCGGTCGGCGGCGTACGAGACGAATTCGTCGGGATCCAGCCCGTACGGCTGTTCGTCGAATCGATCGTTGACCCAGCCGATCATGCCGAGCGCCATCGGAAGCAACTCGTTCATACGCTGCTGCACGACAGCCCAATTGGAGTCGTCCGCCGCGACGTGCCGACGGCATGTGAAGGTACCCCAGGCCATGTGCCTGCGTTCGTCGTCACCGATCCGCCGCACCAACTCCTGCATCCCGGGAAGAATGCCGCGCGTCGTGCAGACTTTCTGCCAGGCGTAATAACCGGTGAGCGCGAGACTTCCCTCGATCACGTGGTTGTAGGTGACACTCGCGCGCACCTGATTGGCCGGCGACGGATCGGACTCGAGCAGTCGCAGCGAGTTCGGCAGTTCGTCGTAGAAGAGTTGGCGGTAGAACGGATTGTCGGCGACATAGGGGTGGAGGTCGGAGGTGAGCCCCACCGAGTCCATCCACAGCCTGAACACCTGGAGGTGCTTGGCCTCCTCGAAGCAGAACTGCGTCAGATACATCTCGTCGCCGATCCGCCCCTCGGCCTCCATCGCACGCACGAACGGCTGAATGTCCTGGGTGACGGCTTCCTCACCCGCGACGAACTGTGCGACGAGATAGGTCGAACTCCGGCGCTGCTCGGAGTTGAGCGCTTGCCAATCGGCGGCGTCGCGCGAGAAATCGAGATCTGCGGGATCCCAGAATTTCGCGTTGCCCTTCGCGAAGAGGCGCAGCGGGAAGGCGGCCCAGTTGAGGCCCCCATCCCGCCACCACCCGCACCCGACAC
>JAEZDV010000179.1 GCA_023417985.1 Actinomycetes bacterium | reverse complement strand
ATCAACAACATCGTCGCCCCGCAGGCCCCGGCCGGCGGCGAGCAGGACTTCAATCTGCTCGAGACCGTGGGTGAGCCGACCCAGATCGAGAACCCGAAGGACCACCTCGAACTCGGTGAGAGCCTGGGACTGCTCGACATGGAGCGCGGCGCGAAGGTCTCCGGCTCCCGGTTCTACTTCCTGACCGGTGCCGGCGCGATGTTGCAGCTCGGACTCCTCCAGTTGGCCGCCCAGAAGGCCACGGCCAACGGCTTCACCGTGATGATCCCGCCCGTGCTGGTGCGGCCCGAGGTCATGGACGGCACCGGATTCCTCGGTGCTCATTCGGCCGAGATCTATCACCTGGAAGAGGACGACCTCTATCTCGTCGGGACCTCCGAGGTGCCGATGGCCGGCTATCACATGGGCGAGATCCTGGATCTGTCGAAGGGACCCAAGCGGTATGCCGGTTGGTCGAGCTGTTTCCGGCGCGAGGCCGGCAGCTACGGCAAGGACACCCGCGGCATCATCCGGGTCCACCAGTTCGACAAGGTGGAGATGTTCGTCTACTGCAAGCCCGAGGACGCCGCCGCCGAGCATCAGCGACTGTTGTCGTGGGAGCGGGAGATGCTCGCCTCCATCGACGTGCCGTATCGGGTCATCGACATCGCCGGTGGCGACCTGGGTTCGTCGGCGGCCCGCAAGTTCGACTGCGAGGCCTGGGTTCCCACCCAGGAGCGGTACCGCGAGCTCACGTCCACGTCGAATTGCACGACGTTCCAGGCTCGTCGCCTGAACATCCGGTACCGCGACGAGAACGGCAAGCCGCAGATCGCCGCGACCCTCAACGGGACGCTCGCGACCACCCGCTGGCTCGTCGCGCTGCTCGAGAACCACCAGCAGGCCGACGGGTCGGTGAAGGTTCCCGCTGCGCTCGTGCCGTTCGTCGGCCGGGAGGTTCTGGAACCGGTCGTCTGAGCCGTCCGCACCACACCTTTTCAGGGATCGAGTCGGTTTTATCCCTGTAAACAGGCCGAAGGTACGAAATTCGGCTTAGTATCGGCCAATGGAGAAAGTGTTGGTCGTGTACGGCACTCGCCCCGAGGCCATCAAGATGGCGCCCGTGGTCGCGGAGTTGCAGCGATCGAAGACCGTCGAGCCGGTCGTTGTCGTCACCGGTCAGCACCGGGCGATGCTCGATCAGGTCAATTCCCTGTTCGGGATCGTTCCCCGGCACGACCTCGACATCCTCGAACCGCGCCAGCGTCTCGAGGATGTCACCGCGCGGGTACTGGCCGGGGTCTCCCGCATCATCGCCGAGGAGAAGCCCGTCGCTGTCCTGGTCCAGGGCGATACCACCACGTGCTTCACGGCAGCCCTCGCGGCGTTCTACGGACGCGTGCCGCTCATCCATCTCGAGGCGGGTCTGCGCACGGGTGATCCGGCCAACCCGTTCCCCGAGGAGATCAACCGCCGGCTCACCTCCCACCTGGCGTCGCTGCACTTGGCGCCGACGCCGACCTCGTGTGCCAATCTCCTGGCCGAAGGCATCGCACGCCACAGCATCGTCGTCACCGGCAACACTGTCATCGACGCTCTGCACCAGGTGATTTCGCAGGACATCCCGCCGGTCGACCCTGCCCTGGCCCGAGTACTCGGAGAACCGCTGGTGCTCGTCACGGCGCACCGCCGCGAATCGTGGGGAGAGCCGATGGCGAACTCGGCCCGTGCGATCGCGACCCTCGCCCGGAGATTCCCGCAGACGACGTTCCTGCTTCCCGCGCACCTCAATCCCGTCGTCCGGGAAGTGCTGCTCCCGCCGCTGCTCGGTCTCCGGAACATCGTGGTCACAGAGCCGTTGTGCTACAGCGACTTCGCCCGGGCGATGGACTGCGCCCAGGTGGTGCTCACCGACAGCGGTGGGGTGCAGGAGGAGGCACCCAGCCTCGGCAAACCGGTCGTCGTGATGCGTGAGACCACCGAGCGTCCCGAAGCGATCGCGGCGGGCACCGTGGAACTCGTCGGCACCCACGAGCATCGAATCGTCCACGCCGTGTCGCGCCTGCTGACCGACGCGGATGCGTACGACGAGATGGCCCGAGCGGTCAATCCCTACGGGGACGGGCACGCGGCGTCGAGGTCGGTCGACGCGATCGAATGCTTCTTCGGAAGAGGCACTCCGCCAGAGGAATTCGCTCCGGCCTCGGTCGCTCGTAACCTCTGAGGAGGATGTGGGGCGACCGGGAGACGAAGCGGGCCGGCGCATCATCGCCACAGGCCCCTGGTGTCGTAGACGACCTTGCCGGCGAGGAGACTGCGCGAGAGCGACTTGAACTGATCGTGGTCGACCAGCTCGATCACGATGTCGGCGGCCGCGACCGCCTCTCGGCACCGCGACATGCGAACGCGCTCGTACCCCTGCAAGGTGTCGGGAACATCCGGCACGAACGGATCGACGAGCAGGATCTCCACGTCCGGAAGTGCTTTCGCGATCAACTCGACGACCTGCAGTGCCGGGCTCTCGCGGATGTCGTCCACGTCGGCCTTGAACGTCAGGCCCAGGCAGGCGATCGTGGGGTCGCGGAACCGTGCACACTTGTCGATCGCCTGCTGAGCAACGTAGTTGGGCTTGGAATCGTTGACCTCGCGCGCCGTGCGGATGAGCTTCGCCGCCTCCGGTGCGGCACCGACGATGAACCACGGATCCACCGCGATGCAGTGGCCGCCCACTCCGGGGCCGGGATTGAGGATGTTCACCCGGGGGTGCCGGTTGGCGAGCCGGATCACCTCCCAGACGTCGAGTTCGAGTTCGTCCGAGACATAGGACAATTCGTTGGCGAAGGCGATGTTGACGTCGCGATAGGCGTTCTCGACGAGCTTGGCCATCTCGGCGCTCGCAGCGTCCGTCAGGCAGATCTCGCCTTCACAGAAGATGCGGTAGATCGACGCGGCGCGCTCGGCGCAGGTGTTGGTGATCCCCCCGACCACACGGTCGTTGGTCACCATCTCCACCATGATGCGGCCGGGAAGGACACGTTCGGGGCAGTGGGCGACATGCACGTCCGCGAGTCCCTCGTCGGCGTGCGGCAGGTGCAGATCCGGTCGTCGTTCGGCGATCCAGCTACTGACCTGCTCGGTGGTGCCCGGCGGCGATGTCGATTCGAGAACTACGATCTCGCCGCCCCGCAGCCGTTCCGCGACCTGCTCGGTTGCCGTCCGCACGTAGGACAGGTCTGCGGTGTGGTCGGCGTTGAAGGGAGTGGGAACGGCGATGATGTAGGCGTCGGCGTGCGGAACGTCGCAGCTGGTGTGCAGCGTGCCCGACGCGACGGCACCGCGCATCGCCGCAGCCAGGTCGGGTTCGGCGAAGGGGACTTCGCCGTCGGAGACCGCGTTCAGGATTCTCGGATCGATGTCGACACCGGTCACGTCGATACCCCGGGTCGCGAGCATCACCGCGGTGGGCAGGCCGATGTAGCCCAGCCCGACGACAGCGACACTTCCGGTGAACAGCTCAGCCATGGTGCTCCCTCACGGTAGGTCGGTGTTGGGGTTCTGCGTTCTCGGCGCGTTCGTACGGCGGTGTGGGCCGAACCGATTCCGCGAGTGCCAGTGCGACGAAACGGGTGTTGGTATCGAGGTACCGGCGCCACATGCGCCGAGGCTCCTGAACGAGCCGGTACGCCCATTCCAGACCGAGTCGCTGCCACCGCTCGGGTGCGCGCTTCGTGAATCCGGCCAGGACGTCGAACGAGCCACCCACGCCGTGCCGCAGCGGAACTCCGAGTTCGGTCTCCCAGCGCCGGAGGAAGTTCTCCTTGAGCGGCGAGGGCATGCCGATGAAGAGCATGTCCGCGCCGGAGTCGCGGATGTCGCGGACGATGCCGGCGCAATCGTCGATATCGAAGTACCCGTGGTGATGCCCTGCGATGCGAAGGCCCGGGTACTGCTCGGTGAGGGCGTCGACGAGAGTGTCGAGCACTTCCGGACGTGCGCCCAGGAGATAGACGGATCGTCGCTCGGCATCCGCGCATCCGAGCAGTTCGGTGAACAGGTCGATTCCGGTAACACGCTCGGGCAGAGAGCAACCGAGCAGATTGCCGGCCCACACGACCGCTTGCCCGTCGGCGAGGAGCATGTCGCACCCGAGCAACGACTCACGCAGATCACCGTCCGTGCGGAGTTTCACCGTCTTCGCGGCGTTCAGCACGCCCACGGTGAACGGTGCCCGGGTCTCGAGCGCGCGCAGGCAGCGCGTCACCGCGGTCTCCATCGTGACGGGGTCGACGGGCATGCCGAACAGCGTGGTGGGGCCGACGGCGTGGTCGGCGCAGGGGTCAGGCATCGCGCTCTCCTGCATCCGGGCCGGGGGACCAGGCGTAGAGCAGCCAGCCGAGTTCGTACGGCCGGCATTCGTGGTCGATCGGCCCCGGGGGGAAGATTCGGTCGAGCCCCGGCAGGACGAGGCCGGGACGTACCGCGGTGGTGGCGGCGGACAGGGACCGCACGGCTTTCCGCGGTTCTCGTCGCCCGACCTTGCGCCACACGACGTCGTGGTCGTCGCAGACGAGGTCCGACATCGTCTCGGGATGCGTGAAGAGCCAGTCGACTCCCGACTGCACGGCGTCGAGGTGGTCCTGTCCTCCGCACTCGAACAGGTCGAACAGCGCCATCGGCGCCATCGCGTGCTGATGGACGCTGTAGACGGGATAGCGCTCCACCACCGACCGTGCGGCCTGCGGGGTCCGTGAATCGTAGTGCCACCACCATTGACCGGCGGCGCCCTGCACCTCGCATATTCGTGCCGCGGTGGTGTTGGCGGCCGCGAGCGCACCAGGGGCGCCGGTCGCGGCGGAGGTGCGGGCGAGCGCCTGGAGTGGATAGACCTGATCGGCGAACGAGCCGACGTGCCGACGCCAGGTCGTCTTCGCGTCGAAGGTCCGGCGCCCGCCGGGGGAGGGCAGGACGTGGGGGAACAGTGCCCCGGGCCCTTGCCCGGCCAGCAGGCGGCGGGTGAGCAATGTGATCATGTCGTCGGTGTCCGCGTGGTCGCGGACGGCGAGCGCGGCAGTGAGAGCCCATGCACAGTCGACGGTGAGCATCGGGGCATCGGTCGAGCATCGCCGCCGCAGGTCGTCGAGCACTGCCGCGTCGGCGGAGCCGCGGATCTCCCCTGCCGCCCAGAGTGCGAGGGCGAGTACACCTGTGTCCGGGTTGCCGCGTGCCGCATCCAGCGCCCGGGGCACGAGGTCGTCTGCGGTGTCGCCCTGCAGTATCCGCTGTTGCATGTCCGTGGTGAGCCGGTCGAGTCCCAGGGCGGCGATGGCGGTGTACCGGGGGCTGTGGCTCTCGTTCCGCAGAGTCGTGCCGGCCGGTGTGCGGATCGCACGGGTGGTCTGCGGGAACCCGGTACCGGAATACATGTGGGCGAGTCCGCGGCGGGCGACGGCACCGAGGTGCCGGACGCGGGTGGCGGTGTCCGGGTCGACGGCTTCGATCCGGCTGCGGCGTGTCCCGGACCGGTGTGTGGCCGGGTTCCGGTGGGCGCTGCTCACGGGTGCCGTGTCCGTCATGGGGTCCCCTCGGATGGGTCTGCTCGGCGAAGCGGTATCGACTCGCTTCCTGGGCCAATAACCTGATGTAAGAGTAAACAAACACACAGAAAAAGTCTTGTAGTTTGTTTAAACGGTTGTTAGCAAACCTGGATTGTGGTTAGTTGGTGGAAGCTGAACCGAACCGTGGGCTCCGTGAGCCCCACCGCCGGCACTTTCCGCAGGTGCCGTCGAGAGGGACCTCCGGGCAGAAAGGGCGGCAGCCCGTGCGATGTCGACTGTGTGATTCCGACCGGTTGCTCAGCGTCGTGGACCTCGGCGCGACACCCCCGTGCGAGAAGTTCCTCCGCGCCGAGGAACTGGACGCACCCGAGACCACCTATCCGTTGCATCTGAGGGTCTGCGAAGACTGCCTGCTGCTCCAGATACCGGCTCTCATCACGCCCGAGGAGACCTTCACCGAGTACGCCTACTTCTCGTCTTTCTCGGATTCCTGGGTGCAGCACTCGCGAATGTTCGTCGAGGACGCCACCCGGAGGCTGGGGCTGAGCGGCGACTCGCTCGTCGTCGAGGTCGCGAGCAACGACGGCTACCTCCTCGAACATGTGGTCGGGCAGGGCATTCCGTGTCTCGGGATCGAACCGTCGGTAAATGTCGGTGCCGCTGCGAGGGAACGGGGAGTCCCCACCGTCACCGCTTTCCTCGACGAGGAACTCGCGGCCTCCGTCCGGCAGGAACACGGCCCTGCGGATCTGGTCGTCGCGAACAACGTGTACGCGCACATCCCCGACCTACGGGGATTCACCAGAGCGCTGCGGGGCCTGCTCGCCGACGACGGCTGGCTCAGCATCGAGGTGCATCACGCCCTGAATCTCGTGGAACTCGGCCAGTTCGACACGATCTACCACGAGCATTTCCAGTACTACACGGTGCTCAGTGCGCAGCGGGCGCTCGCCGTTGCCGGCCTGGTGGTGGTCGACGTCGAACTGCTCGGTACCCACGGTGGTTCGATCCGCGTGTGGGCACGTCCCGCCTCCGCTGCCGGAGAACCGGGCCCCCGTGTGGCCGAGGTGCTCGAAACGGAGCGCCGGGCCGGCTTGCACGAGGTTGCCGGTTACCTCGACCTGGAGGACCGGACCCGGAAGGCGCGACAGGATCTGCTGCGCTTCCTGCTGGAGTGCCGGGAGCAGGGACGGACCGTCGTCGGATACGGAGCACCGGGCAAGGGCAACACCCTGCTCAACTATTGCGGAATCCGTACCGACCTCGTGGAGTACACCGTCGACCGCAATCCGTACAAGCACGGCCGTTTCACCCCAGGCACCCGGATCCCGATCCTCGACCCGCAGCAGATCGAGAAGGATCGCCCCGACGTGGTGATCGCGCTGCCCTGGAACCTCGAACGTGAACTGACCGAGCAGTTGCACTTCATCGCGGAATGGGGTGGGCAACTCGTGTTCCCGCTGCCCGAACTCCATACCGCCTCCGGCTCGGCCGAATTCGCGACCGGCACCGACACCGACCTCAGGAGGCTCGTGCCATGAAAGTTGTCCTTTTCTGCGGCGGATACGGAATGCGGATGCGCAGCGCAGTCGACGATCCGATCCCGAAACCCATGCAGATGGTCGGGCCGCGACCGTTGCTGTGGCACGTCATGCGGTACTACGCGCACTTCGGGCACAAGGAGTTCATCCTGTGTCTCGGATACGGCGCCCGGAAGATCAAGGAGTATTTCCTCGAGTACAAGCCGGAGCACTGCAACGACTTCGTATTGCGGGGCAACCGCGTCGAGATGCTCACCGAGGACATGAGCGACTGGTCGATCTCCTTCGTCGACACGGGCAGGGAATCCGCGATCGGCGAGCGGTTGCGGCGGGTCCGCCATCACCTCGGCGACGATCCGTACTTCCTCGCGAACTACGCCGACGTCCTCACCGACGCGCCGCTCGACGACGTGGTCGAGACGTTCCACGAATCCGGGGCGGCAGCGTCGATGCTCGTCGTGCCTCCCCAGTCGTCGTTTCACTGCGTCGACGTCGCACCCAACGGCGAGATCAAGGAGATCACGCCGGTGAGCATGCTTCCCGTCTGGGAGAACGGCGGGTACTTCGTGCTCAGCCGGGAGATCTTCGACTACCTGCCACCGGGCGGGGATCTCGTCGCGGACGTGTGCGGAACCCTGGCCGGCCAGGGACGGTTGTTCGGCTACCGGCACGAAGGATTCTGGAAACCGGCCGACACGTTCAAGGAACGCGCGGAACTCGACAACGACTACGCCCGCGGCATCCACCCGTGGACGGTGTGGGAGACGGATCGAACGGCACCGGTGTCATGATCGGCCTGACGCCGACCGCCGTCCGGGAGGTGGCGGTTCTCGGCGCGCACTGCGACGACATCGCGATGGGAGTCGGCGGCACACTGCTGACCCTCGCCGCGCGGTATCCGGGACTGCGGGTGCGGGCCTTCGTGCTGTCCGGGGCCGATACCCCGCGGGAGATGGAGGAGAGTCACGCCCTGCGGGCGCTCTGCCCGGGTGCGGACTTCGAACTGAGCGTCCTCGACATCCCGGACGGGCGCGCACCCGGATACTGGGAATACGTCAAACTCGCGCTGGAGTCGTTCCGTAACCGTTGCGTCCCCGACATCGTGTTCGCGCCTCAACGCGCCGACGCGCACCAGGATCACCGTATCGTCGCGGAACTGACCCCGACGGTCTTCCGGGACCAGCTCGTACTCGGGTACGAGATCCTCAAGTGGGAAGCCGATACTCCCCGAACCGCGCTCTACCATCCGCTCGGTCGCGAGACCGCGGAGGAGAAGGCACGCATCCTCCTCAAGTACTACCCGTCGCAGGCGGACCACGACTGGTTCGACGAGGAGGCGTTTCTCGCGTTGTCACGGCTACGGGGTGTGCAGTGCCGGCACCCCCACGCCGAGGCATTCGTGATCGAGAAGGCGATCGTCCGATTCGGAGGGATATGACATGCGAGTTCTCGTCACCGGTCATCAGGGGTATCTCGGCTCGATCATGGTTCCGGCGCTCCAGGAAGCCGGTCACGACGTCGTGGGTCTCGACTCCGGGTTGTTCGCCGAATGCCTGCTCGGGCCGACGCCGGTCGAGCCGCCCGCCTTCCGGGTCGATCTCCGGGACGTGACCACAGAGCACCTCGAGGGATTCGACGCGGTGGTGCATCTTGCCGCGCTGTCGAACGACCCGCTCGGGGCGCTGGCACCGGAGATCACCTACGAGATCAACCACCGCGCGTCCGTGCGCCTCGCCCGACTCGCCAAGGAGGCAGGGGTGCGCCGATTCCTGTACGCATCGACATGCTCGGTGTACGGGTCGGCGGGATCGGATCTCGTCACCGAGCAAGCGCCGCTGCGGCCGCTGACGCCCTACGCGCAGAGCAAGGTCCGGGTCGAAGCGGACGTCGCCGCGATCGCCGATTCGGGCTTCTCGCCGGTCTTTCTGCGCAATGCCACGGCCTTCGGGTTCTCGCCGCGCCTGCGCGCGGACATCGTCCTCAACAATCTCGTGGCGTCGGCGGTGCTCACCGGCAAGGTGCGTGTGCTGTCCGACGGGACGCCGTGGCGGCCGCTGGTGCATGCACACGACATCGCCACCGTCTTCGCCCGCGCGCTCGTCGCCCCCATCGACCGGGTGCACTGTGCGGCCTACAACGTCGGCAGCGAAGCCGGCAACGTCACCGTGGCACGGATCGCCGACGCGGTGGCAGAGGTGGTGCCGGGATCCGAGGTGCTGATCACGGGGGAGAGCGGGCCCGATCCCCGCTCGTACCGGGTGGACTTCTCGGCGATGCGGAAAGCGTTCGGCGACAACGTCGTCCGGTGGACCGTCCCGGAGGGCGCGGAGGAACTGTACCGCGCGTATCTCGCCTACGAGATGACCGGCGACGCCTTCACCCAGCGGTACACCCGGCTCGCCCACCTCGAGATGCTGAGGAACCGGGGCCTCGTCGACGACACCCTGCGAGTCCAGCGCGACACCCAGCCGGTGACGACGGGTGGGTGAGGGTGTCCTCGAAAGGCTGTGCGTCAGAGCCGGGCGAGCAGATCCTTCCACTCGCCCGCCGACGCGTCCCGCGCGCTGATCGCGGCGACCGGCAGCGGCCACTCGATGTCGAGGTCGGGATCGTCGTATGCGACCGCCAGGTCTTCGAGCGGGTCGTGCGGCCGGTCGATTCGGTAACAGACATCGGCCGCCTCGGTCAGGGCCTGGAACCCGTGGAGAAACCCCGGCGGGACGAACAGGTGGGCGAAATCCTCGTCGTCGAGCAGGAAGGACTCCTTCCGGCCGAAGGTCGGCGACTCCTTCCGGATGTCGACGAGCACGTCGTGGATCGCGCCTCGCGCGCACCGCACGAGTTTCGCCTCGCCCCGGCCCGCACGGCCGTGCATTCCGCGGATCACCCCGCGGTGCGACCGCGACTGCGAATCCTGGAGGAAGTCGGCGGCGCGGGTTGCGGGAGCGCCGGGGGTCTCGTCGAGGTAGAGGTCGAACAGTGCGGCGTCGAACGTGCGTGTGAACAATCCGCGTTCGTCGCGGAAGGGTTCGGGTCGCAACACCAGAACATCGGTCAGGCCCGTCGTGTCGATTCGCACCCTCTCATCGTGCCGGACCGAACCGTACGGGCGCAACCGCAACCACTGCAAGGGAATTCGATATGACAAGCTTGTGCCGGGGTTGCAGTGGGACGGACACGGTGCGGGTCCTCGACCTCGGCGCCGTTCCACAGGCCGCCCACTTCCCGCCCGCGGACACCCCGCCCGGCGCGGAGGAGTCGTCACATCCTCTCGCGATGGACCTCTGCCCGGCGTGCGGACTCGCCCAGCTCGCCGACGACGACACCGTGCCCGACGAACCGCGCGGCGTGGAACCGCTGGCGCTGCAACTCCAGGCCGCCGACGCCGTGCGAACGGTCGCTGAGGCCGGCCGGCTGACGGGAAGCACCGTCCTCGAGTTCGGGAGCCCGCACGGGGGGACGTGGCTTCCGCTGCTCCGGGAGCGCGGCTTCCGATCGGTGCCTCGTGGTCCCGCCGACGTAGTGCTCGACTGTTTCGGCATCATGCACGAACCGGATCAACGGTCCGCCTTCGCCCGCCGCGCCGAGGTGGTCGCCGAGGACGGCGTGCTGCTGATGCAGTTCCATTCCGTAGCGGCAATCCTCCGCGAGGAGCAGTGGAACGCCCTGCGGCACGGACATTTCGCCTACTACTCCCTCACCGTGTTGCGCGGGCTCCTCGAAGATGCCGGATTGCACATCCACGCCGCGTGGGAGTTCGATCTCTACGACGGCACGATTCTCGTCGAGGCGCGGCACCGTCGTCCTTCCCGGGACGACCCGGCCGTCACCCGGATACTCGCGCACGAGCGTGACGCGGGGATATGCGACCCGCGCGTCGTGCGGCGACTCCAGCACGCCGCCGATCGGCAGACGGACGGGCTACGGCAATGGCTCGAATCCGCTGCCTCGGCAGGCGCCCGGGTCTACGCCTACGGTGCGGCGTCGCGCGCGGTCGCCCTGTTCGCTCGCGCCCGGATCGAGACCCGCCTGGTCGCGGGGGTCGCCGACGCGTCGCCGCTCAAGCAGGGACGGAGGATGCCCGGCACGGACGTGCCCATCATCGCTCCTCCGGCGCTGCTGGACGCCGAACCCGACGTGGTCCTGCTGACCCTGCCCGACCTGCTGCCCGAGTTGCATCACACCTATCCGGAACTCGACGGACGGTGGGTCTGCCTCGGGAACGAACCGCTCGGCGCCCCTGATGCCTCGCAGGGTCGACATCGCGGCGCGCTACGCCGATAGTCGGTGATACCCGCAGCGCAGGAGGACGACATGCATGCCCGCCGCATCACCACCAATCTTCATGTCGCCGACGTCGAGTCGGCCAAGGATTTCTACCGCGACTACCTGGGTCTGAGTACCGAAGAGTTCGACATGGGCTGGGTGGCCCGCTACACCGATCCCGACACCGGGGCGCACGTCCAACTCGTCACCGGCGATGCCACCGCACCGGAGGATTCGGTCATGACCGTGCACACCGATGACGTCGAAGCGGCGTACGCCGAGGCTCAGGGACTCGGCTACGACATCGTCCATCCCCTCACCACGGAGGAGTGGGGGGTGTACCGATTTCTCGTGCGGGCGCCGGACGGCAACGTGATCAACGTCGTTCAGCACCGCGACCGACCGCGCGACGCCACCCGCTCGACGACCCAGGCCGCGGCCGCAGAGACTCGTTGTTTGGCCGGGTAGAGCTGTCGCACGACGCCCGGAGCCACCGTCACGGCGCTCAGCGCCACAGCGGCCCGGAGAGTGCGCCGCTGGGAGAAAGCGGCCCGCGCGGCTGCCCTCGCCCCGGCGAGGTCACCGTCGCGAAACGCCCATCGCGCCCGGCGCAGGGATTGGTGATAACGCAGGCGCCGCAGCGTCGCGTCGAGGGCCGCGACGTCCTCTTTCGTCGTCGCCCACACTTCTCCGGACTCGAACGACCGCAGTAGTTGCCGTTCGAAGTTCTCGACGGTCGATTCGTCGCGGGAGTCGGAGTCGCCGCGCAACCGGTACCGCGCGAGCCGATCCGGGATCATGCGAACGTCGAACTGTGATGCGAGACGCAGCCAGACGATGACCGACTCGTCGACGTCGTCGAGGCCGGAGGCGTAGGCCCCAACGGCATCCCACGCCTCGCGACGGATCGCAGCGGTGTAGTACGGCACCTCGCCTCCGAGTACCCGGCGGATCGTGAGCCGGTCGTCGCCCGCTCGGCGCCCCGCCCCGAGCGATCGCATGTACCCGCCGGGCACGGAGCCGTCGTCGGTGAAGAGGTGGGCGTCGCACGCGACCGCTGCGGCACCGGGCTCCGCATCGAACACCGCTCCCACCCGGGCGCAGAACTCCGGCATCAGGTGGTCGTCGCTGTCGAGGAGGCACAGGATGCTCCCGCGCGCACGTTCCGCCGCAGCCGCGATACCTCCCGTGTATCCGCGATTCTCCTGACGCACCAGCCTGATTCGAGGATCGGCGAGATACGGTTTCACGACCCGTGCCATCTCCTCGGACATCCCGTTGTCCACCACCACCATTTCCCAGTCGTCGCAGGTCTGCGCCAGAACGGATTCGATGGTCTCCGGGATGTACCGTTCGGTCCGGTATGCGGTGGTGAGAAAACTGAATCCGGTTGTCGCCGGATCGGTCGAGGGGCGCACGGTGTCCACCTTCCTGTTCACGGGCCTACGGGTGAGATCTCGTCCATCCCCGACCGGTGCGGCGGTGCGGTGAGGTCCCGGCCGGGTGCGCCGGAGTCGAGCGGAAGCAGTTGCCGATGAGCGCCGTCGGTGTCGGACCAGCACACCTCGATCGTGGTGTCGTCGCGTTCGACGGTCAGTCCGCTCACAGAGGTGCCGTCCTCGCCGGCCGGTGCCAGTGCGGTGACCAGCACGAACGGGACTTCGGCTGTGCATCGGACGCCGACCCACCAGGCGGGTTCGCGTGATTCGAGGCGATGCGACCACCAGCCCAGATTGCCGTCCGGATCTCCGCGCACTTCCTCGCGCACAGGATCTGCGACGGAACACGCGTAGGCGACGTGCAGGATCGGGATGTGATCGCGGCACACGAGATGACCGCGGTCGAGCGGTGTGATGTCGAGTGAAGGGTGCAGCGGCCAGGACGTCCGCACGACGTGGCGCCCCCGTCCGTCGAGCAGGTCCACCACGAGTGTGGTGCCTGCCCCCGGCGGTGCGATGAGCCACCTCCGGTGCACGACCGGGTCGGCGAGTCGTTCGTACCCGTCGTGCTCGGCCTCGACGATGCCGCGGACGAGATCCACCGAGCGGACCCGCACCTGCGCCCCGGTGCGCCACAGGAACGCGCCCCCGATGACCGATTGGTTCGTGTCGTCGACCGAGACCGTCGGATGCGCCCGTGTTCCCCGGTGCACTTCCCGCCACGCCGGATGCCCGTAATAGCTTGCGGCGCCTGGATGACCGATCACATCGTGCCCGTCGACGGCGAGCGTCACGGCGAGAGCGTCGGCGTGCCCGTGGGCGGCGATCGACAGATAACCCAGGGGGCCGACGTCCATCGTCAGCCGTCGTCGTCCGGACCGCAGGACGACCAGTCCGCCGTCGGGGGCGAAGTGTCCGGTGGTCGGTGGGGGAACGGCACGGGGTGGACGCATCGCGTCGTCGAGGTCGCTCGCGAGCCAGAGCGCGCTCGTCGTCGGGGTTCCGCGTCGTCTCGCCTCCTCGACACCCAGGACTGCACCGACCGTGCCCAGATGGTCGCGTACCGATCGGAGGGGCGCGGCGTCCAGGCGCAGCGCGAAACCCTCGTCGTCGTCGCCGTAGCGCGGTAGCGGATCGTCGTGCCCGACGAACGCGGCGAGATAGTCCGCACTTCGGGTGATCGCATCGACGAGTTCGAGCGGCGCCGCGTCGTCGCGTCGCAGCAGGGCGGTGGTGACGACGAGGAACAGTTCTGCGGTGAAGACCTGGTATGCGGCAGCTTGTTCGGCCCCGGCGCCGTCGGGCAGGATCTGCCGGTCCGCTTCGGTGCGCAGGGCCTCGAGGGCGTCACGTTCCCACCGCGGTGCGGGCCGGAGATCCGGGAACAGGAGGGCCACCACGGCTTGGCCGGCGAGTTCGCCGACCAGGTGGTTGTTCGCCGAGCTGTACCGCGATCTCTCGACGCGGCAGCGACGCGCACTCTCGGCGAGCATCTGCACGATCCGCCGGAATCGTTCGACGGTCAGCTCGGGACTGTCGCGCAGGCCCTGAACGGCGACGGCCACCGAGATCGCCCGGATCCCGGCCTCGAATGCGCCGCGCCACGCGATGCCCCGGCCGGGAGGATTCGTCGCGATCCAGGTGTCGAGTTGCTCGAATACCTCGGCGGCGTAGCAGGGCGAGTCCGTGAACAACCAGGCCTGCGCGAGCCACGGAAGATGCTGCAGGCGGTTCAGTTCCCAGATCCACTTCGGGTCACCGTCCGACACGCGGTGGTCGATCCGGTGGGACGGCAGCGGTGGCCAGTGCACATCGCCGACGGGGTCGTAGTTCCAGTCGATCGGACGGCCGAGCCGAGCTTCGGGATAGGCAAAGAAGCAGAATCGGTGCTCGAGCACTCGATCCGCGGCGGCGATCGTCGCGGCGACGGCGGCTTCGTCGGTTCGTGCGACGAGGCGGGCGCGTTCGCGGTCGAGCAGGACGGGACGTCGCTCGGAGCGGCGGAAGCGCTCGAGCGCGGCGTGCCAGTCCGGGTCCGCGCCGAGGAGATCGGTATCCGACAAGGGCCGAGCCGGAAGGTGCTGCCCCACCGCCCGGCGGGTGCGCCACGCGATCTCGGCCGGGCGCATGGCCAGAAGGCGATGCGTATACCACTCGAGTCGTCCCACGGGGCCTCCGGAAATCAGACAGGACACGGAAGCGGCCCCCCGCAGCCGCAATGCCGATAATAGCCAATAGGTTGGGAATAAGCCGATAAAATGTGCGCAAGGTCTGTTTACTGCAGACAAAGCGACCTAAGGTATCCAAGATGGCACCTCCGAGGGTTTTCCCGTCCCTGCAGCAGGCGATCCTCCGAGCGCACCCGATGCGACCCGCGACGAAGCTGGCGATGCGGCGCCTCGAGTGCGCCCGTCCCGACGCGATCGCCGGGTTCCAGGAACGGCACCTGCGCGCGGTCGTGCGGTGGGCATCGGTGGCGTCGCCTTACTACCGGGACTGGTTCCGGAGCAACAGGATCGACCCACGCTCGATCCGGACGCTCGCCGATCTCGGTTCGCTTCCGATCGTCGAACGTTCAGAACTGGTCGCCTATCCGGAGCGATTCCGTGCCTATCCGTCGCGCCTGATGTGGCAGGCACATTCGAGTGGCACCTCGGGGCGTGCCGTCACCGTGTATCGCACGCCGGGATCGTCGATCTACGAAGCGTGCGCGCTCGAGAGGCAGTACCGCTGGTACGGGCTTCCGTCCCGATTGCGACGGATAACTCTGGGGAACAGTGATTTTGCCGCCGACCATCCGGACGATCCCGTCGAGTCCGTGCCTGGTGCGGGACAGCTGATGATCTCGAGTTACCACCTGACGGCGGAGACACTGCCCGCGATCCTGGACGCCGTGCACGCCTTCCGGCCCGATGTCGTCGACGGCTGGCCGTCCAGCATCGCCCTGCTGGCGGGACTCCTCCACGACAGAGGAGAACGCCTGCCGCTACGTGCGATCCTCACTTCGTCGGAGACCATGCGCCCCGAGCAGCGCGCGCTGATGCGAAAGGTGTTCGAGGGTCCGATCGTCGATCACTACGGCCAGACGGAACGGGTGGTGATGGCCGGAACGTGCGAGAAGGGAAGCTACCACGTGTTTCCCGACTACGGGATCGTCGAAACGATCCCCGTTCCCGGAGTGCCGGACCGGTGGGAAATCTTCGGAACCCCGCTCCACAACTGGGGTTTTCCGCTCCTGCGCTACCGAACGGGTGACCGTGTGGGACCGGCGCCGGCGGGACTGTGCGAGTGCGGACGAACGTTCCCCCGGTTGGGCACCGTAGACGGCCGGGTCGAGGACCGATTCGTTGCCGCCGACGGGCGTCCGCTGCCGTTGCCGTCCATGGTGGTCGACGACGTCACCGGTGTCCGGGAAGTGCAGATCGCCCAGCGCGCTCCGGGCAGATTCGAGGTCCGCGTTGCACCAGGGGACGGATACGACGCCGTCCGTGTGGAGAAGACCCTCCGGCACAACGTCGAACGCTACTTCGGGCCGGGTCAGGAACTCGGGATCGTGGTGGTGGATGCGGTACCGCGCACCAAGGCAGGAAAGGTGAAGACAGCAGTCGTGGAGAACGACTACCCGCAATCTCTGGATCTCGCGCCGTCGTGACAGGAACGAGCGGAGGGGGACGGGCACTGCGCCGGGGCTGGATCACCGTACTCGTCGCGGCGCTCTGGACGCTCTCCTGTTCGGTTGTCACACCCGATGATCCGTCCGCGAGCACGCCGACGCAGATCGGTGGTACGCGACCGGGTGCGGACATCGCGTTCGACCCGGACATGCCGGAGACCGAGGACGCGTGGCCGCCGACCTTTCCGCGGACCGCGACCTACTACCTGTCCCAGGACCGATTACCGCCGGTGGAGGAGCTCGCCCGCTACGACCTGGTCGTCGTCGACCACGAATGGGCGCACAGGACTCCCCGCTCCTACTTCGACGAACTGGAAGCGGCCAATCCGCGGATGCGGTTGCTGGCCTACGTCAATGTCGTCGACTACCCACGGAACCTCGGTTCGCCCGGATACTGGGCGGGACGATACGACCTGTGGCAATTCACCGACAGTGAGCAGAGTTCGTTCCCGCAGGAATGGATCGCGACGACCGTTGCGGGAGCACAGGTCAGCGAATGGCCGGGAACCACGATGGTGAACTTCACCGACGCCGGCCCGCGGGTCGGAGGGATGGGTTACGCCGAGTACGCGGCCGACTGGGTGGTCGACGAGGTGTGGTCCGCCGGAATCTGGGACGGCATTCTCCTGGACGTCTGGGGTGATCGCATCTACTCCGCCGACAGCGACCACTGGGACATCGACCGCGACGGTGTCGACGAACCGGACTCCGAGATCTACGGTCCCGGCAGCCCGTGGGCCCGCGGGGTGGCGCAGGCAGAGGCCCTGATCCGGTCGCGGCTGCCGCGCGACGCGATTCTGATCGCCAACGGTGACCGGACGCTGGAGGGCGACGTGCTCGACGGGCGTGTGTGGGAGAGCTTCGCCGATCCCTACGCCGACCGGGATCCCCGCGTCGACCTCGGGCGCTACCTCGACGCGGCGGCGGAACCGGGGTACCGGGAGCCGGGGGTGTGGATGACGATCAACCGGAAGCGATTCGGCCTCAGCGCCGCCGACCAGCAGCGACGCGCACGTTTCTTCGCGACCGCGACTCTACTGGGGGACGGATTCTGGGCTCCGATGGGCAGCGACTACGGGGTGCCCGACTACTACGACGAACTCGGCGCCGGCGGACCCGGGCGTGGTTACCTCGGCCGCCCGATCCCGGAGGCGTCGCTGTCAGGGAGCCGGACGCCCGGAAGCGACGGGCTTCCGGCCGAGCCGGGCGTTTACCGCCGGGACTTCGACCACGGCATCGTGCTCGTCAACGCGGGTGACACCGCCGAACGCATAACGCTCGAGAAGCCGTACCGAAAGCTCGAGGGCACCTGGGACCCCGCCGCGAACGGCGGCGAACTCACCGACGAGGTGACGCTCCCTCCGCTCGACGGTGTCGTCCTTCTCCACCCGGGCCGGTGAGGGGCCGGGACGCCTGGTCCGCGAGATCGGCGAGCAGGCTCTCGAACGCCCTCGCGGTCTGCGAGATCCGGTAGTCCGACTCTGCCCGCCGCCGCGCCGCCGCGCCCATGTCCGCAGCGAGCCCGGTGTCGGAGGCGAGGGACACGAGACGCTCCGCCAGCGCGACGGAGTCACCGACCGGCACCACGTAACCCTCGACCCCGTCGGCCACCATGTCGGGAATGCACCCACACGAGGTGGCGACGACCGGGAGACCCGCCGCCATCGCCTCCATCACCGAGATCGGAGCGCCCTCGTGTACGGAGGACAGGCATGTCACATCGAGGCCGGGAAGCAGGGCCGGAACGTCACGACGCGTGCCGGTGAACACGACACGATCAGCGATGCCGAGACGATGCGCCAGATCCCCCAGTTCCCGACGCCGGGGTCCGTCACCGATCACCACGAGTTTCGTGTCGGGCCGTGCGCGAGCGGCATGTGCCATCGCCTCGAACAGCACCTCGTGGGCCTTCTGAGCGCTGAGCCGTGCAACGATCCCCACCGCGAAATCGCCCGGGGCCAGCCCCAGCGCGGTGCGAGCATGTTCCCGTTCGCCGGGCGTGGGACGCGGCGTCACCCGGATACCGTTGGTGATGACCACTTCTCGTGTGCGCGACCACGGTTTTCGGCCGACCCCCTCCTCCCGGTGGAGGTACTCGCCTTGCCGTCGGCCGAGCAGCACGAGCGCATCCGACAGGAACAGGGTGGCCGCGGCCCAACGGGGAAGGCAGCGCCGCCCTACCGAGGTCAGATCCATATCGTGCGCGGCGACGAGATTCACCGGCACCCCTGCGAGCAGGGCCGCGATCCGTCCGAGCGCGAGTGAGCCGCGGTGATGGTGCGTGACGAGCACCGCGTCCGTGCGGTCGCGTCGGAGGTCGCGGACGAGGCGGCTCAACCGCCGCGGGTCGTAGCTACTCGAGCGTTCGATCACTTCCACCTCGAACCCCGCCTCGCGGTACTCACCGGCGAGCGGACCTTCTTCTCTCAGGCACAGCACCCTCGGCCGGACCACCTCGGGATCGAAGTGCCGGAAGACATCGAGCATGAGGACTTCGACGCCCCCGACGAACGTCTGATCCATCACCAGCGTCAACCGCAGCGGACCCGGGCGCCGCCTCCGGGACGGGACGCGGGCTACGGAGTCGAAAGCCGCCTGCGCGGCGGCCACACTGCGATCGAGCGTGAACTCCGCTTCCACACGTTCGCGCGCTGCGCGTCCCATCTTCCGTGCCCGCTCGGGATCGGACAGGACGTCGAGCAGCGCATTCGCGAGGGCTTCCGGATCGCGGGGCGGGACGAGCAGTCCGGTGACCCCGTCGACGACCATCTCCGGAATGCCTCCCACCGCCGTACACACGACGGGACGCTCGGCCGCCATCGCTTCGAGCAACGCCATGGGGAAACACTCGACGGTGTGGGAGCACAGGGTCACGACATCCATGCCGTGGAGCAGTTGCGCTACGTCCGAGCGTGCACCGGTGAGGTCGACATGGTCGCCGAGTCCCAATTCGGCGATCAGGGACTCGATCCCGTTGCGGCAGGGGCCGTCCCCGACGACCAGGAAACGGACCTCGGGGCGGGTGGCGACGATCCGGGCCGCAGCGTGCAGGAAGGTGGCGTGGTCCTTCTCCGGCCGGAGGGCGGCGAGAATTCCCACCGCCGGCGCCCGATCGGGAGTGCCGGGAGTGGGTGGAGTGAACAGGCTCGGGTCCACCCCGTTGTGCACGATGGTGATCTTGTCGCCGCGGAAACCGAGTCCGTCCACCATGAACTGTTTCTGCGCCTGCGCGACGCCGAAGTACGCGTCGGTGATCGGATCGAGGAACCGGTCGAGCCGGCGGCGCACGGGGGAGAGGGGTTCGGTGTCGCCGCAGTGATGGATCCACACGATCGAACGCGGTACCCGGGTGACGAATGCGGCCGTCCGACCCAGTATTTCGGCGTTGTACCCGCGTGTGATCACGAGGTCCGGCCGGAACCGGCGCATCTCCCGGACGAGCAAGGCCAGCGCACGCGGTGCCTGCCTGCGCGTGGTGCGGAGTGCGAGAGCCGGTACCCCGTGTTCCGCGAGTACGGGGAAGAGCACACCGGGCTCCCCGATGCACACCGCCATCGGGTCGAAGCGGGTTCGGTCGAGGCGAGGCAGCAAGGTGGTGACGTGGCGTTCGGCGCCGCCGACCCCGAGGTCGGGCACCACGTACATCACGCGGAGGGGGCGGGAGATTTCCATGTGGACACCTCGCGGTAGAGGGCGTCGAAACGCCTCGAGACGACATCGACATCGAACCGGGTCGCGACTCGCTCCCACGCCCCCGCGCCGAGCCGGCCCCGCAGTTCGTGATCGCACACCACCAGGCGGAGCGCATCGGTCAGCGCGGTGACATCGTCGGGAGGGACCAGAATGCCCGAGGCATCGTCGACGAGATCGGGGATGCCCCCGACCGACCCGGCGACGACGCACAAGCCGTGCGACATGGCCTCGAGGATCGACATGGGCTGGCCCTCGTTGCGCGACGCGAGCACCAGAACATGGCTCCGGCGAAGAAGACCGGGCACCTCGGCGGGATCGACCCAGCCCGGGACGGATACGGAGTCGCCGACGCCGAGGTCGGCCACCCGGCGACGCGCCGCGGCGACCGCGCCGTCTCCCGCGAGAGTCAGGTGTGCCAGGCCGGTGACCGCACCCTCGTGGCGGAGGTGCGCCCACGCGTCGAGCAGGCAGAAGGCTCCTTTACGATCTCCGATTTCCCCGAGGAAGAGGACTTCGACGGGTCCGCCCATCGTGTTGTGTGACCGCGGTGAGTGTGGTCGGACGGCGTTGGGCACGACCAGGATCCGTGCGTCGGGCGCGATCTCGGCGAGACGCCGTGCCCAGCTGTCGCCCAGTGCGACGACCGCGTCGGCGGCGGAGAGGGTGGAGCGGATGATCCGGCGCAGCGGCAGAGGGCTGCGGGTGTAGAAACGATGGAACTCGGCGCCGTGCATGTGCAGCACGACCGGGACACCCATCGCGTGGGCCCACCCGGCGAGCAGTGCTTTGCGGACGAAACTGCCGTACGACGCCGTATGCAGATGGACGACGTCGGGCCGTCGGCGCATCAGGGTGGCACCGAACGCGACCGAGCCCCGCAGCCAGACTGCGATGCGCAGGGCCACCGAACCGTTGCGGTGCGTGCTGATGTGTTCGACGTTCCAGTCGGACCACAATTGCGTGACCTGCATCGTGCGCACGAAGGTGGCGACACCGCCGCGGGTGCCGGTGCTCGTCGAAACCCACACCGCTCTAGGACTTTTCATGCGGAGACCTCCTCGCGCCGTACCTCCGGTGAACGATCGGGCTCGTTGTATCTCCCGGCGCACCCCACCGCGGCACCGGCTAGCGTCATCACCAGAGCGTTGGTGACATCGAGGTTCCGCAGATCGACGGTGACCCCGGTGACGAGCATGCACAACATGGCGAGCAATGCGGCGACCACGAGCGGCTGACCGAGCAGATCGCCCGCCGGCAACGTGCGATACGCACGAACGAGAAGCGTGATCAGGAGGACCAGAACGGTCAGCCACAACGCGAGGCCGACGAGTCCGAGTTCCGCCGCGATGCCCATCTCGGTGAAATGGGCGTCGATGGCGAACCCGCCTTCCCACGGGATGTCGGGAGCGAACGTCCGATGGAAGTACGTGTTCACCGAGGTGAAACGACCGATGCCCCAACCGGTCCAGGGCTCTTCGGAGATGGCCCAGCGTGCCGTGGCGAATGCGTTGAGCCGGTCGTGGATTTCGCTCGTCGAGCCCACGCCGCCCGCTCTGCGATCGGGACTGGTGAAGGTCGACCAACTGGCCGCGATCCCGAGCGAGATGGTCGCGGCGGTGAGGACGAATCCGGTGCGGAAGCCGCGCGCGAGAATCATGCCCGCCACGACCACGATGCCGAAGGCGAGCCATACGGCCCGGGTGTAGGTGAGGAACACGCCGTAGGCGCACGCAGCGGCGATCACGAACAGCAGCCACCGCCTCGGCCGTGAATGTGTTCCGCGCGCGGCGAGGACGAGTGCGCAGACGAAGGCGAGCATGAGGATCGTGCCGTTGCCGATCGGCTGATTAGTCACTCCCACCGCGCGTCCGGGCCAGGTCTCGTTTTCGAGGATGTACCGGGGCCATACCAGCGCGGGTGCGCGGAACTGCAGAATGCTGACCACCGCCGAATATGCGCCCAGCGCGATGATCGTCCACAGCAGCGCCCGCACCGCGAGTTCGGTGTCGAACGCGAGTCGCGCGACGAGGAAGGCGGTGAACGGGATGACCGTCCCGATCACGAGGAACCGGATGACGGACATCTCTTCGCCGGTCACCGGAGCCGCCGCGGAGAACCGGTGCGGCGAGACCATCGAATAGATGTTCCACAGGATGTAGACGCCCATCACGATTTCCAGCGCCCCGAGCCGTCGGAGGCGATGAGTGCGCATCGAGACCCACATGCCAACCGAACCGAGAGTGACGAGGAACAACAGCACGAACAGATCGACGGGCAGCAGCGGGATCTCGGGTGTCGGGAGCCGCAGGAACATCGCGACGAGCAGCACGAGTACGGCGGTCACCGGGTGGCTGACCGCCGCCAGCAGCACCGCGAGCCCGAGGGCGGCAGGGAGGAGGAGCGAGATCACGGGTTGGGTCCGGGACGGCCGGGGACGAGCCGGCCCGCGTCCTGGTTCCGGTGATGGCCGTTGCGCACGGGAGCCCGGTCGGGGTGCCGTACCCGCTCGAAACGCGCCGGGGCGGAGTAGCCGGGGGTAGACGACTGCTCGGGTGACGGCTGCGATCCTCGCCGGGCTGCGTCGAGCAGAACTCCACCGGCGAGGTGGGCATCGTCGAGCAGTTCCGCGCTTTCGCGTGTCGACGCGACACGTGCGCGTGCCCGGTCGAGGACCAGCACCGTGCTGTCGGCGGCTGCACACACCGAGTGCGACCCTGGGTCTTCGAGGAGCGGGGGAGCCTGCACCACAACGAGGTCGGCCCCGGCCCGCACCCGGTCGAGAACCTCGGTGAAACCGGCGCGGTTCACAGGAGCATCGGGATTCGCGAGCAGATGTCCGAGGGGAATCTCGCGCACCGTCGCCGAGCCGGACCCGGAGTCACCGGCCGGAGCGGGCCCGTCCGCCGGATCGTCGGGCAGGGGCCGGCGCAGGTCGGCGCGGAGAAGAACCACACGTTCGCCTTCGGCTGCCCAGTAGGCGGCGATCGCGCGCGCGACCTCAGCGGTGGCGGGCGTGGCGGTGGGGGCGACGACCGACACGACGCCCGGTCGCGGTACCTTCCCCCGCCCGAAGATCGCCGCGAGCCGGGTCAGGCGGAGGGCGCGCAGCTGATTCGCCTTTCGCGACCCGCTGCGGGGTAGGTCCACGAGGGGAGTCACGCCGGTCCTCGCGCGTACGTCGTGTGCCGTTCCCAGTCTTCCGGAGAGCAACGATGTCACCACGGCTACCACCGAGCCCAGGATCATCCCGCCGGCCAGTGCGATCGGAATGTCGCGCAGCGGACTGGGTTCGGAGACCGACACACCGCCGTTCGGTTGCAGAACCTGAAGCTGATTGGTGGAGTCGCCCTGCATCAGATTGATCTGATTCTCGAGTTCGGTGATCCGCTGGATCGAAAACTCCGACGGGATCTCGCCGTCGGCGGATTCACGGATTTCGTCCACCTGGGCGCGGAGAGCAGCGATGGATGCGTCCCGCTCGGCCCGCCGCACGGCGTCCACGTCCCAGCGGAAGTTGGTCGCGAGGGCCGTCGCGGCGTCCATCGCTTCACCGGCGCTGCCTGCCGTCGCTTCCACGTAGACCAATGCGCTCGAGGCGGCCATGCGCGCCTCGAACGTGGTGCCGGGGGGCAACTCCGAGGACTCCCGCATCCTCGACTGGTATGCGGGGTCGTTGAACAGGTCGACATAACCGAGCACCATGACCGCGTCCTCCTCCGGAACCCTGCCGGGGGACGACACGAAAAGGATGAACCGCGCGGTGTACGACGGGGCGGCGGTGAACGAGTACACGGCGCCGGCGAGTACTGCTGCCAGCGCGATCGTCACCACGATCGGCCAGAACCGCCGGATGCGCTGGACCTGGATCTTCACAGTGGACGCGGCATCGACGGTATCCCCGTGTTCAGGCGTCGCGGTGTTGCTCGTGAGTGCCATACGGATGACCCGCTTCTACTCGACGTGATAGAAAAAACAGGATTGAAGTATCTTTCTACACCATATACAGGGTTTAGAGTTTGCTGAAGCCGCCATTTGGTGGAATATGAGTCCTGAATGTGCGTCAGATCGATTCAGTCGTCGCGCCCCAGATCGGATGGTCACATGACCGAGCGTCACATCCCTGCCGGCTACCCGGATACCACCGAGAGTGTCCGTATCGTCATCGAGAGCAGCGAGTACTGGCTGCGGAACAACGGTGACCTCGCGATGCTCTCGGTGACGGTGCGCAGGCTGCGTGAGCGATGGCCCGGTGCCCGGATCGGCGTGCTCACCGATGTTCCCGTGCTGCTCCGGGCCTACTACCCGGATGTCGAGGGGATCACCGTGCACGACACGGACCCGTGGTCGGGTCCGTCCGTCCTCACCGATCTCGTCGCCCGTCTCGGGCCCGGCGTCGTGGGACCGTGTGAACTCGGCCTGCTCCGCTCGCGCGTATGGCTCCGCCAGAAGCGGGGAGCGATCCGCCGCCGTCTCCACCGGTGGGCGATCGCGCACACCGGAGGAGGCGGAGGGGACGCGAGGTCTGCCGCCACGGACGCACCGCCTGTACGGCACGCGGTCCACTCCGGGAGCGCTGCGGCAGTGCGCGACGCGTCGCTGCTCGTGGTTCTCGGCGGCGGATACATCACCGACTCCGATGCCGCCCAGACACACCGCGTCGTCAGCCTGATGGAATACGCATGCGACCACCACATTCCGGTCGCGATGGTCGGGCAGGGCATCGGCCCTCTCGAAGACCCCGAACTGTGCCGGCGCGTGGCCGAAGTCCTTCCGCGCGTCGAGCTCGTAGCCCTCCGGGAACGACGCCGGGGTCCGGAGATCCTCGAGCGGATGGGAGTCTCCCCGGTGCGGAGCGCGGTCACGGGCGACGACGCCGTCGAACTCGCCTATTCGGTGCGATCGGACCGCATCGGCACCGACCTCGGGATCTGCCTGCGCGACGCCACCTACGCGCCGGTGTCCGCGTCGGCGAGCCGGACCGTCGGGTGTGTGGTGCGCGCAACCGCGGAGGAGCGACAGGTGACGCTCGTGCCGCTCATCATCGCCGAGTATCGCTCCCAGGACCGGCGTTCCACGCTCCCGATCGTGCGCGAAGGAAGGTCGGTGGCCCGGCCTCCACGGCGCTACGTGATTCCCGAGCGCATCGCAGAACAGGTGTCGCGGTGCCGCGTCCTCGTCACCGGCGCGTACCACCTCGCCGTATTCGCTCTGTCGCAAGGTATTCCGGTGGTCGCGTTGTCGTCCACCGTCTACTACGACGACAAGTTCCTGGGGCTCGCCGACATGTTCGGCGAGGGCCTGACACCCGTGCGCCTCGACGATCCGAATCTCGCAGCGGTGCTCGGGAGTGCTGTTCGCGCCGCGTGGGACAGTGCCGAGGAGATCCGTGAGCCGTTGCGGGCACGGGCACGAGCGCAGATCGATTCCAGCAGAAAGATGTTCGAACGGGTGTCCGCTCTGATCGAACCCGCAGGCGTCGGTCACCGGTGACGAACCGGGTCAAGGCGGACGAATCGGATTCGGAAAGGGGGGAACATGAGCGGGACCGCGGAGAAGGACGGCTCGGGCGGCCGGTCACTGCTGTCGTCGATCGGCAGAGTCGCCGGCGCCTCGGCGGTCGCGCTGGTATTCGGCGAAATAGTGTCGCTGGTACAGACCGTCGCGCTGGCCCGCCTGCTCAGCCCCGCAGAAATCGGCATCTTCGTCGCCGGCACCGTACTCACCACGCTGCTCGGAACCTTCGTCGAAGGTGGACTGCGGTCCGGGCTCGTCCAGCGCGAGAAGGACGTCGCCGACGCTGCCGAGACGGTCTTTCGGGTCACCCTGATCGCCGGCGCTGTGATGAGCCTCGGGTCCCTCGCTGCCGCGCCGCTCATCGCTTCGATCTTCGACAGCCGAACCGCCGGACTGGTCGCCGCGGCGACGTCGGGCCTCCTCCTTCTCCACGCCCTGAGCAACGTGCCCGAGGCGATGCTCCAACGCGAGTTCAGCGTGCGCCGCCGCATCGTCGTCGGTCCTCTCGTTGCCGTGACCTATGCCGTCGTGGCGGTGGTTCTCGCCGCACGCGGTTGGGGAGTGTGGAGCATGGTGGTGGGCACCTACGCGTCGTACTTCGCACTCGTGATCTCGGTGTGGATGATCTCCGGCTGGCGCCCGGGGAACGGACGCGCATCCGTGGCGATATGGAGGACCCTGGCTCGCTACGGAGCGCCGCTCGTGTTCGGGATGATCGGGTCGCGGGTGCAGAACGCGACGGAAGCGGTCGTGCTGGGCCGCGGCCTCAGCCCCACGGACCTGGGGCTTTTCCGGTACGGGCAGCGCATCGCACGGATACCCACGATGGCGATCATCGAAGTCGGTTCCGTCGCACTGTTTCCCGCTTTCTCACGAATCGCCGGAGATCTCGGCAGGCTCGTCCCCGCATACCTGAGGGCGTTGCAGTGGGCGATCGCCCTCGCGGCGGCGTGCTCCGGACTGATGATCGCCGTCGGACCGGCGGCAGTCGTCGTCGTGCTCGGCGAACCCTGGCGCGGAGTCGGTCCAGCGGTGGTCGCCTTGGCGGGCCTGAGCCTGGGTAGCGCGTGCATCTGCGTGAGCGAGGAAATCATCAAGGGGAGGGGTCGCACCGGCCTGCTCAACTGGTACACGGCCTGCGAAGTCGGCCTGGGCCTCGGATTGCTGTTGTTGCTCGTCGGCCCCTTCGGACTGGTCGGCGCCGCACTGTCGGTGTCGCTGACCTCGATCCTCGTCGGGATCGTCGTCCTCGGATTGACGATGCGCGTGATCCCGGTGTCCGCGCGGGCGCTCTGCAAGGCCGTTCTTCCGCCTCTGCCCGCCGCCGCCCTCGCCACTGCCGTCTTGTGGATGCTCGAAAGCGTTGTCATGCATACCGATTCCCGCCCGATCCTGGTGGCGGTGCTGTTCCTCGGCGTGGACGTAGTGGTGTTCGGTGTCGTCTACGTGCTTCTGCTGACGGTGTTCGCCCGGCCGGTGGTAGCCGACGCCGCAGAACTCGTCATGCGTGTCGTCCGCTCCCGCCGCCCGTCCGGTGCCGTGTCCTCACCGAGTGTCACCGTCCCGTTCCGAGACCCCGAGGAGTGACCATGCGCTCACGCACCGGAATCGGAGCGAAGCACCGACCTGGGTGTCCGACGCTGACGGCAGTGTCCAGGGCGGGACCTGTGCTGCGGCTGCGGCCGCCCCGGTTCTCGGACTTCGGACAGTGGCGTCGCATCCGGCTGCGCGACCGAGAGTTCATCGAGCCGTTCTGGGCGTCCAGCCCGGTGTCGTGGGAAGCGCGTCACACGGAAAAGCGCTGGGTCCGTGAGTGTCTGCACCTGCGCCGCGCGAGCCGCAGCCTCGGATTCGCGATCGAGGTGGACGGGTTGTTCGCCGGGCAGTGCACGCTGACCGACCTCGACGCCGGCGCGAGTTCGGCCGAAATGGGTATCTGGATCGACTCGGAGTACGCGGGATGCAACGCCGGCGTCCTGGCCGGCGCAATGGTGCTCGACCATGCCTTCGGGGTGCTCGGCCTGCACCGCATCACGGCTCCGGTCAGCAGCGACAACGAACCCGCGGCAAGGGCGGCGCACCGGGGCGGTCTCGTCTACGAGGCGACGATGCGCGCGTACTTCGACGCGGGTGGACGCCCCAAGGATCACGACCTGTGGGCGGTCACCGCCGATATCGCGCCGCGCGGTGGGTTCGCGCTCCCCTGGTCGATGCCCGGCACGCCACCGCGGGCACGACCACGCCCGGTGCGAGACCGGGTACCGTCCGTAGGCGCGGTCGTCGCAGCGACACGCTTCTTCGCCGGTTCGGTGAGAGACCTGGTGCCGGCGCGCATCCCCGTCTCCGTGTCGGCGGCCACCGTCGGTCACCCCGACGACGATCACCCGTTCGTCCTCGTACCGGTCTCGCCGCACGACCTCCCTCGACACGGGCACGGACGTGGGCATCCGCTGGCGCTACGCGGCTGCAGCAGCGGCATCTCGCCGGCGGATCTCCGGACGGGAAGGGCACTCGCATTCCGGGTCGTCACCGACCGGACTCCGGTGGGGCTCGTCGGTCTCGAACGTTTCGACGCCGTGCGCGGCAACGCGGTTCTTCGCGTCGTGTCGGAGACCAGCGAACCTCATGCTGCCCTCGTCCCGGCCACGACGACGCTGATCCTGCACGCGTTTCGTGCACTGCGAATACGCAGGATCCAGACGGAGGTCGATCCCGCGGATCCGGTGGCGTCGTCGTTCGTCGACGCGGCGGGCCTCGAATTCGAAGGGCTCATGTCCGGCATCAGGACGGAGCCCGGATCGTTCGGGGTACGGGAACTGTGGGCCGCGGTGGCGAACACCTCGACGGCCGTGACGCACACCGCCGGGGTGGGGTTCCGGGGGCACGGAAGCGCAGGACATGTAGCCGGTGGGGTACGGCACCGGTACCACGGAAGGGTCGTGTGATGACGGGGAGCCGGATGTCGACGGAGGTCGAAACATCCTTTCCGAGGCGGACTTTCGAACGCTCGGGCGAGATGCAGGCGCGGCTGCACGAC
The DNA here is from genome assembly GCA_023417985.1 of Actinomycetes bacterium. Taxonomy (GTDB): domain Bacteria; phylum Actinomycetota; class Actinomycetes; order Mycobacteriales; family Mycobacteriaceae; genus Rhodococcus. Next base: position 11,496 of record JAEZDV010000179.1, on the reverse strand, counting down.
CTGGTGCCGGGCGGTGCTCACACCTATGCGCGCGGGCCCGACCAATACCCGGAATTCATGACCCCGATCCTCACGCGCGGCGCGGGCGCGCACGTGTGGGATGTGGACGGCAACGACTACATCGAATACGGGATGGGTCTGCGGTCGGTGACGCTGGGCCACGGCTATCCGCCGGTCGTCGAGGCGGTCGCCGAGACGATTCGCCACGGCACCAACTTCAGCCGCCCCACCGAACTCGAACTGTTCGCTGCCGAAGACTTTCTCGGGCTCGTTCCCGGCGCGGACATGGTGAAATTCGCCAAGAACGGTTCGGACGCCACGACCGCGGCGGTGCGTCTCGCCCGAGCGGTCACGGGACGGGACCACATCGCGGTATGCGACCACCCGTTCTTCTCCGTCGACGACTGGTTCATCGCCGGAACCGCGATGAACGCAGGAATTCCCTCCACCACAATGCAACTCACGACCACGTTCCGATACGGCGACCTGTCGTCGCTCGAAGAACTCCTGGCCGCAAGGCCGATCGCGGGCGTCGTGCTCGAGGCCGCGACCGCCACTGCGGAACCTCCGCCAGGATTCCTGGAGGGGGTGCGCGCCCTGTGCGACCGCTACGGCGCGTTGATGATCCTCGACGAGATGATCACGGGGTTCCGCTGGTCCGAACACGGTGCGCAGACCCTCTACGGTGTTCGTCCCGACCTGTCGTGCTGGGGCAAGGCGATGGGCAACGGGTTCCCGATCTCTGCACTCGCGGGCAAACGGGAGTACATGGAACTCGGCGGCCTCCGGACCGGATCGGACCGTGTCTTCCTGCTGTCGACGACCCACGGCCCCGAGACGGGGTCGCTGGCGGCGTTCCGGGCGGTGGTGGACGCCTACCGCACCGGCGATCCGATCGGCCGGATGGAGGCGGCGGGCCGGGCGCTCGCCGAGTCGGTGAACGCTGCGGCCGCAGAGTACGGAGTCGGGGATTTCGTCCGGGCGCACGGCCGCCCGTCGTGCCTGGTCTTCGCGACCTGCGACCGGGACGGTCGCCCCTCCCAGGCGTACCGCACGTTGTTCCTGCAGGAACTGCTGGACCGGGGGGTGCTCGCGCAGTCCTTCGTGGTGTCGGCCGCGCACACCGACGACGACATCGCCCGCACGGCCGACGCCGTCGGGGGTGCGCTCGCCGTCTACCGCCGCGCGCTCGAGGCGGGAACCGTCGACGGATTGCTGCGCGGACGTCCGGTGGCACCTGCGCTACGACGGCACGCCGAACCGAGGCGCCTCGAACCCTGAGGTGCGGCGGGCCGCCGGTTCAGCGCAGAACGAGGCAGGTCGAGGACGCGGTGGCGAGGAGTCGGCCGTCGGCGTCACGCGCCTCGCCCCGAGCGGTCGCGGTGCGACGGCCGGTGTGCTCGCAGAACCCGTGCACGCGCACGGCGGACTGCCCGGGCTGGATCGGCCGTACGTACCGGACCTGCAGGTCGAGCGTGGTGTAGCCCACCCCGGCCTCGAGCGTGCTCGACACGCTCAGCCCCATCGCGGTGTCGAACATCGTCGCGAGTACGCCGCCGTGGACGCTGCCGACGGCGTTGGCGTGGAACTCCCGCGGTTCGATGCGCACCTCGACGAATCCCTCGCGGGCGTCGGTGACGGTGAAACCGAGGGTGCGTGCGGTCGGGTGGTGCGGAATGGAACCGTCGATCATCCCGCGCAGGAAGTCGAGACCGTTCATCTCGCGGTTGGCGGCGGCCGTCGGCGCAGGATCGTCCCAGGTGTAGCTGCGCCTACGCTCGGGTGCGTTGTCGTCGGTCACCGCCCGACCGTATCCGATGCCCCGCAGGGGAGTGACACGCCCCGGACCGCGTGGCACTCTGTGATCATGCGCCGACGACGTTGATCCGAACCGAACGATTCCGTGTCCTGGCGGGCGGTTGCCGTCCGTACCCTCACGTACGCCTCGCTCCGCGACCTCGTGCCGTTCTACGGCCTGTACGCCCTGTTCTTCGAAGACCACGGGCTCAGTTCCGGCAGCATCTCCTCCCTGTTCGTCCTGTGGTCGGTGGTCACCTTCGTCACCGACGTGCCGTCCGGCGCCTGGGCCGATACCGTGTCGCGCCGGGCACTCCTCGCCGGGAGTGGAGTCCTGCTCACCGGCGCGTTCACGATATGGCTCGTGTGGCCGACGTATTGGGGCTTCGCTGCCGGCTTCGCCGTGTGGGGTATCAGCGAGTCGCTGAAGTCCGGCACGTTCGAAGCTCTCGTCTACGACGAATTGGCCGCGCGCGGAGGCGAACACCGCTACGCGGCGGTGATGGGATTCGCCGGCGCCGGTGAGATGGCGTGCGTGTTCGTCGCAACGTTGTCGGCGGCTCCGCTGTTCGGGCTCGGTGGTTACGCGCTCGTCGGGTGGATGTCGGTGGCGATCACCGTCGCCGGCACCCTCCTCGTGTTCACGTTCCCGGCGGCGCCGAGATCGATCGAGGCCGACGAGATCGAAGGGCCGGGCAGTACCTTTGCGGCTCGGTATCTCGCAACCCTGCGCGCCGGCACCGCGGAGGTCCGCGCCGACACGGTCGTGCGTCGCGCGGTCTTGCCGGCCGCCGCGCTGCTCGCGTGTCTCGCCTTCGACGAATACTTCGGTCTGCTCGCCCGCGAGGACGGCGCGACCACGGAATTCGTGCCGGTCCTAGTGGCGATCACCGTCGTCGGTCAGGTCGTGGGAGCAGCCACGGCGGGGTTGGGTTCACGGATGGGCAGCCGGTTGTTCGGTGCGATCGTGATGGTCGGCGCACTCGTCCTCGCCGCGGGTGCACTCGCAGGTGGCGTCGCGGGTTTCGTGGCCGTCGGCATCGGCTACGGCGCACTGCACCACACGGCGATCGTGGCCGAAGCGCGACTCCAGGAGTCGATGTCGGGGCGTGCCCGCGCCACCGTGTCGTCGGTCGTGGGAGTCACGAGCGAGATCGCGTCGGTGGGGTTGTTCGCAGGGTTCGCACTCGGATCGGTGTGGCTGCCGTTCTCGGTCCTCGTCGCGGTTGCGATGCTGCCGCTGCTCGTGCTGGGAGCGGTGGCCGGCCGGGCACTGCCGCCAGCCGCAGCTGACGAACCCCCGGCGGAGGAGCCCTCAGGAACCCCTTAACTCCTCCACCTACATTTACCGATCATGTACGCCCGTTTTCTCCCAGTTGCCCTGCTCGCTGCCGGTACGGTCCTGATCGGCAGCGGCTCCGTCTTCGCCTACACCGACGACCCGCAGGTCACAGTCGTCGCCGAGACCTCCGACGGCACCGAGACCCCGGATGCCGCTGCGGTCGCCGACGCTCGCAGCACCCTCCAGCAGGCCAGCCTCCCGCTCGCACTGCTCAACGGCGGAGTGGGACAACTCACGGACGGAAGCCGCCAACTCGACGCGGGCGCGCAACAACTCGCGGACGGACTCACGCAGGCACGCGAGGGCGGAGAACAACTCGCGGACGGGCTCGGGCAGCTCGAAGGTGGGGTCGGGCAACTCGGTGACGGCGCCACGCAGATCTCGGCGGGCGTCGACGAAGTGGTGACCCGGCTCACCGGTTTCGGGGAGATGCAGGGATCGGTGACCACGCGGCTCTCCGTCATAGCCGACACCCTCGCCATGAGCGGCGACCCGGTCTCTGCGAGCACCGCCGGTGAACTGCGCTCTCTCGTCGACACGCTGAACACCCAGGGTCTCGGACCCGACACCCTGGACCAGCTCGGGCAACTCCGCGACGGAGCCGACCGGCTCGCCTACGAATTGACCGATCCCGAAGCACAATTCGTCGCCGGTATGTCCCAGGCCGCCGAAGGCTCACGGCAGTTGCGCGACGGCTTGACGCAGCTCGACGACGGTGGGCGTCAGCTCGTCGACGGCACCGGCCAGCTCGTCGGCGGAGTCGAACCGGTGAGCAACGTCGTGCGGGGGATCTCGGACAACGTGCGGGACGCCACGGGAGCGCTCCCGGCAGGGGGAGCATCGGCATCCGGATCGGAGCAGGCCGTTGCCGTAGAGCAGGGCACAGCCGAGAGCGGCGTGGCGAAGCGCTGGTGGCCCTACGCCCTGATCGCAGCGGGCGCCGTCGCACTCGCGTCCGCGGCGCTGCTGCCGGCCGGAGTACGACCGGCAGCGCGCCGGGCGGCGGTGCGCTGATCCGACGGGGCGGTGCCCGTCAGACCTTGCTGCTGCGCAATTCGTGACCCTTGGATGTCTTGCATCGCCCCGACTCGAGATCCCACTGCCAGCCGTGGAGGTTGCAGGTGAGCGTGGTGCCGTCCACCACGCCGAACTTCGTCAGATCGGCCTTGAGGTGCGGGCAGCGGCGCTGGATCTCGTAGCCGCCCAGTTCGATCGACGCAGTGTCGTCGTGCGCTTCCGCGAACCAGCCGTCCGCGTACGCGATCCGCTCGTCGGTCAGGCACTTGAAGAACGTGTAGAGGAACTCGTTGTATCCACCGATCCGCCATGTGGTGAACCGCGTGGACAGGAAGATGGTGTTGACCCAGTCCGGCTCGTCGTCGCGCAGCACCGTGCGGACGATCTGCGGCGCGATTCGGAAACCGTAGCGGTACTTGCCTTCTCCCTCGACGGGCTCGCGGACGATGCGCTTGGGGAAGTCGAGCACCACGGTCTCGTCGCCCATCACGAGCCCGACCGGATAACCGATGCCGTCACAGATGAGGTCGGACTGCGCCATGATCGGCTCGAACTTCGCCTTGAGCGCGGGCAACAGCGGCTCACCCTCCGCAGGCGCCCACGTGGCCTTCTCCGCAGCGATGACGGGCGCGAAGCGCTTCGCCATGTCCTCGATGTAGGCGGCCTTGTCGGTGAAGATCGCTTCGACCTCCGCCTCGGGCATCGGGTGGGCGAGCGTCATCTTCTCGCTGCCTGCGAGGTCCACGACCGAACCCGGAATCATCAGCAGGCCGCCGTCGCGACCGTGGATGCGCATCTGCTCGAGGAACACCTGCTGGTCGGGGAAGATGTTGCCCTCGTCGCCGTGATCGTCGTTGAGCGAACGCAACTCGTCGTCGAGGAAGGCGGGCGGCCCGGCGGACGGGACGACCCACGTGGCGCCGACCTGCTCGATGTAACTGCGGCAGCGGTCCATGCCGCGCTGGCGCTTCTGCTTGCCGAAGTTGGCCTTCGTCTTCGCCGGGATGTCGTAGACCATCGGATACCAGATGGCACCGGAGTACTGCAGCAGATGGATGTCGATGTGCCCGAACGCGTCGTGCATCGGGTCCATATCGATCGGACGCGCGTCGTTCATGTTGAACACGGTGGTCTCGCCGTCCGAGACGACGAGTCCGGAGTCGCCGATGGGGCCGTCCGCAGGCGCACGCATCGCGATGATCATGATGTCGAGCTCGCCCGGGGCGAGGGGAGCGTCCGGCGCGTCACGGATGCCTGTGTCGCTGATGCGGTGCTTGACCGAGTCCGTGGTCTCGTAGAACTTCGTGAAGCCGAGAGCTTCGAGCTCGCGACGCAGATCCGGCACCGGATAATCGGGCAGCAGCACGGTCGCGTCCTTGCGGACGTGGTCGCGCAGTGTTCCGGGATCGAAGTGATCCTTGTGAAGGTGCGACACGTAGAGATAGTCGACGTCACCGAGGGCGTCCCAATCGAGACCCGTGTTGTCGGGAAACGGCACCCACGACGCGAAATAAGCGGGGTTGACCCAGGGATCGCAGAGAATGGAGCCCGCCTCGGTCCGGATATGGAACCCGGCGTGGCCCACGCTGGTGATCTGCACTCGTTGCCTCCTGACGTGCTGACCTATGTGACTCCAGGGTAAGTGGAGAGGCGGTGGGGACACGCGGCAGCCCGCGGGACGACGGGTGCGACGACGTCGTCGACTCCGGGCTACGCTTGCCGACGTGGAACCCTTCTACCGGACGATCATCGGCGTCGCGCGCACACTGTTCGCAGGCCAGGGACTGAAATTCTCCGTCACCGGGGAGGAGCACATCCCCGCGACCGGAGGTGCGGTCATCGCGATCAACCACACCGGCTACATGGACTTCACCTACGCAGGTCTACCCGCCCGTCCCGCGAAGCGTTACGTGCGTTTCATGGCGAAGAAAGAAGTATTCGACAACAAGATCGCCGGGCCGATGATGCGAGCGATGAAGCACATCCCCGTCGATCGTGGTGACGCCGGTGACTCCTACCGCCTCGCAGTCGAAGCGCTGCGTGCGGGAGAACTGGTGGGCGTGTTCCCCGAGGAGACCATCAGCCGCAGCTTCGAACTGAAGAAGTTCAAGACGGGCGCGGCGCGGATGGCCGAAGAGGCAGGTGTGCCCGTCATCCCCATGATCATCTGGGGGTCGCAGCGGGTGTGGACCAAGGGTCACCCCAAGCGTCTGGGCCGTACCAATACGCCCATCACCATCAAGGTGGGTGCCCCGATCTCGCCGTACCTGCCGCCCGCGGCCATGACCGAGGAACTGCACGCGACGATGGAGCGGATGCTCCACGAAGTGCAGGACTCGTATCACCACGAGCCCGGCGCCTACTGGGTACCGCGGCGGCTCGGAGGGTCGGCACCGACCCTCGAAGAGGCCACCGCCGAGGACGAGCGCGTCGCCGCCGAACGCAGGGCGCGCAAGGAGCGTGAGCGGATCGAGCGCGGCGGTCCGGACAGCGGCGGCCGTGGCGTTTCGGCACAATGACGGAGTGAATGCACAGCGCCCGAGCCTCGTCGCGACCGATGTCGACGGAACCTTGATCGACAAGTCCGAGCAGGTATCGGATCGCACGCGGGCTGCGGTGCACGCCGTCGTCGACTCCGGGCCGCCCTTCGTTCTGGCCACGGGGCGTCCGCCCCGGTGGATCGCCCCGGTCGTCGAGCAACTCGGGTTCGCACCGCTGGCGGTGTGTGCCAACGGTGCCGTGCTCTACGACAGCGCGACCGACCGGGTGCTCAGCGCGGCGGTCCTCCGGGCCGACGAACTCGCGTGGGTCGCGGAGGTGGCCGCGGCGGTACTGCCCGGATGCGGTCTTGCCGCCGAGCGTGTGGGGGAGAGCGCGCACGACGCCGCGACCCCGCAGTTCGTCAGTGCTCCCGGCTACGAACATGCCTGGCTCAACCCCGACAACACCGAACTCGCCGAGCACGAGGTGATCGCCGAGCCCGCGGTCAAGTTGCTGGTCCGATTGGCCGACGCGACGAGCCGGGAGATGGCCGAAGCGATCGCGCCCAAGCTCCACGGCCTCGTCGACGTCACCTATTCGACGACCAACGGCCTGATCGAGATCTCTGCCGCGGGCGTGACGAAGGCGTCCGGCCTGCGGGAACTCGCGCGTCATCTCGAGGTGCCCGACGACCGCATCGTGGCTTTCGGGGACATGCCCAACGACATACCGATGCTGTCGATGGCCCGCCACGGTGTCGCGATGGAGAACGCGCATCCCGAAGCCAAGTCGGTGGCAGACGAAATCACTGCCACCAACGACGAGGACGGTGTTGCTCGGGTCCTCGAACGCTGGTGGCAGTGATTCGTAGTTACCGGTAGACCGGGGCTCAGCCCACGGGCACCGGTTCGGGTGCCGGTTCCGGCGCAGGCGCCGCTGCATCTTCCGGCGCCGGCCCTGCGACGTCGGCCGGCTGACCCTGCATCGACTGCTCGTAGGCGTCGTTGTAGGCGCGCAGCACCTTGGTGACGACGCCGGTGGCCTCGTTGAAGATCAGCGAACCGAACTCGAAGTCCGAACGCCAGCCGTCCGGCACCCGGTACTCGTCACTGGTGGGCAACCCCAGCTCACCAGTGTCGAGTCCGCTTTCCTGCCACGCCTTGTAGATTTCGCCGAGCACCGTCCACACCCCACCGTTGGGGGAGGAGTAGATGGCGCCGTTGACGAACCGGGCGTGCTCGAATCCATTCTTGGCGGGCGTGATCGACGACACGGCCGTGCCGAGGCGGCCGGTCTCACCGCCCTCCGCAATCCACTTGCGGGCGAGTGGATTGTTCTCGGCGAGTCGGGTCAGTTCGGCGACCAGCGCCTGCACGTTCTCGACCGTTCCGTCCGCGGAGCCGGCCGGAAGAGCGTCGGTGCCGGGAGCCGGGGCCGAGTCGGACGGGGGATTGTTCACGACGATCGGAGCCGGTGCGGCCGGCCTGCCCTTGGCGGCAGTGGCGGCGATGTCGCGGATCTTTTTCATCTGCGCGTAGCCACCGTCGCCGGGGCAGGTCGTGTTGCCGACGTCGCGGTGGGCGAAGATGATCGGCAGGTCCACGGCTGCGCCACGCGGGTACGGCGTGAACGACGTGCCCTCCGAGTACATCGTGGTGCGGCCCTTCGGATCGAGACCGGCTGCGGCGAGGCGCCACCCGAGGTAGTTGCCCACGTTCTGCACGGTGACGTCCGGCGGTGCTGCCGTGGAGTAGTCGCCCATCATCGCGATGCCGACGGTGTTCTCGTTGAAACCGCCCGCGTGAGCGCCCTGCACGTTGCGGTCGAGCCCGCCCGCACGGCCCTCGAAGATCTGGCCGTACTTGTCGACGAGCACGTTGTATCCGATGTCGCACCAGCCGAGTGTCTGCGCGTGGTAGGCGTAGATGGCGCGGACGATCCCCGCGGACTCCGCCTTCGAGTAGTTGTTGCTACCCGCGGTGTGGTGCACGGTAGCGCCGCCGAGCGAGTCGTCGTAGGTCGCGCTCTGGCAGCGCAGCGATTCGTCGGCACCCCACTGCGACCTGCTGATGACTTTCAGCCCCGAATTGCCGAGCGGTGCGGCGATGTCGTCGAGGCGGTTGTCGGCTTCGCCGGTGCCCGGGTCGATCAGGACTGCGCTGACGTTCTCGATGGCTGCGGCGACAGGGTCCTGGCTGCGCAACGGCTTCGACGACGATGCGGGCACGTAGCCGAGTTCTGGCGCTGTGTCGGCACTCTCGGCGACCGGTACCGGCACCTCGCTCACCGGGGCGGGTGCTTCGGGGGCGGGTGCTTCGGGTGCGGGAGCCTCCGGCGCGGGTGCCTCGGCGGGCGGCGCTTCGGCTCCGGCGAGGGCGGGTTCGGGGCCTGGGCGCGGAGTGAGGAGAACCTGCACCGCGCGTGTCGCGCCGACGAAGATCGGTTCGGTGCCGCGACGTGCGTCGCCCGCGGTGTCGTTGCGGCTCGACTCGAGCGGTTCGGTCGCCGACCACGGACCCCACGATCCGTCGTTGTTCCGGGCGCGGATCAGTGCGTCGGTGGCGGCGATGTCGTCGGCTGCCAGCGCGACGAGGCTGAACGGAGTCTCACGAGTGAGTTCCTTGACCGTCGCGCCGACCCGGGCGATGGGGCCGCCGTTCGGGTCGGGGGCGGTGGTGATCTGAGGAAGTCCGTCGATGATCTCCGCGAGACCGACGTCGGGCAGGTTGAGCCCCGTCAGTTCCTCGAGCGGAATGATCAGATCCGGTACGGAGGCGAGCACGATTTCCGCGATGTTCGGGCTTACCGATTCGACGGAATCACTGGTGGTGCGGATTTCCGAGGGGTCCGTGGTGAGCCCGGACACGGCGAACGGCGTGGCGACGGCCAGGGCGGCGACGGCACCCAGGACGATCGACGGCTTAGGGCGGCGATGCGGCACTGTTTGCAACTCCCTGTTCGTATGGATCTGCGGTCTGCGGAGTACTTCCCGTAGGTCGAAATGCTCCATCGCGGACCGCTTCGTGAGGGTGAAATGGCCGCGAATAGTCGATACTTGTGATGCCCTTGTGACTGTTGTGACTTGTGTTGCTTTGGTTAGTCACTCTTGTCACACTAGACCCAGCTAACCTTAAGCCTCAACCTGAGCTTGAGGATCGGTCTGAAATGTCCGATCCGCGGCGATCGACGAATTCGTGCGTCGTCCGGAGTGCGAGAACGAGGGAGCGGAACGCCATGGCACCACAATCCATCGGCCGGAGAGGGAAGTTCCGCCGGAGGCGGATCGTCGTCGGGAGGCCACTGCGCAACGGGTGGCGGCCGTCCGTTGCGCGTCTCGCGGTGATCGGACTCGCTCCGGCCCTCGTCGCCGGCGCAGCCGTCGGCGCCGCGGTGCAGAGCCACTCCGATTCGCCGGGCGTCGTGGAAACGGTCTCGGCCGACACCCCGTACACGTTCTCGGGCTTCGGTCACGGACACGGCCGCGGCATGGGCCAGTGGGGAGCGTACGGCTACGCCCAGGAAGGCTGGACAGCCGAACGCATCATCGCGCACTACTACGGAGGAACGACCCTCGGCACGGTCGACGATTCGATGATCGCGGTGCGTCTCACCGAACAGGACGATCGCTCGCTCGACGTGTACTCCGACTCGGGTCTCAGGGTCGCCGGACGCCAGATCGTGGCGGGCGAGGTCGCCCACCTCACACCCACCCCGGGCGGCGGTGCGAACGTCGTCGTCACATCCGGGTGCAGCGGAGAAGTGCTGTGGCAAAGCGCAACCGACGTGCCGTGGGCCGATCCGATCGATCTCGGTGAGGACCGTCCCGCCGGAGAGCACCTGAAGCTGTGCGGGAGCGATTCCGCGTACCGCGGGGCCCTCGGCGTCGTGCTCGACGGAGCGGCGGCCCGCACGGTGAACCGTCTGCCCGTCGAGGACTATCTGCGGAGCGTCGTTCCCGCGGAAGCGCTTCCCGGCTGGGCCGACAGCGGGGGTGCAGAGGCATTGCGCGCCCAGGCGATCGCCGCCCGCTCCTACGCACTCGCCGAGAAGCGGCACGAATTGTGGCAGACCTGCGACACCACCGACTGCCAGGTGTACGCCGGGTCGGGCGCCGAAGATCCCCGTACCGACGACGCCGTCCGCACCACGCGCGGTGCGGTGCTGATGAAGGACGGTGCCGTGGTCCGCAGCGAATTCTCCGCCTCGACCGGTGGCTACAGCGCCGGCGGCACGTTCCCGCCCGTCGAGGATGCGGGCGACAAGGTGGCTCCCAACCGGGCTTGGGCGAAGACACTCACCGCGGGCGAGATCGGCACCGCATTCGGCGTCGGTGAACTCCAGGCGTTCGAGGTTCTCGCCCGCAACAACCTCGGCGCGGACGGTGGGCGCGTCACCCGCGTGCGCGTCGTCGGGAGCGACCGCACCATCGAAACGACGGGTGCGGAAGCCCGCGCCAAACTCGGTCTGCGTTCGGATTGGTTCACCATCGCCGAGGGTGCGGATCTGCCCGCTCCGCCGAGCACTCCCGCCCCCGAGCCGGGCCCCGAGGTGGCCATCGATCCGTTCGGCAGCGGGAACGGTGCCTCGGACATCGAGGCCAAGTTCTTCGAACTCGGCGGTGTGGAAGGCGTCCTGGGCACGCCCGTGGGTCCGGAACTGATGCTGCCGGACGAACTGGGCAAGTTCCGGTTCTTCACCGGAGGCGCGATCGTCTGGACGCCGCAACTGGGAGCGCAGGTGATCGACGCGAGTTTCCTGAAGGACTGGCTGCCGAAAGCGGGCAGCAGCGAGTAGCGACACGAGCAGGGCACGAAAGGGGCGGACCGTCGTGGTGCGCCCCGTTCCCTATTACAGCCCGC
>JAEZDV010000173.1 GCA_023417985.1 Actinomycetes bacterium | reverse complement strand
CGTCGTCATCGGTGTTCAGTTCGGTGAGGGTTCCGAACAGCACTTCGCCCGACATGCTCGTCCCGGTCCGAGCGACCTGATCACGGATCTGCTGCTCGGTGGCAGCCAGATCGTTCTCGAGCGCCTCACCGGTGATCGACGAGCGCATGTTCTCGATCGACGCGTCGACATCCTCGGCGTCGACGCTGTTGAGATTGATCGCGGCCTGGAACGCACCCGACAGGGCAGCATCCCGCGCGTCGGCCACCGGCCGGTCCACGAACATGGCCTTCCCCCAGCCGAATCCGAACCACACCGCGGCGCCGAGGGCGATCACGGCCAGCAGACCGGTGATCGCCGTAGCGGTCGAACGCGACCGGCGGCGGCTTTTCCCGCGCCGCGGCCTCCCGGGGGACGTCGTGGCTTCGTCGGGTGCGACGACAGAGGATCCTGATGCACTCACTCCAACAACCTACTCACTGCTCACTTGGGGGTGACTCCGAGCAACGGCGCCAGTTGCGTCGCCACCGGGTTCAGGTTGAGACGGTCGGGGTCCTTCTTCGGGGTGAAGTCCCACGGCTGAATGGTCGCCGGATCTGCGAACACGATCCGGTTGGCGCTGCGCACGCCGGTGACACTCCCCTGCGGCACCTCGCAAGATGCGTTCGTGTTGAGCGGGAAATCCTGTTGGGTGTCGTCGAAGTTCGGGTTCTCCGCGCGCATCTGCGCCAGGATCTCCTGTGTCCCCTCGTACCCGATGGTGCACGATGGCGGGTTGTTCGTCTCGAGGATGATGCCCTGCTTCACTGTGCCGTCGCCGGGCGCGACCGTACTCGAACTGCCGGCAATCGCAGGCAGGAAGGCGAGAATCGGTTGCAGCGCGATCGCTTGCGGGGCAAGCGTTTCCCCGATCGCTGCGAGATTTGTGAGATTCGCGGTGAGGCCGGGTCCCGAACCGGAAATGAGCTGGGACAGTTGGTCGCTCGCATCCGTTCCGGTCTCGATCAACCGGCGGATGTCCGGATCGCTGTCACGCAACTGTGCCGTGACGAGTTCGAGGTCGGAGCTGAACTGCCGGATCGACGACGACTGCTCGGACTGGGTGTCGAGCACCGTCCGGCTGTCCCGGATCAGGGTGAGCGTCTGCGGCAGGTACTGCACGCCCGACTCGCTGATGCCGGCGAGCGAGTCGACAAGCAGCTGGAGGTCGCCGCCACGTCCGTCGAGCGCGGCCCCGAGTTCGGTGACCACAGTGCGCAGCGGCTCGAGCGGAACCGAGTTGACGAGGTCGCTGGTGCTCACGAGCAGTTCCTCGACCGGCGTCGGCAGATCCTCGGCGGTGGACTCCACGACCGAACCCTCGACGAGATACGGCCCCTCGGTGCTCGTGGGCCGGAGATCGACGTACTGCTCACCGATGGCCGACCGGTTCGCCACCACGGCGCGGGTCGCCGCCGGGATAGGGGGGCCGCCGTTGTCGAGCCGGAGTTCGACGTCGATGCCGTCCTCGGTGAGGGTCAGCGGGCCGACCCGGCCGACAGGCACACCGAGGTACGTCACCTCCGCATTCTCGAAAACTCCTCCCGAGTCCGGGAATCGGGCGTTGACCGTGTATTGCCCGAAGCCCATCAGGTTGTCGAGCCGTACGTAACGAGCACCGACGTACAGGACGCCGAGGACGGCGATCACCACGAACGCGACCAACTGGAACCGTACGAGACGTGATCTCACTGTCCACCCCCGAATCCGAGACCGTTCAACAAGCCCTCCAACGGGTTCGAGGGCGCAGGTGCCGCCCCGTCGGTGCCGGGGCTTTCGCCGGCACCTGTGGAGGCTTCACCGAGTCCGGGGATGCTGATGCCTTCGGGCAACGCCACCCCCTCCGGCAACGGGAGCCCGGGCAATGTCGGCAGGGGTAGCGGCGGGACCAGCGACACGGTCGGCCACCCCACCGCCGGGCCGTTGCCGTTGTAGTACGGATTCGACGGATCGATCACGGGCTTCGGATTGCCGAACTGGGGTTGCCGGTATACCGGCTCGCCCTGACCCACACCGAGCGCGGCCAGCGCATCGCCGATCTGCAGATCGACGGAGAGGAAGAGGTTTACCGAACTGCCGAGAGCGATCTTCTCCACACCGTCCGGGAACGGCACGGTCGGAATGAACGGCAATGCCTCGACGAGATCGTCTCCCGACGCCGCAAGTTGCTGCAGGGTCGGGCGCAGTGCGAGCAGATCCGCGATGAGGTCTTCCTTCGACTGTTCGAGGACGTCGACACCGGCGACACCGAGTCTGTCGAGCTGCGCGAGCAGTTCGGTCAGCTGGGGACGCTGTTGTTCGAGCACTTCCGTGGCCACGGGCAATTCGTCGAGCACCGCGGCGATCTTGTCGTTCTGTTCGGCGACGCGAACGGTGAGCGCGTCCAGTCCGTCGAGCGCTCGGGTGATGTCGTTGCGTTGCTCGTCGAGCCCGGTGATCAGGGTCTCGGCCTGTTCGAGCAGGCTGCGTGTCGTGCCTTCCCTGCCGTCGAACGCACTGGACAGTTCTTTGACCACCGGCGCGATCTGCCCCACGCCACCGCCGTTGAGCAACAGCGACAGCGCACCGAGTACGGGTTCGATCTCGGTGGCGTGCTGGGTGCGATCGAGGGGAATGACGTCGCCGTCGGAGAGCCTCCCCACCGGGGGTTCCCCCTCCGGCGGGGTGAGCTGGACGAATTTCTCGCCGAGCAGACTGGACTGCTCGACGGAGGCGATCGAGTTGTCGGGCAGGTCCACTGCGGAGTCGAGGACGATCTCCACGTCCGCGGTCCACCCGTCGTTCGGAGCGACACCGATCGATTCCACACGCCCCACAGGGACGCCGTCGACCTTCACCGTCGACTGTGGGACCAGGTCGAGGACGTCGTCGAACTGGATGCCGACGCGGATCGGCGAATCACCGATGTCTGCTCCACCGGGAAGTGGAACACCGGAGAGCCCGCTGCAGCCGGACACCGCGAGAGCCACCGCGCACACGCTCGCACCGAGAACGGTGATCCGAGCCGCCCGCACCGTGCCGCTCATCGGCCGCCCCCTTGGTCGTTGAGATCGAGCCGCGATGATTCGACACCCGGCACCGTGCCGGGAACCACCTGGCGCTGAATGTTGTCACCGCTGAGGACTCCGAACGGGAGGATCAGATCCGGTGTCTTCTGAGCCGCCGTCACCTGTGCCGCGATCATGTCGCACCGATCGATGAGCGGCTGCATCTGCCTGCCGAGTTGCTCGAAACGCGGATCACCGGGCACGAGCCGGCCCACGTCGATGAGGCCGCATACCGCACCCGCAGGATCCTGAAGGTCGGTGAGGACCAGACGCGACGCCAGCACACCGGCTTCCGCGTCGTACGAATTGACGAGGTTGCTCACCGCGAGCGGCAGCAGGGTGAGTGAGTCCAGCAGTGCCTCCCGGCGTTCCGCGAGCGTCGTGGTTACGGGAACGAGAGCGTCGACATTGTCCTTCAGCGCAGTCTGGTTGTCGCGCACGAACGTCGCGACCTCCCCGAGCGTTACCGAAAGCTGGTTCACCGCCTGCCCGAGATCTTCGCGTTCGCCCGCCAGGAACCCGGACAGATCCGCGAGCTGAGTGTTGAACTCGCGAACCTGCTGATCGTTCGCAGCCAGTGCGCTCACGAAGACCTGGAGGTTTTCGATCGTGCTGAACAGGTCGCCGCGGGACTCGTTGAGAGTCCGTGCGGCCGAGGAGAGTTGATCGATGCTCTGTCCCAGTGCGGCACCGTTGCCCGCGAGATTGTCGGCGCCCACCTCGACGAACTCGGTCAGGGCGCCGTCGCGGTTGGCACCTTCCGGCCCGAGGGCACGCGACAGGTCCTCGATGCTCGCGTAGAGCTGATCGACCTCGACGGGAGTGGCGGTGCGATCACGCTCGATCACTGCGCCGTTCTCCAGCTTGTCGCCTCCGGAGTAGGGGGGCGTGAGCTGGACGTAGCGATCGGCGACGACGGAAGGACTGATCTGCACGGCACGCACGTCGGCGGGGATGTCGATGCCGCGGTCCACGCGCATACCGACCTTCACGACATCGCCCTGGGGTTCGACCGAGGTCACCGAACCGACCTCGACGCCCAGCACGCGGACACCGGACCCCTGGTAGATACCGACGCTGTTGTCGAAGTAGGCGGTGATGTTCGTCGTACCGGCACGGGTCCACAGCCACCATCCGCCGGCACCGGCGGCGACGACGACTGCTACGACGAGGGCGATGATCGCGATGCGGCCGCGACCCGACCCGGGTTCGTTCTCTTCGGAGGTCGCCATCAGTTCACCCCTTCCATCTGACGAACGGGCTCGCGATAGCCCGGAATGTCGGGCAGGCCCGGCGGGGTGAGGTTGACGATGACCTGGTCGAACCAGCGGCCGTTACCGACGACGTTGGTGTACACGCGGACGAACGGCTCGTACAGGTCGATCGCGCGGGCGAGGTTGTCGTTGTTGTCCTGCAGGATCTGGACGACCCCGCGAAGCTGCTGCAGCGCCGGGCCGATGGATTCCTGGTTCTCCTGCACCAGACCCGACAACTCGGTGGAAAGTCGTTTGGTGCCGTCGAGCAACTGGGAGATCGCCTGCTGCCGGTTGTTCAGCTCGGCGACGAGCAACGCGCCGTCGCTCAGCAAGCGGTTGAACTCGACGTTGCGGTCGGCGAGAACCTTCGAGACATTGCTCGTCGCACCGAGCAGCTTCTTGAGCTCCTGGTCGCGGCTGGCGACGGTCTCCGACAGTCGGCTCACACCGTCGAGCGAGGACCGGAAGTCGTCCGGAGTCTCGGAGAACGCCTCGGACAGGGCCGAGAAGCTCGTCGCGAGCTGGTCGGAATCGATCTCGCCCAGCGTGGTGGCGGCGGAGGAGAACGCCTCGATCACGTCGTACGGTGCGACGGTGCGCTCCAGCGGAATCCTGGTGTCGGCGCGCAGCACCTCGGTACCGCGCGGGTCGAGGGCGAGGTACTTCTGGCCCAGGATCGTCTTGATCTGGATCGAGGCGGACGTGTCGTTTCCGACCCAGGCGTCCTGGACCTTGAACGAGACGACGACCCGATCACCCTCGAGGTCGACGCCGGTGACCTGGCCGACCTTGACCCCGGCGATGCGTACTTCGTTGCTGGGCCGAAGCCCTGCGGCTTCACTGAATTCTGCCTCGTAGGTGACTCCCGCACCGAGGATCGGCAGCGAACCGAGGAAGAAGGCGGACACTGTGGCCAGCAGAATGATCACGATGCCCAGGGCACCGGCTGCGGCCGGACTACGGCGTTTGCTCATCGTCCCTGCAACTCCTGCATCCCGTCCTGCGTGCATCGCTGCGCAGCATTCGTGTAGATGGGCTGGTTCACGGTGGGCAGACCCGTCGGCAGGTTCAGGTACGGAACCGAGCCGGGACCGGCCACGACATCGATGCCGCACAGATAGAACTGGAACCACGAACCGTAGCTTGCGACCCTGGTCAGCTTCTCCAGCTTCACGGGAAGGGTTTCGAGCACCTTGTCGAGGTCGTCCCGGTTCGAGTTGAGAGTCGACGAAAGCTGTCCGAGCGCGGTGATGGACTGCGAGATCGAGGGCCGAGTCGGTTCCAGGACGTCCGACACGGCGTCGGTCAGTCCGGCGAGCGACTGCACCGCCGACCCCACCGTGTTCCGGTCTTCGGAAAGGCCGCTGACCAGTGCCTGTGTGTTGACCAGCAACGAGTCGAGTTGGCGATCGCGCTCGTCCACCGTCGCGAGGACGATGTTGAGGTTGTCGATCACGGCACCGATCACCCGGTCCTTGTCGGCAATGGTGTTGGTCAGGCTCGCTGTGCTGCGCACGAGGTCGCTGACGGTACCGGCTTCACCCTGGAACACCTGGATGATCTGGTACGACAGCTTGTTCACGTCGTCGGCACTGAGCGTTTGGAACAGCGGGCGGAATCCGTCGAAGAGCGTGGTGAGGTTGACGGCGGGCCGGGTCCGTTCGATCGGGATGGTCTCCCCCGCATTCATCTTCAGGCCCTGCCGGCTCTCACCCTCGGCGAGCGCGATGTAACGCTGGCCGACCAGGTTGCGGAACCTGATCGTTGCGGTCGCCCCGGCGGGGAGCCAGTCGCGCTGCTCGAGCGAGAACGTCACGCGGGCTTCGCGGTCGTTGACGACGGCGATCTTGTCGACCTGGCCGACCCGCACGCCTGCGATGCGGACGTCGTCGCCCTCGTTGAGAGAGGTCACGTCGGAGAAGACGGCGTGGAATTTGGTGCCGCCACCACCGCCGACACTGGCGATCGTGGCCGCGAGGACGCCTGTCGCGACGATGGTCACGAGGGCGAACACGATGAGTTTGGTCAGAGGAGCGGCAAGGCCTCTCATTGGACACTCACCTCCGTTCCGCGCAACGCCGGCGCACCCAGCCGGGTGGTCCAGGTGGGCACGTCTTCGGGAGCCATCCCGGAAGCCTGGCCGTAGATCACATCGAGTGTGGCCTGCTCGGCGTCCGAACCTGCGTACGACACGGTCGAGGTCGTGTCGGGCGACGTGCCGATGATCTCGCTCACCGCGTCCGGTACTCCGGAACCCTCGGGCGCCGGGAAGATCGGGAGGTTCGCCGGCCCGGGGTTACGGGAGGGAACCTGGTAGGACCCGTCGTTGACCGACCCGCCCGGGTACTGCGGGAACTTGCGGCCGGGCTCGGCCACGTCGAGATAGCAGGCCGGTCCGCGGTCGTCGAGCAACCGGGGCTCGTCCTGGTTCGGCAGGTAGCGGCCCTTGGGATTGGTGAACTGGACACTTGCGCGCACGCCGGGGAACGGGTCGTCCACCGCGAGCACTCCGGCCGCCGCGGGCAACGCGTCGGCGAAGCCCTTGAACGTGCACGGAAACGACGGGGAGTATCGGGCGAGCAGTTGCAGCGCCTCCTTCGAGTCGGCAGACAGGCTGATGATCGAGTTCGCGTTCGTGTCGATGAAATCTGCTGTCACCGAGGACGATCCCGTGGCGCTGGCGAGCAGCGTCCGGATCTGGTTCTGCTGCTCGACGACGGTTCCGCCCGTGGTGCGGAAGTTGTCGAGCGCATCGACGAGGTCGGGAGCCGCGTCCGCGTAGGTCTGGGAGAAGTCGGCGAGACCCCGCAGATCTTCCTGCAATGTCGGCAGCTCGACATTGACGTCACGGAACACCTGCTCGAGCTGCTCGACCGTCCGGCCCAGGGTTTCTCCGCGTCCGCTCAGTCCTTGAGCGAGGGCCCCGAGGGTGTTCGCGAGATCCTGCGGGGGGATGGCCTGCAGCAGCGGCAGCAGACCGTCGAGCACCTCGCTCAGTTCCGCGCTGCGGGCGCTGGTGTCCTGTCGCAGCACGTCACCGGGCTGCACAGGGTCGGCCGGGTCGTCAGGGATGATCAGCGAGACGTACCGCTCACCGAACAGGGTCTTGGGGAGAAGCTGAGCGGTGGCATTGGACGGGATCTTGTCGACCATGGCGGGATCGAGTGCCAGATGCGCCGTGACCGTGCCGTCCTTCGCGCTGGTCCCGCGGACCTCTCCCACGTTCACGCCGCGCACCTTGACGTCCGCGTTCTGCGGGAGAGCGTTGCCGATGCTGTCGGTGAGGACGTCGACTTCGACGACCTTCGCGAACGTCTTGTTGTAGACGGCGATCGTGAAATACAGGAAGAGCCCGACGACGAGGAAGAACACCAGTCCGAGGACGCGTCGGCGCAACACCGATGTGGGCTCGCTCATCCGGCAATCCTCACCGTCGTCGTCGTGCCCCAGATCGCGAGGCTGAGGAAGAAGTCGAGCACCGCGATGGTGACGATCGCGGTGCGGACCGCGCGGCCCACAGCCACACCGACACCGGCCGGGCCACCGCTGGCGTGGAACCCGTAGTAGCAGTGGATCAAGATCAGCACGAAGGCGAAGATCAGCACTTTCGCAAACGAGTACAGCACGTCCTCGGGTGGGAGGAAGAGATAGAAATAGTGGTCGTACGAGCCGCTGGACTGCCCGTTGAACAGGGTGCTGATCACCCGCGTGGCGAGATACGCCGCGAGCAACCCGATGATGTAGAGCGGGATGACCGCGACGAAGCCGGCAATCATGCGTGAGGTCACCAGGAACGGCACGGACGGCACGGCCATCACTTCGAGCGCATCGATCTCTTCACTGATGCGCATCGCCCCGAGCTGGGCGGTGAAACCACACCCGACGGTGGCGGACAACGCGAGCGCGGCGACCACCGGAGCGAGTTCACGGGTGTTGACGTATGCGGACAGGAAGCCGGTGAGCACCGACGAGCCGAGCTGCTCGAGCGCCGCGAAACCCTGGAGACCCACCACGACGCCGGTGAAGCCCGACATCATTGCGATCACGCCGATGGTGCCGCCGATGACCGCGAGCGCCCCGCTGCCGAAGGTGACCTCGGCGAGCAGCCGGAGCACTTCCTTGCGGTAGTGGGTGAGGGTGCGCGGAGTCCACGCGACCGCGCGCGCATAGAAGGACATCTGCTCACCGGCGCGATCGAGCATGTTCAGAGGAGCGCGCAGCACTTTACGACCCCGGAGAAGGACGAGATCTCCGCGGCCTTTGGAGATTGTCATGGCGTCAAGATCCCTTCGCAGGCACGACCTGCAGATACACCATCGTCAAGATCAGATTCGCGAAGAAGAGCAGCAGGAACGTGATGACGACCGTCTGGTTCACGGCCTCGCCCACGCCCTTCGGCCCTGCCCCCGGATGAAGCCCCTTGTAGCACGCGACCACCCCGGCGATGAGGCCGAAGACCGCAGCTTTGAGCTCGGCGACATACAGATCCGGTAGCTGTGCCAGCGCCGAGAACGACGCGAGATAGGCACCCGGCGTACCACCCTGGAGAACGACGTTGAAGAAGTAACCACCTGCGATGCCGACGACGGACACGAGCCCGTTGAGCAACAGTGCCACCAGCACCATGGCCAGTACCCGCGGTACGACGAGACGCTGCACCGGGTTGATACCCAGCACCTCCATCGCGTCGATCTCCTCACGGATCGTCCGTGACCCGAGGTCGGCGGTGACCGCGGAGCCTGCCGCTCCCGCGATCAGCAATGCCGTCACGATCGGACTGCCCTGCTGGATCACCGCGAGCACACTGGCTGCACCGGTGAACGACTCGGCGCCGAGCTGCTTGATCAGCGAACCGGTCTGCAGCGACACCACGGCCCCGAACGGGATCGCGACGAGTGCCGTCGGCAGGATCGTCACGCTGGCGATGAACCACGCCTGCTCGATGAATTCACGGAACTGGAACGGTCGGCGGAAAGTGTTCTTCACGACGTCGACAAACAGCTCGACGATGTTCCCGGCTTGGGTGAGTGCGCCGTGCGCGGGACGCAACAGCGAGCTACCAGCCCCCATCTAATCTCCTACTTCTGGCCCTGCGGCTGACCGTGCTGCTCGGGGGAGTACACGGGAATCACCTGCGTATCGGCGTCGGAATCGTGGTGGTAATCGGACGAGTTGTCCTGCTGTCCCGGTGCGGGCGTAGGGGTGTCGTCTTCGTCGAGCGATTCGAGGATCGCGCTCTGGGCTGCGGACGGAAGCGTGTGCAGGATCTGCCGCACACGGTCCTTGCGGCGTGTGACCGCCTGGCGGAACGGCATGCCTGGAGTCGCCTTCATCTGCGGCACGATGCCCTCGACGTCCTCGACACCGCCGGCGTGGTGGCCGGCGTCGACGAGTGCCTGCTCGTGAGCCATCTGCGCTTCGTCCTTCTCCTCGGACATGCCGATCGGTCCGATCATGGTGCCGTTGAGGAACTGCTTGACGACCGGCTCGTCCGACGTCAGGAGCACCTCACGTGGACCGAACATCACCAGCTGACGGCGGAAGAGCATGCCGATGTTGTCGGGCACCGTGCGCGCGAGATTGATGTTGTGCGACACGATGAGGATAGTCGCGTCGATCTCGGCGTTGATGTCGATCAGAGTCTGGGAAATATAGGTGGTGCGAACCGGATCGAGGCCCGAGTCCGGCTCGTCGACGAGAATGATCTCGGGGTCGAGCACAAGCGCGCGGGCCAGGCCGGCGCGCTTGCGCATACCGCCGGAGATCTCGCCGGGAAGTTTGTCCTCGGCACCGAGCAGACCGACCAGTTCGAGCTTGCTCATCACGATCTGCCGGACTTCGGACTCTGACTTCTTGGTGTGCTCGCGCAACGGGAAGGCCACGTTGTCGTAGAGGTTCATCGAGCCGAACAGTGCACCGTCCTGGAAAAGCACCCCGAACAGCTTGCGGATCTCGTAGAGATCCCGGCTCGAGCACTGGAGGATGTCGGTGCCGTCGATGATGATCGAACCCTGCTCCGGGCGGAGCAGACCTATCAGAGACTTCAGGAACACGGATTTACCCGTACCGGAAGGCCCGAGCAGCACGCTCACCTCGCCGGGCGGCAGGGTCAAAGTCACGTCTTGCCAGATGCGCTGCGAGCCGAAGGACTTGGTAAGCCCCTCGACGGAAACCTCGACGCCCACGACTACCTCCGCGCTGTTCGATCCCGTTCCCCATGTGGGTTGCGCCACTCTATCGCATCGACGTGTTACCCGTGACAGGCGATCCTACTCCAAAGTAAGTAAAGAGTTTCCCAAAACAGGCATAGGTCGACTTATGGGCTGACCTGCGGGATCACGAACAGCGTGCCCGGAAACAGCAAAAAGGCCGCCTCCACGGAACGAATCCGTGGGGGCGGCCTTCGGAGCTACGCCGCGTGGGGGGACGAAACCGCCCCGCCCGTGCGAGGTGAAACCGTCTTACTTGACGGAAACCTTGGCGCCGGCCTCTTCGAGCTTGGCCTTGGCAGCCTCGGCAGCGTCCTTGGCGACCTTCTCGAGGATCGGCTTCGGAGCACCCTCGACGAGGTCCTTGGCTTCCTTGAGGCCCAGGCCGGAGACGATCTCGCGAACGACCTTGATGACCTGGATCTTCTTCTCGCCGGCACCTTCGAGGATGACGTCGAACTCGTCCTGCTCTTCGGCAGCGTCGGCAGCAGCGGCCGGAGCGCCCGCAGCAGCAACGGCGACCGGAGCAGCAGCGGTGACCTCGAAGGTCTCCTCGAATGCCTTCACGAACTCCGAGAGCTCGAGCAGGGTCAGTTCCTTGAACGCGTCGAGCAGCTCTTCGGTGGTGAGCTTCGCCATGATGGCGGTCCTTCCTGTAAGTCCCATGTCGCTGATCCGCGACCGGATGGGATGGTGCACGCCGGAGCGTGCGTGGATTTGTTCAGCGATACGCGGTTATGCGGATCAGCGTCAGGCAGCCTGCTCGGCTTCCTTCTTCTCCTGCAGTGCGGCAGCAAGGCGAGCCACCTGCGAAGCGGGAGCGTTGAACAGGCTTGCGGCCTTTGCCAAGTTGCCCTTCATCGCGCCGGCGAGCTTGGCCAACAGCACCTCGCGGGACTCGAGGTCCGCGATCTGGTTGACCTGATCCACGGACAGCAGGTTGCCGTCCATGTACCCGCCCTTGATGACGAGTGCCTTGTTGTCCTTCGCGAAAGCCTTGATGGCCTTCGCTGCGTCCACCGGCTCGCCCTTGACGAACGCGATGGCGGTCGGACCGACGAACAGATCGTCGAGACCCTCGACGCCCGCCTCTGCGGCGGCGCGCTTGACCAGGGTGTTCTTGGCGACGGAGTAGGTAGCACCCTCTCCGAGAGCGCGACGCAGCTCAGTCAGACTTCCCACCGACAGACCACGGTATTCCGTGATCACGGCGGCCGTCGAGCTCTTGAACTGCTCGGTGATCTCCGCAACCGCGGAAACCTTCTCGGGCTTTGCCATACTTCGCCTCCTCTCAGTAACAGTCGTTTTCCCGGTGTCCCGATTGGGACGTCCCACTGGGAACCGTCGGGCCGGGAACGACAAACGCCCCGGCGCAGGGCACACGGGGCGTTGAGAGAAGGATCAGAATCGCGCGGAGGCGATCATGTTTCGCATCTCCCCTAACCTCGTCCTCCTGCGTGGGCCGCCGGATGAATCCGGACCTTCAACCGATGCTGCGAACAACTTCGGTGACCAACGGTCTTCGGTAGAACATGATCGGGGTGGAGATCGGCACAATGCCGAACTACCCGATTACTGTAGCGGACGGCAACAGCGGAATGCAAAACGGCCGGCACAGGGATCCTGTGCCGGCC
>JAEZDV010000102.1 GCA_023417985.1 Actinomycetes bacterium | reverse complement strand
GGTCATGCCAGGGGTTGGGTCGATCGCGATGTCATTGTGGATATCCGCTCCGAAGGACACGACCCCACCGGACTGGTCGAGTTTCACGACAAAGCGGCTGTAAAGGACCGGAATGCCCTCATGTCCCTGCGTGAAGTGCACGAACTGGAACTTCCTGGTGGGAATGGTCACCGCATGTTCAAGCTCATCAAGGTGGATACCGAACGACCCGGAAAGTGCAAGTGCCAGATCAAGCGCTCTTTCCTCGGGGGTGGCACCCTGCACCGCGATCGCGGGTCCATAGGCACGGTGCGGAAGTCCTGTGGCTTCGTTGAACTCCACGGCCCATCCGGGATGGGCCATTTCAAATAGTTGCCAGGCTTGGGAATTTCGAAGTGCCATCTGTCGGGCCAGGTCGGGTACAGGTGGTGCGTTGATCACCCGGTTCACCTGGTGGGGGTCGGGGCGGTGACCGAGTACGGGCAAAGCCGTTGTGGCCAGCACACAGCACAAGAACAAGGGGGTTGGGGTCCGTAGCATGGATGCAGGTCGTTGGGAAGGTCGAATATCGCGGATCCATGTCGGCCCTGCAACAGCCTTGATCCGATATTCCTTTGATGGCCGCGTCTTAGCTCGCCACCTTGACCCGGAGCCCGTCATGCGCCAGGGCTACGCCGGTGGGAAGTTCGGCCATCACGTCGGCGTGGCGGCCCATCAAATGGCTGATATGCGTGAGGAATGCTTGTCGCGGTCGCAATTCATCCACGACGGCCAGCGCTTCAGACAAGCTGAAGTGGGCCAGATGCGGTGTGATGCGCAACGCATTGATCACCAGCACATCCGCATCGGCCAACGCTGCACGTTGATCCTTTGGGATCGAATTCGCTTCGGTCACATAGGCCAGCCCGCCGATGCGAAAGGCGGTCACGGGCATTTGATGGTGCATCACTCGTACGGGCAGTACTTCAAGACCGGCGATCGAAAACGCTGCACCCGGCGCGATGGCATGTAAGCGCAGATCAGGCACCCCTGGATAAGGGATCGGGGCGAAAGCATACTGGAATACACGCCGCACCGCATCAAGGGTATTGTCCTCGCCGTAGAGGTCGATCGCACGCTTCTGGGCATAGTTGAATGCCCGTAGGTCATCGATACCGGCTACGTGATCCATGTGCTCATGTGTGAGCAGCACCGCCTGCAACGCGTTCACGTCTGCGCGAAGCATCTGCTGCCGTAGATCAGGCCCGGCGTCGATCAGCAGGTTCCGCTCCTCCCCTTCATCTGGCCGATACCGCACCAGTGCCGCTGTGCGCAGACGCTTGTCGAGTGGATCCAGGCTGGTGCACACGATGCATGGGCATGCCACCATGGGTATACCCTGGCTGGTGCCCGTGCCAAGGAACTCGATCTCCATTGATGGCATGGTGCCCAAAGATCGCAGACCGGCGGATAGCTACTTTCGCGTCCCGTTCGGAGAGGTGGCAGAGCGGTTGAATGCGGCGGTCTTGAAAACCGCTTTACCCGCAAGGGTAACGGGGGTTCGAATCCCTCCCTCTCCGCCAAAGGACTCCACGAAAGCGGGGTTCGTTGTTCCAAGGCCACGTGGGGTCGCAGATCCCGCCTGCCACGTCATCGCATGCCCGGGCATCCGCGATCCGTACCGGGCTCAACGCTTCGTTACCACCCTGAGCGACATTCGTTCGAGGACCGGGCCGTATAGAACGACCATCGGTCCCGCTGCGGTTCATGCCATGTTACCTTTGTGGATATGAGAGCTTCGATCGTCGCATTATCGCTTCTGGGCGGGTGGATCCCGGCTCAGGTAGCGGCCATGGTGGACCTGGTCGTTGAGACCCGCACCTTTCATGTGGCAGGAAGCGGCCCCCGGGTGGAGGTGAACATGGCCATGCTGGCCGGGAGCATGACGCTCGGTCTGACCGACCGGGGTTTTCAGCAGGCACGCGTGGAGACCATCACCTTGATCGAACGCGAGGGCCGGATCGTGAAGTTCGCCAAGACCATCGTTCGGGGACCGGAGCGACTGGACAGCTCAAGTACCGACCTTTTGCACCAGGAGTTCTTCGACCTGGCAGCAGGGAGCTACGAGTTATCCGTCGAGGTGCGCGACCTGCTAAGCTCGGACACGACAGCCACCCGCTACCATGGCCCACTGGACGTGGAGGACCGACCTGACGGTGTGTCCATATCCGATCTGCTTTTTGCAGAGCGCATTGAACCGGCCACGGACGGAACCATCTCGAAATACGGGTACCAGGTCGTTCCCCTGATCAGCGATTACTACCCACGGGACATCGCACAGCTGAACTTCTATGCAGAAGTGTACGGCACCGACGAAAAATTCGGGATGGACAGCATGTATCTGCTCACTTACCAAGTGGAAGGTCTTGAAGGGGGTCAGGTGGTCGCGCCCTTCAAACGATCGGTACGGGCAACGGGAAAGGCGGTAGAACCTGTCTTCGCCGCCTTCGACATCGGAGGGCTCCCATCGGGGAATTACCTCGCTGTGGTCGAGTTGAGGGATAGGAAGGGCGCATTGGTCATGCGCCGGGACCGCATGTTCCAACGCAACAACCCGATCACCACCGCCTACGACCCCGCCTCGCTGGCACAGATGGAGATGCAAAATTCCTTCCTGGCCTACATCACCGATGCGGATACACTGGCCGACCACCTGCGCAGCCTCATACCGATCGCCGATCCACTTGAACGAAAGATCATCGAAGACCGCCAGGTCGATCGTGATGTGGACCTGATGCGCCGCTTCATGCACGGTTTCTGGGCCAACCGGAGCAACGACCCGGCCAAGGCCTGGCAGGAATACAGTGAACA
>JAEZDV010000090.1 GCA_023417985.1 Actinomycetes bacterium | reverse complement strand
CACTCCGGCGGGCCGTCTCGGCAGGCCGGATCAGAGCGTCGAAAGCCACGCGAGCCGGTCGGTCGACAACGAGAACGTATCCTCGTACAGCACGACGTAGCTTCCCGGCGCAGCACCGGAGCGTGCGTCGAAGCACACGTCGCCGCTCGCGGTCCCGCCCGGCGCGAGGCGGCCCGAGTTCAGCATCGGACGCTCGGTTCCGAACGTGGAGTCACGAATCGCGCCACCGGCGTCCTGCACATGCCAGTCCGTGTATCCGTTGAAGTCGTTCTCCGAGGTGCCGACGTTCACGATCGTCACCTCGCTGCAGAGGTAGGTGCCCAGCAACGAGTCGACGACCTGGAGCGGGCCGACGGTGTAGGCGAGGTCGTCACGATTGATGGTGGCGCCGGCCACTGCGGCGGTGTCGTGCTCGAGCTTGCCGGGGAATTCCGGCCCCCGGTCGGCCACGACCACCTCGCCGGTGGGTCCCGAGACCACGGTGGCTTCTTTCTCTCCGCCGACGCTGGAGACCACCGCGATCGAGCAGGCGCCGAACAGAAGAACAGGCACACCTACGACGAACCAGGGCCACACACGGCGCTTGGCACGCGGCGGACGTCCCTGCGACTTCTGGTTGGGGTCGGGGTACGAGATCGGGTGCGTCATCACACTTCTCCTCAATGATCTGGGCTGGAGATGCGGAGCAGAAAGTGCCGCTCCTCCGGTGTGAACAGCTCACCCGATCCGACCGGTCCGGCACCTCGTCCGATCGGACGGACCACCTCATCCTTTCGGGCCGATCGCAGCGGCTGTGCGGACCGTACGGACCATGTGGGTGCGGTACGGAGTTGCGTAGCGTGCACGAGGTGATGGTTACTTCCGCTCAGGAGTTGCGGCGGCCCCCGGTGTGGCGGCGGCGCGTCTGGACCACAGCTGCCGTGACACTGAGTCTGTTCTGCACGTTCCTGACTCTGGGACTCTCGTCGGACTCGAACACGGTTCCCGAATGGAACTACGCACTCGGGTTCGTGCTGGGCCTCGTCGCAGCGGGCGCTCTCGTTCTGCGTCACCGGCGCCCCTGGGCGGTGCTGGTCGTCACACTGCTAGGACCGCTGCTGTTCTCCACGGATGCCACTGCCGCCCTCATCGCGCTCTACGCCGTGGTCAAATCCGAACGCAGCGGACGACTCGCCGGAGCCGCCGGTGCGGTCTTCTTCGTGTGCGGTATTTCACTCACCTACGACGCGCACCGCACCCGCGACAACTCGGTGCTCACGATGGGCACGATGCGCCCGGAGGACACCGCCCCCAAGCCGATGTGGGAGGTCACGTGGTGGATCCCCTGGTTGGTCGCTGCGGCCCTCGTGACGGTGGTGGTGGTGCTCGCGCTGCTCGAGCAGACCCGGTCGCAACTGACCGTCGCCGAGCACGTGCGCGACCGGGCTACGGCGGAGACGGAATCGATCCACGACGAGATGATCCGCACCGAGGAACGAACCCGGATCGCCCGCGACATGCACGACACGCTCGCCGCGGGCCTGAGTCGCATTTCTCTGTTCGCGGGCGCCCTGCAGGTCGGTGGCTCCGACGATCCGCAGAAGACCGCCAATACCGCCGCCATGATTCGCAGCACCGCCCACGAAGCCCTCGACGAGCTCAGGAGCATCGTCGGTGTCCTCCGAGGAACTGCCGGGGCACAACGGTCCAGTAGCCATCAGGGCATCGACGCCGTGGCCGAGCTCGTGCAGTCCGCGCGTGCCGCCGGGTTGCACACGGTGTTGTTCACCGACCTCCGGCCGGGAGACGTGGGCACGGTGTCGGGACACGTGACCTACCGGGTGGTGCAGGAAGCACTCACCAACGTCCAGAAGTACGCCTCGGACCAAACGGTGCGCATCACCATCACCGGCGCCGCCGAACACGGCATCCGCATCGACGTGCGCAACAAGCTCAGCAGCTTGCCGCCGACCGTGCCCATCGGGTCGCGCACCGGACTGACCGGCCTGTCCGAGCAGGCGAGTCAGATCGGGGGCACGCTCCGGGCCGGTGTCACGGGTGACGAGTTCGTGGTGGATTGCTGGGTGCCCTGGTCCGCCTGACACGCCCCTGCCTCGAGACAGGCTGGTGACCCACTGTCCGGGCGGGATCTAGGCTCGTGCCCGTGTGCGCTGCCGAAATGATCACCGTGCTTGTCGTCGACGACGATCCGTTCGTACGGCGCGGAGTCAGCGACATCTTCGCCGCAACCGACGACATCGTGGTCGTCGGCGACGTCGACGACGGCGACCGGGTTCCCGCGGCCGTCCACAGATTCTCACCGCACGTGGTGCTGATGGATCTCAAGATGCGCCGCGTCGGCGGTCTCGACGCGACTCGGCAACTGATGTCGATGCCGCACCCGCCCCGGGTGATCGCCATGACGGCGATGGACGTCGACGATCTCGTCGTCCAAGCCGTCGCGGCAGGGGCACACAGCTTTCTCAGTAAGGACGAACCGCCGCACACGTTTCACCAGTCGGTGCGTGCAGTCGCTGCCGGCAACACTCTCTTCAGCGAGGATTCTCTGCGCCGCATCGTGGCGCACCGCCGAGAGGCCGTCCCACCGCAGGCCGTGACAGAGCTGACCAAACTGTCCGAACGCGAGCGCGACGTCTTGAAGGTACTTGCGACGGGCGCATCCAACGCCGACATCGCGGGCCGTCTGTTCTTGAGCGAAACCACGGTCAAGACCCATATTTCCGCGGTGTTCACCAAGCTCGGCACCCGCAACCGGGTCGAGGCGGCACTGACCGCCTTCCGCGCCGGACTCGTGGTATGAGCAGCCGGGTCATCGCAGCGTGTCCCGCTCTTCGCGTCGAGCGCATACCGTGGAGTGAGCAAGTTCGCTGGACCAGACGGGAGCACACCACCAGCCCATGCAAGTGATCAACGAATTCATTACCGGCCAAGCGGGTGCGCTGTGGGTCTACCCGCTGCTCCTCGTGGTGTGCGTCGTCGACGGCTTCTTCCCGCCCGTCCCCAGCGAGACGGTGCTCGTCACCCTTGCCTCCCTGTCGGGATCGACCGGTCGGCCCTATCTGGCCGCCATCATCGTGATCGCCGCGGTCGGAGCGATCACCGGCGACAACATTGCGTACACGATCGGTAAGCGGGTCGGCACGGAGCGCTTCCGGTGGATGCGGACCCCCAAGGGCAAGGCCGCGTTCGCGTGGGCCCGCCGCGGACTCGACAAACGCGGCGCGGCGGTCATCCTCACCGCCCGGTACATCCCGATCGGCCGGATCGCCGTGAACATGACGGCCGGGGCAACCGGATATCCGCGTAGGAAGTTCGTCCCGCTGACCGTTCTCGGCGGGGTCACGTGGGCCCTGTACTCGTCGTTGATGGGGCGGCTCGTCGGCGGCTGGTTCGAATCGCAGCCGTTGCTCGGCGCCGTCATCTCCGTCTGCGTGGCCGTCGTCCTGGGTATCGGGATCGACCACGTGATGCAGCGGCTCCGCCACGACGAAGTGGATATCCCGCGCGTCGCTCCTGCCGAACGCGATCCCGAGTCCGAGCCGGAGGGCAATAAACCCGGACCTGCCCGCAATGCCCAGTAGGGGTCCCTGCACACAGACGCCCGTCGAGCCGTTAAGATTCTGGCCGCGCCTCCGTAGCTCAGTTGGATA
Source organism: Actinomycetes bacterium (assembly GCA_023417985.1). GTDB lineage: Bacteria > Actinomycetota > Actinomycetes > Mycobacteriales > Mycobacteriaceae > Rhodococcus. The sequence continues at coordinate 3,091 of JAEZDV010000090.1, read as the reverse complement.
GAGCAAGAGCCTTCTAATATCTAGGTCGCAGGTTCGATTCCTGCCGGGGGCACTGTGGCACTGCCGGCCTCCGGCCGGGGTGCGCCTGCAGGGTTCGAACAAGATCCACGAAGGCGCACCAGAGATGCACCATCGAAAGCCTTCGCCCCCCGGGGGGCGAAGTGTTCTTCTTTCGCGGTCCCCTCGCCACGCGCCATCCGGACACCGCCACCGGAGATGCCCAGTACGTCCGAACCTCACATGGAGACGTACCTACTCGGATACGGTGAATCCGCGCACTACGCGTCGGACACCGATGGGCGCCTGAGTTCTCGTTCTTCGCGTGCATCGATCCGAAGCGAACGTGAAGCGTGTCTCCTCGCCTCCGTCAGGGCTTGGGGGTAGACCGCGAGAGTTCGGAGGTAGTCAGATGTGCACAGCCGCCAACTACGTCGCCCAGGATCACTACTTCGGCCGGAACCTGGACCTCGAATACTCCTACCATGAAGCGGTCACGGTCACGCCGCGAAAATTCCCCTTCGAGTTTCGGCATGTGCCCGCGCAGAGTACGCACCATGCCCTGATCGGGATGGCGACGGTTGCCGACGGCTACCCGCTGTATTACGACGCGACCAACGAAAAGGGTTTGAGCATGGCGGGACTGAATTTTCCCGGCAATGCCGACTACAAACCCACCTCCGATGACGGGACGAATATCGCCTCCTTCGAATTCATCCCGTGGGTCCTCGGGCAGTTCGAGACCGTCGCCGAGGCGCGAGGCGCACTGGCGGATGTGCGCATCGTCGACACCGCGTTCAGCGCCGAGTTTCCGCCGTCACCGCTGCACTGGATCATCTCCGACCGAACCGAGTCCATCTCGGTGGAGTCCGTTGCCGAAGGCCTGAAGGTGCACGACAATCCGATCCAGGTCCTCACCAACAATCCGACCTTCGATATCCAGTTGTTCAATATCAACAACTATATGAATTTGTCCATCGACCCGCCGGAGCCGCATTTCTCGAAGGGAATCGATTTCGATGTGTACAGCCGCGGACTCGGAGCGATCGGATTGCCGGGCGACCTGTCCTCGATGTCGCGCTTCGTCAAAGCCGCATTCACGAAGGTGAATTCGGTGTCCGGCCATTCGGAATCCGAGGCGATCAGCCAGTTCTTCCACATCCTGGGTTCCGTGGAACAGCAGCGGGGATGCGTCCGGCTCGGGGACAAGTACGAGATCACCATCTACTCGTCGTGCTGCAATACCGACAAAGGCATCTACTACTACCGGACGTACGAGAACAGCCAGATCACCGGCGTGGACATGCACAATGAAGATCTGGACGGAACCAACCTGGCGTCGTACCCGTTGATGACGGAGCAGCAGATCCTCATGAAGAACTGACTCCGTACGGCGGCCCGGTACGTCCGACCTGCCGGGCGGCTGTGGCGGAAGGCCATATTGACCCCTGACTGCACCCGCTGTCGACTGCTCTCCGCCCCGGCGCCCCCTGGCCGCGGCGTGCCGGTACCCACCCGAGCACGGTGGTCGCGCTCGGCACATCGCCGCGGTCCGCACCTGAACCGTGCTCGTCGGACGAGAGCCGGGATGGGTACCCCTATCCCACTGCCTGCGCTTTTCCGGCCGAGCAGGCTCCCGACACCCTGTGTTTTCGCTCCCACCTGCGGCCCGAGCTAACAGCACTCCCGTGTCACGTCTTATAGTTCTGGTGGTAAATGCCGTGTTACAGAATCCTCACAGTCAGGTAGGTAGCGTGTCGACTTCGGACCGCATCGCAGAGATTTACGAGCAGGTCAAGGCCCGGAACGCGGGCGAGCCTGAGTTCCACCAGGCTGCGGCCGAAGTGTTCGAGTCCCTGCACGTCGTGCTCGAGCGCCACCCGGGCTACTTCGAATCCGGTCTCATCGAGCGGCTGTGCGAGCCCGAGCGCCAGATCATCTTCCGCGTGCCGTGGATCGACGACCACGGTCAGGTGCACGTCAACCGCGGTTTCCGCGTGCAGTACAACAGCGTGCTCGGCCCCTACAAGGGCGGACTCCGCTTCCATCCCAGCGTGAACCTCGGAATCGTCAAATTCCTCGGCTTCGAGCAGATCTTCAAGAACGCCCTCACCGGTCTGCCGATCGGCGGCGGCAAGGGCGGTTCGGACTTCGACCCCAAGGGTCGCTCCGAGCAGGAGATCATGCGCTTCTGCCAGTCGTTCATGACCGAGTTGCACCGCCACATCGGTGAGTACACCGACGTACCGGCCGGCGACATCGGCGTCGGCGGTCGCGAGATCGGCTACCTGTTCGGCCAGTACAAGCGCCTGACCAACTCGTACGAGTCGGGTGTGCTGACGGGCAAGGGCATCACCTGGGGTGGGTCGCAGGTCCGCAGGGAAGCGACCGGCTACGGTGCCGCGTACTTCGTCGCCGAGATGGCAAAGCACGCCGGGACGTCCGTCGAGGGCCGCACCGCCGTCGTCTCCGGTTCCGGAAACGTCGCGATCTACGCGATCGAGAAGATCCACCAGCTCGGTGGCACCGTGGTCGCGTGCTCCGACTCGTCGGGATACATCGTCGACCCCAAGGGCATCGACGTGGAACTGCTCAAGGAGATCAAGGAAGTCCGGCGCGGACGCATCTCAGAGTATGTCGACGAGCGTGGCGATGCGGACTTCTACCCGGGTGGCAACATCTGGAACGTCCCCTGCGACATCGCGCTGCCGTGTGCCACCCAGAACGAGCTGGACGAGAACTCGGCGAAGGTCCTGGTCAACAACGGTGTGAAGGTCGTCGCCGAGGGCGCCAACATGCCCACGACTCCCGGCGGTATCGCGGTGTTCCGCGACGCCGGCGTGGCCTTCGCACCGGGCAAGGCCGCCAATGCTGGTGGTGTCGCCACCTCCGCGCTGGAGATGCAGCAGAACGCGTCGCGCGATTCGTGGCACTTCGACTACACCGACGAGCGTCTCGCCCGCATCATGCGCGACATCCACAGCCGGTGTGTCGAGACGGCGGCCGAGTACGGTAAGCCGGGCGACTACATCCACGGTGCCAACATCGCGGGCTTCGTGAAGGTCGCTGACGCGATGTTCGCCCTCGGGGTCAT
>JAEZDV010000069.1 GCA_023417985.1 Actinomycetes bacterium | reverse complement strand
CGCCCCTGCACTGCGCGATCCACGAGACGACACCGGGCCCGGGGGCGTTCGACCCCGAAGCGCTGGCGGAAGGTCGGCTCGGGTTCCGCGCGACCGGAGACCCCGCCGAGGTCCCTGCCGGGCGGCTCACGCTCGAGACGATCCGCGCCGAGACCGCCCGGATCGTCGCCGAGCGGCGCCAGACCGACCCGAACCTGCACCTGCTCGACGGCCTCGAGCTGTACGGCGCCGAGGATGAGGCTGCGCACCCGCTGCGCGACAACCTCCACCCCGACGCCGACACGCACCGCTTCGTCGGCGAGCGCTTCGCCCGCGCCGCCTTCGAGGAGGGCCCGCTCGGCTGAGGGGGTCGATCTCGACGGCGAGCAGGCTGTCGTCCAGACTCGGCCAGACCTCGGTGATGCCCGACGAGGCTGGCGCCGTGACCATTGACCTCGATACTCGCGCGTGGCACGGTCGTGCCATCGCGGTCCTGAGGGCCGCCCAGGGGGAGGGGTGTCATGCCGTCGCGTCGTCGCCTGCTCAGCTCGGCCGCGGCTGCCGCGGCCGTCATCATCCTCGTGCCGTGGATAGGCGGTTGCGCCCGGGGCGATGTCGACGCCCGCTGGCCCACGCTCGTCGAGGCGGAGCAGCCGCTCCGGCACGGGACGTCGGCGGACGCCTCCACCTCGGGAGGTGCGTGGTCGACCTCGACACTGACGTGGACACCGACGGAAGCCACGAAGAGCTTCGGGGTCTTCGTCTGCCTCGCGTATGGGGAGAGCGCCCGGATCACCGGGGTCGAGCCTGTGGAACGCATCGGCGACGTGCGTGACCTCCCCGCGATGATCCACACGGTGGGGGCGTCGGAGGACCCGTTCATCTCGGCAGACGGGTATCCCGCGCAGATTCCGCCTGATGCCGATCTGGCACCGATCTCGGAGGGCCAGTTCACGTTCCGATGCGGTGACGACCGCCCGGTCCAGCACGTCGTCGTCGGCCTCGAGGCCCAAGGGCCCGCAGGTGGGGGATGGCTGGGCGTGCAGATCCGGTACGTGGTCGACGGACGTGCGTACTTTCTCGAGGTCCCGGTCGGGATGGTGATGTGCGGCGAGACGACCGAACCCTGCGACGACGGGACAGGGCAGAGCGACTGACACCACGACCGGGCAGGTGTCTCGATGCCTCGGCGCTCGCGGAGGGTCCGCTCGGCTAGTCCTGCCCGGGCAGCTCTCTGATCCCGTGGTCGCACCCGATCGCGGTCGTCGCCAAGACCGTCGACCGGTCGGTGAGGAAGGCGCGCGAACCGTTGTCGAGCGGGAAGCAGTAGTCGTCCCCGGGGCCAGCCGGGTCGTAGATCGACAGCGGCGGCCGTTGGTCCGTCTCGGTCGACGGTGCGGCCAGCGAGGAGAATCCCCCGTCGTCAAACAGGAGGCACAGGTACACGGTGGCGTCCGCCTTGGTCCACGCGTCGAGCTGTTGCCGCGTGACCTGCGGGGCCGACTCCGCCTCGGCCTCGCACTCCGCGGTCACCTCGGGGTAGTCGTCGTGGGACGACGGGGCTGCCTTGCTCGGCTCGGGTGGGGTAGGTGCTGGCGGCGGCGTGGGCGCGCTGCACGAGACGAGCACGCCCATGCCCAGCGTGAGCACGACGGTCGCGAGTGTCGCGCATGCGTGGCGCATCATCCCGTCGTCACCCCGCCATTCCACGCTCTGACACCCTTGAGCTCGGTGAAGGAGTATCGAGCCTTGCTGCAGTTCTTCTTCACGTCGGGGGACTGGTCATTCGACGACGTCACGATCCCGAGCACCCGGACGTATCCGGACTTATCGGGGTCGGCATAGTACGCGGAACCGCCCGAGTCTCCGGGCTTGAAGCCCGTGCATGTCCCGACGCCGTCACGATTCGGGTCACTCATCGTCACGGTGAGGTAGCCCACCTTGGTCGTAGTTCTCGAGTCCACCGCGACGTCGCGAGTCGCATGGCTCTTGAGGACGCGATACCTGCAGATCTGACCGGTGGTGCGCCCGGTCGAGCAGAGCTCCGTCCCATTGGCGCGAGACCCGAAGTTCCCGCGAGAGATCGGGAGCGAGGCTGACGACGACAGAGCGCCGTTGTAGAGGCGCATTGAGTACGTGCTGCCCTTGATCAGCTGCCAGTCGCCATAGTCCTTCGTCGTCCCGGTCCATGTGGTCGTGTACGTAGACCCGACGGTCGTCTTCCCGTTCTTGAAGGTGGCCTTCCCGCAATGGCCGGCGGTGAGCATGTACCGGACCGAGTTGTAGACGATCGGCACACCGAGCGAGCAAGCGCTTCCGTTCGTCTGATTGACGATCTCTGCGCCGCCGTAGAAGGGTGCGGTGTCAGCCTTGCGCGTGCCTGTCGGCTCCGAGGTCCCTCCCTCCCGCAAGAGGACCGGCACACCCAAGGCGTTGACGTCGATCTGCGGCACAGGGCTCAGTGCCCGACGGCTGGCTTTGCCCTGATCAGGAGCCAGCTCGATCACCTCGGCCCCCTGTGAGAGTGACTCCCACTTGTCAATGTCGAGGTCGACGGCGAGTGCGTTGTTCTCGACGTCGGGGGCCAGTTGCGTGATGTCGAGATCGTCCCAGGCCTCGTCGGTGATCGCAGCCTGCGCGGCCAGTAGCTCGTCCGTCGAGTGTTCGACCTCGATGACTCGGATGAGCGAGTCGAACTTCGTGCCGACAGCCTTGCGCAAGGTCTTGACAAGCGACTGCCCGTCGCGAGTCAGGTAGATCTCAACCATGCTCGAGTCGGAGGTGAGGGAGACGCCAGCCGTCAGGTCCTCGTTCTCGGCTGCGATGTTCGAGAGGGCCTCTGCTGCGCGCTCCACCTCGGGAGATGCCGCGCCGTACCAGATGCGTGAGCGGTCGGTGTCCGTCATGTTGACCCCTGGAGGGGCGTTCGGGGCCGAGTGCCCCGGCAAGGCTGACCCTGCGAGCGCGAGCACGGCGCAGACCGCGCTGACGGCTGCACGGCGAGAGGATGTGCGTCGAGAGTTCGTCATCGGGCTCCAAGCCTTCGTCATTGCGCTGCGCGAGAATCGGCTCCGGAACCCGGGCGACCTGGTGGCGCTCATCCCCCTTCTGTTGCGTCCCGCTCCTTTCTTGCAGATCGCGGTCGACTTGGGGAGGCGGGGAACGAGGTGTGAGGTGGGCTACACAGGGCCGAGGTCCCGTGACATCTCGTTCCGGTCTACGCTAGGCGAAGGTGTCTCGATGTCGAGACACCCGAGCCGGCCGATGGAAGGACACGCAGGCTGGCCCTGTTTGAATACCAGGCGCGCGACATCTTCGAGAAGCACGGAGTGCCCGTGCTCGGTGGCGTGGTCGCCACCA
>JAEZDV010000299.1 GCA_023417985.1 Actinomycetes bacterium | reverse complement strand
GTCCATCTCTTCGGTCGCGGCGTCGATCTTCGCTTCCAGCAGCCTGTCGGTGATCTGGCTGATGAGCACCACGCCGAGCACGAGCATCACGATCAGCGACAGCGTGAGTGTCGAGACGACGACCCGCAATTGGAGTGATCGCCGCCAGGTGTGCGCAAGCCTGCTGCTGACCGACCGCGACCACCTTACGAGCGGCAGCGTCCTTCGTGCGAGTCGCCGCCGCAGTCGGAAACCACGGGTCACGGCGGTCCGGCCTTGTAGCCGACCCCCCGCACCGTCAGCACCGCTTCGGGATTCTCGGGATCCTTCTCGACCTTCGCCCGCAGGCGCTGGACGTGAACGTTCACCAGACGGGTGTCGGCGGCGTGGCGGTAGCCCCAGACCTGTTCGAGGAGCACCTCGCGGGTGAACACCTGGCGCGGCTTGCGCGCGAGTGCCACCAGCAGGTCGAACTCGAGCGGGGTGAGCGAGATCAGTTCGTCGCCTCGGGTGACCTTGTGTGCCGGAACGTCGATGGTGATGTCGCCGATCGACAGGACTTCGGCGGGTTCCTGCTCGGTGCGGCGCAACCGGGCGCGCACACGCGCCACCAATTCCTTCGGCTTGAACGGCTTGACCATGTAGTCGTCGGCACCCGACTCGAGGCCGAGGACCACGTCGACGGTGTCGGACTTGGCGGTGAGCATCACGATGGGCACGCCGGAGTCGGCGCGGAGCACGCGGCATACGTCGATGCCGTTCATACCCGGAAGCATGAGATCGAGCAGGACGAGGTCGGGGCGGATCTCACGCACGGCACCGAGCGCCTGAGTGCCGTCGCCCACCACGAACGGCTCGAATCCTTCGCCGCGCAGCACGATTGTGAGCATTTCGGCGAGTGCTGCATCGTCGTCGACTACCAGAATCCTCGGCTTCATAACCTCTATCGTGTCACCCCTTCACCTTCGCGAAGCAGATTTGAGATGCGAACGGCGAGTTGTTGCGGGTCGGTCTCGGCACCGGCCACCATCCACCGTGACATCCAGTGCCGCTGAGCCAGGCCGTCGTAGACCTCTCCGGTCCGGTGCTGGAGGTCGCCGTCGCGTTCGTACGCGTCGCGCTCCCGGGCGGCGTCGGTATGCGCGCGATTCCGTGCCCGTTCCGCCGCGAGTGCGACCGGCACTCGCAGCAGAACCTGCAGGTCGGGAACGGGCAGCGCGAACCGTTCGTACTCGAGGTGCCGAATCCAGTCGACCGACGGCCCTTCGGCATCTTCGTGGTGCCGAGCGGCCGTGTACGCGGCGTTGGAGGCGACGTAACGATCGAGGAGGACGATGTCGTTGTCGGCGAGCAGGTAACGCAGGCCGTCGGCGGCGTCGCGGCGATCGAGTGCCCACAGCAGTGCCATCGCTTCGACGCTCGACGCGGTGTCACCGTGCTGCCCGCGCAACGCCTCGGCGCCGAGATCGGCGTGGATCGACTGGCCGTACCGGGGAAACGCGAGCGTTGCCACACGCGCTCCTCCTGCACGCCACGTCTCGACGAGACCGGCGGACAGCGTCCGTTTCCCGGCCCCGTCGAGACCCTCGACGACAATCAAACCACCCATATTGCTGCGCTTCTCGCCGCCGATCCAGCCGTCAGTAGCGGTAGTGCTCGGACTTGTACGGTCCTTCGACGTCGACGCCGATGTACTCGGCCTGCTCCTTGGTCAGCTTGGTGAGCTTGCCGCCGAGCGCCTCGACGTGGATCTTGGCGACCTTCTCGTCGAGATGCTTGGGCAGTCGGTAGACCTCGTTGTCGTACTCGTCCGGCTTGGTCCACAACTCGATCTGCGCGATGACCTGGGTGGCGAACGAGTTGCTCATCACGAACGACGGGTGGCCGGTCGCGTTGCCGAGGTTGAGCAGACGGCCCTCGGACAGCACGATGATCGAATGTCCGTCGGCGAAGGTGAACTCGTCGACCTGCGGTTTGATGTTGATCCGCGTGACGTCGGCGGACCGCTCGAGGCCGGCCATGTCGATCTCGTTGTCGAAGTGACCGATGTTGCCCAGGATCGCCTGGTGCTTCATCGCCTTCATGTGCTCGAAGGTGATGATGTCCTTGTTGCCCGTCGAGGTGATGACGATGTCGGCCTGACCGATGAAATCTTCGACGGTGACGACGTCGTACCCGTCCATCAGTGCCTGCAGGGCGTTGATCGGATCGATCTCGGTGACCGACACGCGGGCGCCCTGGCCGCGGAGGGCCTCGGCGCAGCCCTTGCCCACATCGCCGTACCCGCACACAAGCGCGGTCTTGCCGCCGATGAGCACGTCGGTACCCCGGTTGATTCCGTCGAGCAGCGAGTGCCGGGTGCCGTACTTGTTGTCGAACTTGCTCTTGGTGACCGAGTCGTTGACATTGATGGCGGGGAACGCCAGTTCACCGGCTGCCGCGAGCTGGTAGAGCCGCAGCACGCCCGTGGTGGTCTCCTCGGTGACACCCTTCACCGACGCGGCGATCGCGGACCACTTGCCGGCGTCGGCCTCGAGCGACTTGCGCAGCAGCTGCAGGAAGACCTGGTACTCGGCGGAGTCGTGCTCCTCGTCGACGGGCGGGACCACACCGGCCTTCTCGAACTGCGCACCCTTGAGCACGAGCATGGTGGCGTCGCCACCGTCGTCGAGGATCATGTTGGCGGGTTCGCCGGGCCAGGTGAGCATCTGCTCGGCTGCCCACCAGTACTCCTCGAGGGACTCACCCTTCCACGCGAACACCGGAACGCCCTTGGGCTCTTCGGGCGTGCCGTGCGGGCCCACGACGATGGCGGCCGCTGCGTGGTCCTGGGTGGAGAAGATGTTGCACGAGGCCCACCGGACCTCGGCGCCGAGCGACACGAGCGTCTCGATCAGCACGGCGGTCTGCACCGTCATGTGGAGCGAGCCCGAGATCCGTGCGCCCTCGAGCGGCTGCACTTCGGCGTATTCGCGACGCAACGACATCAGCCCCGGCATCTCGTGTTCCGCAAGCCGGATCTCCTTGCGCCCGAACTCGGCGAGTGAGAGATCGGCGACCTTGAAATCGAGACCGTTGATCCGGTCGGCGACGAGCGTGGTGTCAGACACGTGCAGATGCCTCTTCCTGTCGGCAGACAATTCTTCGAGCAAATCAGTTGCAACCAGGCTATACAACCTGCGGCGCTACGGTACGCCCGGTACGAGCGGGCCGCAGGTGGTCAGCCGGTGAGCGCGGCCTTTTCCACGAACGGGACGAGCAGGTCGGCGAGATCGGCGGCGACATCGTTGCCCGAGACCGGCGGCATGGAGATGAAGCTCAGCGCCACGCGGACGATCGCCCGAGCCAGGATTCCTGCATCGGTGGCGGACGCCGACACCCAGCTGTGCTCGAAGGTCTCGGCCAGCCGGACCGAACCCCGTTCGAGAATCGGGGCTACATCGGTGGTGATCAGGCGCAACAGGTCGGGCTTGGCCTCCCCGTCGAGCAGCGACCGCACCAGCGGGTCGGCAGCCGAGGCCGCGAAGAACGAGGTGAATCCCTCGACGAGTGCCGCACGCGCATCCCCGGCGTGCGCATACACCGACGCCGCGACGGCGTCGGTGAACTCGTCCACCAGGCGCAGCGCATATCCCTGGGCGAGGCCCTGGCGCGACGAGAACTCCTTGTACAGCGTCTGCCTGCTGATTCCGGCGGCGCGCGCGACGTCACTCATCGTGACGGCGGACCAGTCCCGTTCACGAAGCAGGTCCCGCATCGCATCGAGAATCGTCGAGCGCAGAAGCACCCGGCTCGCCTCGTGGAACAGCACACGCCCGGAAGCCGAGGTCGTGGCGACGCCCGGTGACCCGGTTGCACCGCTGGACCCGTTCCCGGATTGCGCACTCACCATGGCGGTGACGCTCTCACGGCTCCCCGCGCGCGTCAAAGCCGCGCGACGCGTCCCGGTGCCGGCAGCTCATCGACGGGCGATCTCGATCATCTCGAAGTCGGCCTTGGCCGCACCGCAGTCGGGGCACGACCAGTCGTCGTCGATGTCCTCCCACCGAGTTCCCGGTTCGATTCCCTCGTCCGGCCAGCCGAGCTGCTCGTCGTACTCGAAGCCGCACACCACGCAGCGGAACAGCCGGAACTCGGTACTCATCGCGCGTACTCCTCGAAATCGACCTTCTCCCGGACCCCGCAGTCCGGACAACACCAGTCGTCGGGCACGGCATCCCACGTAGTGCCCGCGGGGAAGCCCTCGCGCGGAACGCCGAGCGACTCGTCGTACACGAAGTCGCACACCGGGCAGCGGTACGCAGTCATGGCTGTTCGGGTCCTTCCGGTGTCGCTTCCGGGGCAGCAGCCCCGTAACGGGCGAGGATCGCCTCGCGCTTGCCGGGCTGGATGTTGACCCGGGTGATGTCGCCGTCGTAGTGGTCGAGCACCCGGTGATCCATCACCTTGCGCCACAACGGCGGGATGTACGCGAGGGAAATCATCGTCGCGTACCCGGCGGGCAGATTGGGCGACGACTCCATGCTCCGCAGCGTCTGGTAACGACGGGTGGGGTTGGCGTGATGGTCGCTGTGCCGCTGCAGGTGGTAGAGGAAGATGTTGGTCACGAGGTGGTCGCTGTTCCAGCTGTGTGCGGGACTGCACCGTTCGTACCGCCCGTTGGCGGTGCGCTGCCGGAGCAGCCCGTAGTGCTCGAGGTAGTTGACGGCTTCGAGCAGTGCGAACCCGAACACCGCCTGGATCACCAGGTAGGGCGTGATCCCGATGCCGAACACGGCGATGAGGCCGGCGAAGAGCACCGCCGACAGCGCCCATGCGCTGAGCACGTCGTTGCGCAGGCTCCACACGGGCTTGCCGAGCCGCTCGAGCCGGGCCCGCTCGAGCCCCCACCCCCAGCCGGCGCTGCCGACGACC
>JAEZDV010000272.1 GCA_023417985.1 Actinomycetes bacterium | reverse complement strand
AGTCGGTGGCGGTCGCGCCGTCGCTCGTGGTGTGGCTGGTGAAGCCGACCGGCTTCTTCTCCGCGTTGAAGAGGTAGTCGGAGAACGCCCACGTCATGGTCGCGTCGTCGGCGGCCCCGGCCGGCGGCGCGGCGCCGCCCCCCCACGACCAGCACGGCCCGCCCGGCCGCACCGAGCGCCGGCGCGAACATCGGATTGATCCCGAGTGCGGCCCGGTCCGGCAGATACATATGCAGCGCCGCCGCGACCGGAGTCTTCACCGACAGGGTTTCCACCAGCAGCGCCTCGGGTGACAGCAACCCCGCCAGAGCCGGCACCGCCGCGACCGCAATCGCGTCGGGGACGGCGAGGATCACCGTACTCGCCGAACCCAGCGCTGCCGCGACCTGCGGGGCGGGATCGGTGATGTCGCCGGGCAGCATCCCCGGGCCGGGACGGGTCGCGGCGGGGTCGACGAGCACGACACGGTGCCCGTCGCCGCGCAACGCCGCGGCGAGCATCGTGCCCACCGCGCCGCACCCGCCCGCGACGACCACCGGACCGGATAATACGGTCGTCACGGTCCGGCGCCGTCCGGTCGGGCCCGCAACGCCGCATCACCGTCGAACGCAGCGGTCTCCGTCTCGGCGAGGCAGCGCCGCATCACCAGCGATTTGACGAGGGTTTCCTCGAGTTCGTCGTCCGGATCGGACAGTGCGACGATCGCGCCGCCGATACCGAAGGTGACCTGATGGTCGGTGGCGACCATCGTGCGGATGACGATCGACAGGTCGGCGGTGCCGGTGGGGGACAGATAGCCGATCGCCCCGGAATACACCCCGCGGGGGCCGTCCTCGAGTTTGTCGATGATCTCCATGGTGCGCAGTTTCGGGGCGCCGGTCATCGACCCGCCGGGAAACGCGGCGCGCACACAGTCCACCGCCGTGACGTCGGGGCGCAGCGTGCCGCGCACCGTCGAGACGAGTTGGTGCACCGCAGAATACGTTTCGACGTCGAACAGCTTCGGGACGTGCACCGAACCGGGCTCGCACACCCGGGACAGATCGTTGCGCACCAAGTCGACGATCATCAGGTTCTCGGAGCGGTCCTTCTCGCTGGCGCGCAGACCGTCGCGCAGCGCGGTGTCTTCGTCGACGGTGCCGCCGCGGGGCCGGGTGCCCTTGATCGGTTTGGACTCCACGCTGCCGTCCGCCCCGATCCGCAGGAACCGTTCCGGGGACGCGCTGAGCACCGCCACCTCCGGGAAATGCAGCAACGCGCTGTACGGGGTGGGACTGATCTTGCGCAACGTCCGGTAGGTGCGCAGCGGGTCGATGCGGCGATCGACGGTAGCGGTGTTGGTCAGGCACACCTCGTACGTCTCGCCGCTGCGGATCTCCGCCTGACACTGCTCGATCATGTCGAGATACCGCGCCGGGGCGTGCCGCAACCGGATCTGCAGGTCGTGGTCGTCGCGCAGCAACGGCACCGGCGTCGGTGCGGTGACCTCGGTGTCGGAGAGCGTGGCCAGCGCCGCGGCGGTGGTATCGAACCAGGCGATGGTCCCCGGGTCGTCGGAGTGGTCCGACAACGCCAGCAGATAGCAGCGACCCGCCTCGTGATCGAGGACGACGGCCCGGTCGGCGAACACCATCGACGCATCGGCGATCGGGGAGGTGTGCACCAGCTGCCCACCGGCGTCGGCCTTGAGTTCGTACCCGAGGTAGCCGACGTAACCGAGCGCGAATGCGAACGGCAGGTCGTCGCGGTGGGCGATACGTCGTTCGGCGAGCCTCGCGTCGAGATGGTCGAAGAACGTGCGGTGGTACTCGGCGACGGGAGCACCGGCCCGGTATTCACGCACCGTCGTTTCGGCGACGCTGTAGGTGACGAACTCGGCGCGCGGACCGGAACCGTCGCCCATCACAGTGAACCGGGAGCCGGGTTCGGTGGTGACGGACCCGTCCAGCCAGAAACTGTGCGGGCCCTCGGCGAAGAGGGTCTCGTAGACGGCGTGCGGATCCGGATGGAAATCCAGCACGCGGGTGTCGAGCACGTACCGCGGTGGGGGCGGGTCCGGTGCCGGTGCGGGACCGGTCACGGTGATCGGCGCCCGGGCGGGGGTGGCGGCACGGAAGTTGGTGAGCAGGTCGGCGCCGTAGTCGGTGCAGATCGATTCGGGATGGAACTGCACCCCCCACAGCGGGCGCTGCCGGTGCGCGACGGCCATCAGCAGGCCGTCGTCGGTGTGGGCGGTCGCGAGGAGCTGGTCGGGGACGCGCTCGGCGATGAGCGAGTGGTAGCGGACCGCGTCGAACGGCGACGGGATGCCGTCGAACAAGCCGGTTCCGTCGTGCACGATCCGCGCGATCCGGCCGTGCACCGGCTCGGGCGCGGGCACCACGGCGCTGCCGAACAGGTGGCACAGCCCCTGGTGTCCGAGGCACACACCGAGGACGGGCAGGCCGGACTCGGCGAGGATGCGCTCGCTGATCCCGAAGTCGCGGGCGCGGTCGGGCCGCCCCGGGCCGGGGGAGACGACGATGTTGTCGAACCGGTGCAGCCCCAGCTCGTCCCAGGCGGTGTCGTGGGTGAGGACCACCGGGGGAATCCCGTTGACGCGGGAGAGCAGGCTGTAGAGGTTGTAGGTGAAGGAGTCGTAGTTGTCGACCAGCAGGGTCCGGGTCGGTGGCGGCGCACTCATCGGGGCCTCAGATCTGGGGGTCTTCGGAGCGCGCCCCGCGTCGCGGACCGGCGTCGGCACCCGCACCGGCGACGATGTCGTTCTCGACGCGGCAGGCTTCCCCGATCAGCAGGCTGAAGAGCTCCTCGACGAATACACCGGACAAACCGTTGCGGCGCGCATAGTCCTGGGCGCGGCGATGCACCACCTGCATCCGGCCCGGTTGGAGCACGGCGATGTCGTGGCGCTGTTTGAGCTCGGCAACGCGGGCGCACAGCGCCAGCCGGTCACGGATGTCGTCGAGCAATGCGCGGTCGACTCGGTCGAGTTCGCTGCGCAAGTCGTCGAGTTGGGTTTCCGGTGTCGGTGCGGTCGTGGTGTCCGCCGCGGAGATGTGCCTGTCGTTCACGTGCGCTCACCCCTGTACAGCCCCCGGGGCGGGGGTCGGATCGTGAAGTGTTCGACGGTGCCCGACTCGTCGGTTGGTATTCGCTCATAATTGCACGCGCCGGAACGAGGGTGCCGACATTTGATGGATTTGTGCCACTCCGGAAACACGGGTGGCCATCGGTCTCGAAACCGTGTCGCACACACTCCCTGAGAAACGGAAAATGCCGCTGCGGGAAACAATTCCCGCAACGGCATTACCGTCGTCGACGCAGCCCGGTCAGGCGCCGCGCCGCTTCGCCTTGATCAAATCGAGGCGTTCCTGCAGCAACACCTCGAGTTCGTCGATGGAGCGGCGCTCGAGCAGCATGTCCCAGTGCGTGCGCGGCGGCTTGACCTTCTTCGGCTCCGGTGCAGCGCCCTCGACGAGGGTGCCTTCCAGGCCGTTCTTGCACATCCAGGTACCGGGGATCTCCGCTTCGTCGGCGAACGGCACATCGAACTCTTCGCCGTTGTCGCAGCGATACCGGGCGATCCGCCGCGGCGCCAGATCGTGGTCACGGTCGGTTTCGTAGCTCACCGCGCCGAGCCGGCTGCCTCGCAGTACACGATCTGCCATGGTGGTGTCCTCTCCTTGTGCTCCACCCGCTGGTGGACCCGCCTATGCCGGCGAGCGCCCACGCGGGATCAACGTTCACCTCATGTCAACGCCGACGGGGCCGATTCCGTTCCCGCGCCCGCGTCGGGGCCGGACATACCACCTTACCGGCCGCGCCCGCGGCGGCAGTAAGGTGTCCGGTCATGACCGAACGCACCCGGCCGCCGGGCAGTTGCCTGTGGTGTGGGCGACCGGTCCCGGAGATCGGGACGGGACGGCGCCGGCAGTACTGCCGTCAGTCCTGTCGGCAACGCGCCTACGAGCAGCGTCACACCGCCCGGGAGGCCGGGCTCTCCGAGGATGCCGTCGTGCTCACCGCCGCCGAGGTCGAGTCGCTGGCCGACCGCGCCTATCTGGTGCGCTGCGCCGCCGAAGATGTCGCGACCGCGGTGGTGGAAGGCGCCGACACGGCGGAACTGGGCCGGCTGTGCGCCGAATTGGTGACCCTCGCCCGCGACGCCGAGCGGATCCGCTGAGCGACTCCGCCCAGCGGCGAGGTCAGGGGTCAGGGCGATCAGGCGAAGAATCCGCCCATCGTGTAGACGACCTGGCAGAACGCGCCGTTGGTGTAGTTGATCGACCCGAACAGCGCGGCCAGCACCGGACCGGTCCCGGTGTTCACAGTCTTCGACAGCTGCGGAACGCCACCGATCTTGTCGTCGAGCGTCTCGATGCCGCCGCGGAAAGTCTCCATGTTGAGCCACACGAACTTCAGGTCGGCGGCGGCGGGGGTGACCGGGATGGTGGGCGCGACGAAGATCTTCAGTTGCCCGATCTGCACGTCCGGGTTCACGTTGGGGCCGGGCTGAACCCAGCCGGTGGTCATCGCGTACGGGACCAATCCGCCGCCGCAACCCGGCCCGAGGGTCGGCGCGGGCTGCATGAACGGCTGCGGGGTGTTGCGGGGCGGCGGCGCGAACAGCGCCGAGCCCGTTCCACCGC
>JAEZDV010000267.1 GCA_023417985.1 Actinomycetes bacterium | reverse complement strand
CTCCGGCGGCGAGGAAGGCGCCCTCAACGGTCCGTCGATCATGCCGGGCGGTCCGAAGGAGTCGTACGAGGCGCTCGGCCCGCTGCTCGAGTCGATCTCCGCGCACGTCGACGGCACCCCGTGCTGCACGCACATCGGCCCCGACGGTTCCGGCCACTTCGTGAAGATGGTGCACAACGGCATCGAGTACGCCGACATGCAGCTCATCGGCGAGGCCTACAACCTCTTCCGCGACGCGCTCGGCTTCGACGCCGACCGGATCGCCGATGTGTTCACCGAGTGGAATGCCGGCGAACTCGAGAGCTACCTGGTGGAGATCACCGCAGAGGTGCTGCGCCAGAAGGACGCGAAGACCGGCAAGCCGCTGGTCGACGTGATCGTCGACGCCGCCGAGCAGAAGGGCACCGGCCGCTGGACCGTCAAGTCGGCCCTCGACCTCGGTGTCCCCGTCACCGGCATCGCCGAAGCGGTCTTCGCGCGGGCCCTCTCCGGCTCCCGCGACCAGCGGGCCGCCGCCCGCGGCCTGACCGGCGGCACCCTCGGCGCCGCCCCCACCGACGCCGCCCAGTTCACCGAGGACATCCGCGCGGCCCTGTATGCATCGAAGATCGTCGCCTACGCGCAGGGATTCGACCAGATCGCGGCGGGCAGCGCCGAATACGGCTGGAACGTCGACCGCGCCGCGCTGGCCACCATCTGGCGCGGCGGCTGCATCATCCGCGCCCAGTTCCTCAACCGCATCAAAGAGGCCTACGACGCGGACCCCGAGCTGCCCAGCCTGATCCTCGCCCCCTACTTCCGGGATGCGATCGAAGCCGGCATCGACAGCTGGCGCCGGGTGGTGGTCACCGCGACCACACTGGGCATCCCGATTCCCGCATTCGCGTCGTCGCTGTCGTACTACGACGGGCTGCGCGCCGAACGGCTGCCCGCCGCCCTGACGCAGGGCCAGCGAGACTACTTCGGGGCGCACACCTACGAGCGGATCGACAAGCCGGGCAAGTACCACACCCTGTGGAGCGGCGACCACAGCGAAGTCAGCGCCTGACCTCGCCGTGACCGGCATCGCGGCAGCATCCGTGGCGTGCGCACTCGCCGCCGCGGTGCTGTTCGCGATCGCCGGAGTCACCCAACAGCAATCCGCCGCCGCCGTCCCCGAAGGCGGCAACCTCGTCACCAGGCTGCTGCGCAATCCCCGGTGGTGGGGCGGCGCGGTCAGCGACACCGCCGGGTACGGGCTGCAGATCGCGGCGCTCACCCTCGGCTCCGTGCTCGTCGTGCAGCCCCTGCTGGTGAGCTCGCTGCTGTTCGCGCTGCCGCTGGCTGCCTATTTCGGGGGGTACCGTCTCACCCGCAGCACCTGGATGCTCGCCGCCGCGCTGTGCGTATCGCTCGCGATCTTCCTGCTCGTCGGGAACCCTGCCGCGGGCACCGTCGACGCGGCCGCGACCCGCTGGGCGGTGCCCCTCGGCGCCGTCCTCGCCGTCACCGCGGTGGCCGTGGCGCTCGGCTCCACACCCCGGCTCGGCGCCGGCATGCGCGCCGCCCTGCTCGGCGCCGCGGGCGGGCTCCTGTACGGGGTCGTGGCAGCTTTCACCAAACACGTCACCGACCTGTTCGAGAACGGACTCGGCGCCGTACTCACCTCCTGGCAGGTGTGGGTGCTCGCCGCCGCCGGGATCGGCGGCTACTACATCCAGCAACGCGCCTTCCAGGTCGGGCCGCTGTCCGCGTCCCTACCGGCCCTCACGATCGGGGAACCGCTCGGCGCGGTGTTCCTCGGGATGGTGGTGCTCGGCGAACGACTCCAGGTGGGCGGCGCCGGGCTGATCCTCGTCGGCGCCGCCGTGCTCGTCATGCTCACCACCACCGTCGCATTGTCCCGCGTCGAGGCACCGACCACGCAGACCGTCACGAAGCCTGCGACAGCACCGCCACCAGAAAGTCCGCACCGTCGGTGAACGGGCGCAGATCCCACGTCGACAGCCTCAGATCCACCGTCAGCCCGGCCCGGTCCGCGTCGGCGAAGAAGTCCTCGAACTCGTAGTCGCGTCCGGCACCGAACCCGACCACGACGCGCCCGGACGGGGCGAGATGGCGCACGAAACCGGCCAGGACCGCCTCACGCGTCACCGGGGCGACGAACGTCATCACGTTGCCCGCACACACGATCACATCGAAGTCGCCGGTCACGCCCCGCGCCGGCAGGTCCAGTTCGGCAAGATCACCGACCAGCCACTGCGGTCCCGGATGGTCTTCCTCGGCCGCGGCGATCAGCACCGGATCCACATCCACCCCGACCACCTCGTGGCCGGCGCGATGCAGGTGCCCACCCACCCGGCCCGGACCGCACCCGGCATCGAGGACCCGCGATCCACGCTCGAGCATCGCGTCGACGAGGCGGGCCTCACCGACCGTGTCGCGCCCCTCGGCGGCCAGGTCCCGGAACCGTTGCACGTACCACGCCGAATGCGACGGATCGGCCGCGGTGATCTCCTCCCATTTGCTCGGAACACGTCCACCGGGGGTGCCTGCAGTCATCGTCGATGCTCCTTCGTCCGACGGGCCCGGTACGGATCCGTTCCGGGGTCCCGCCCACACCGTAAGCCGCAGCTCCCCCGCCCCGCGCACCCCCCACCGCACCGGTGCCGCTTCAGCGCCGCAGCGACAACACCGCACCCCTCTCAGTAGAATGAGGACCTTCACACAGCCGTCCGTGCGATCAGCAAGACTCCCCGCCGGACCAGACGAAAGGAACCCGGTGCCCGCGGCACCCACTTCCCGCAGGTCAGCAGCAGAAGCCACGGCGGAGCCCGACTCCGCAGGTCCGGAGGGCTCCTCTACCGAGCCGGGTGACCACCCCGGCGCCATCTCCCACCCACGGGAGCGGATGTGACATCCGTGATCCTGTCCGTCCTCAGCCTGGTCGGCTTCGTCGCCTTGACCGCTGGGACCGCACTGTTCGTCGCCGCCGAGTTCTCCCTCACCGCGCTCGAACGCAGCACCGTCGACGCGGAAGCCCGCGACGGCGACCTGCGCGCGCGGCAGGTGCAGCATGCGCATCGCACCCTGTCCTTCCAGCTCTCCGGAGCACAACTCGGCATCACCATCACCACGTTGATCACCGGGTACCTCGCCGAACCCGTCCTCGCCCGGTTCCTCGATCCGCTGATGGAAGCGATCGGGCTGAGCGACTCGGCCGCCGGGACCGTCTCGCTGATCCTCGCGCTGATCCTCGCCACCTCGTTCTCGATGATCTTCGGTGAACTCGTCCCCAAGAACCTCGCGATCGCCCGGCCGCTGGCCACCGCCCGCGCCACCTCCGGCCTGCAATCCGGGTTCTCTCTCGTCTTCAAGTGGGCGATCAACGGGCTCAACGGCAGCGCGAACTACATCGTGCGGCGCCTGGGCATCGAGCCCGCCGACGAACTGCGCTCGGCGCGGTCCCCGCAGGAACTGGGTTCGCTCGTCCGCGCCTCCGCGGTCAGCGGCGCCCTCGACGAGGGGACCGCCCAGCTCGTCGACCGGTCGCTGCAGTTCGGTGAGCGCACCGCCGAAGATCTGATGACTCCGCGCGTGACCATCGAGTCGCTCGCGCTCGACGACACCGTCCTGGACCTGATCGAGCTGTCCGATCGCACCGGATACTCCCGGTTCCCGGTCGTCGACGGCGACCTCGACGACACCGTCGGTGTCGTCCACGTCAAACACGCCTTCACCGTCCCGGCCGCGGCGCGCGCCACCACCGCCGTGCGCACCCTGGCCCGCAAGGTGCCCGTCGTCCCGTCGACGCTCGACGGCGACGCCGTCATGGAACGAGTCCGCTCCGACGGGATGCAGGTCGCGCTGGTCGTCGACGAATACGGCGGCACCGCCGGGCTGATCACCATGGAGGACCTCATCGAAGAAATCGTCGGCGATGTCCGGGACGAACACGACGAGCCGGAACTCGACGCGCACCTGTACGGCGACGGCTGGTCGTGTGCCGGCCTGCTCCGCACCGACGAACTCGCCCGGCTCACCGGCTATCAGGCGCCCGAGGGTGACTTCGAAACGCTGGCCGGGCTGTTCCTCACCGAGCTGGGCCGGATCCCCGACGTCGGCGACGAGATCGTGCTGCCCGCCCGCCCCGGGGAAGAGCACCGGCCCTGGTACGCGCGGATCCTCGAGATGGACGGCCATCGCATCGACCGGGTGCTCCTGGTGCCCGGCGAACTCGACGAGGGCACCGACCACGACCCCACCGACGCCGACTCGGACTCCACGACCACCGACACCGGGAACACCGACCGGGACGGAGACACGCGATGAACGACTGGTTCGCCGTGGTCCTCACCGTGGTCCTGCTCGCCGGCAACGCATTCTTCGTCGGCGCGGAGTTCTCACTCATCAGCGCCCGGCGCGACCGGCTCGAAGCACTCGTCGCCCAGGGCAAGAAACGTGCCCAGACCGTGGTCGACGCCGGTGAACATCTCTCGTTGATGCTCGCCGGATCCCAACTCGGCATCACCATCTGCTCGATCCTGCTCGGCCGCATCGGCGAACCGGCGATCGCGCACCTGATCGAAGCACCCCTGCACCTGGTCGGGATCCCCGACGGCTGGTTGCACCCCATCTCGTTCACGCTCGCACTGAGCCTGGTGGTGGTGATGCACATCCTGCTCGGCGAGATGGTGCCCAAGAACATCGCCATCGCCGGACCGGAACGCACCGCCATGCTGCTCGTCCCGGTCCACCTGATGTTCATGCGACCCGCCCGGTTGCTCATCGCCTTCTACAACCTGTGCGCCAACGGTGCACTGCGGCTGATGCGCGTCGAACCCAAGGACGAGCTCGAAGTCACCGTCACGGCGCTCGAACTGTCCGAGATGATCGGCGAGTCCCGCTCGGAAGGTCTGCTCGACGAGGAACAGCACCGCCGCCTCACCCGCGCCCTGAGCACGAGCAACCGCACCGTCGCCGATGTGATGATCCCGCTCGCGGCGGTGCGCACCGTGCCGGTGACCGCGAACGGCACCACCACGCTCGGCGAGGTCGAGCAGGCGGTCAGTGCCACCGGCTTCTCCCGCTACCCCGCGAAGACCCCCAGCGGCAAGATCAACGGCTACGTCCACATCAAGGACGTCCTCGATCTCGTGGGGGATCCGGACGCCGGTCCCGACGCCGTCATCGCGGCGACCACCATCCGGCCGCTGCCGTCGATCCGCCCGCGGGTCGCACTCGACGAGGCACTGTCGGTGCTCCGCCGCACCAGTTCCCACCTCGGGCGGGTCGTCGACGCCACCGGCACGGTGCTCGGGATCGTGGCACTCGAAGACCTCGTCGAGGAGTTCGTCGGCAC
>JAEZDV010000205.1 GCA_023417985.1 Actinomycetes bacterium | reverse complement strand
CCCGATCGTCGCGTCGGTGATGTTCGTCGGCGGTTTCTACGCGCTGTATCTCGGCGGGATCTTCGAGACCTTCGCCGACAGCCACACCGCGCACGTGCTGATGAATCTCCACTTCCTGATGAGCGGCTATCTCTTCTACTGGGTCGTGATCGGTGTCGATCCGTCGCCACGCGATCTGCAGCCGGTCACCAAACTCGGCATGGTCTTCGGCTCGCTGCCGTTCCACGCGTTCTTCGGTGTGACCCTCATGAGCATGGGAACGGTGATGGCCGAGTCGTACTATCGCGGGCTCGCGCTGCCGTGGAACTACGACCTGTTCGACGATCAGAAGGTCGGCGGGAGTATCGCGTGGTCGGCGGGGGAGATCCCGCTGGTGCTCGTGATGCTCGCGCTGCTCGTGCAGTGGTCGCGCAGCGACACGCGAACTGCGCGCCGGGTGGACCGGGCCGCGGATCGGGACGAAGACGCCGATCTGGCGGCGCACAACGCGATGTTCGCGGAGTTGGCTCGCCGAGATCAGGAAGCGCGCTAGCGGAAACGCCTGTGCGTCGGAGTCAGACAGTGGTTCGCGTGCGCGTCCGTTCGGTGGTGACTCGCACAGCGACCGCTGCGACGACCGCTACGACGGCGGCGACCGCCGCGGTAATTGCCGCGGGCGTCGAGTTCCAGCCGTCCTCCACGGTGCGGCCCACTGCGATCCAGCCGAGTCCCCAGGCCATGGCCGCGGCGACGGCGAGGCGGCCGCGGCCGGCGACAGCGACGACCACCGACACCGTCGCGACCACGGCGAGGACGACCACGGCCCAGATATCGGCGCCCCAGCCGAACGGATCGATGTCCGCGGAGTTCAGTGCCGCCGCGGTGTTGGCGACCGTCGCGACCGCCACCCACCCCAGGTAGACGAACATCGTGCCGTCGACGACGACGCCCTCGAGGCGGCTTGCCGGGGCCGTCGCCGTGAGTCCGAGGAACACGCGCACGAGCACCACGAGCAGTGCGACGATCACCACGACGCTGAGGCCCACCTGATCCAACTGGATCGCGCCGATCCACGCGGCGTTGAGGAGCATCGACGCGGCGATCCACCAGCCGAGAGCACGCTGCCGCAGGTCGGAGTGGTGGACGGGCAGCGCCTGCCACACGGCGAGCGCGATCAGGCCGATGTAGATCAGTGTCCAGATCGCGAAGGCGGGCCCACCCGGTGCGACGGCCGTCGCATCGGAGGCGAGCGCACCGCCTGCCGCTTCGGCGACGGGCGTCCCGGCAGCGGTGCCGAGGTACGAGCCGACGACCGCGATCACCGCGCTGACGGCCACCGTGACGACACGCGCGACATCCCGGCCGGTCCTGGCTCCGAGCGCCGGAGTGGACGGCGTGCGGAAATTGGAGGTCATGCACGAGTGTGCCCGGCGAGGCGCCTGTCCAACCGGGTCTGCGACTCGTGGTCCTGTCGGCGCAGGTTATCCCTTCCGTCCGATTTGCACTGTCGGGCGCGGAGTTCCACGTAGGGTGCTCGCTGTGACTGCGCGCAGGACTTCGGACGTGACGAGACGGCACCGCTATCCGGGGAGTGTGATCACCGGTGTTCTCGTATGCATGCTCGCGCTCGGAGCGCCCGCTGCGGTTCCCCGGACTGCGCACGCCCAGCCGGCGCCCGGATCGGTGGTGTCGGAGGCACCCCTCGACAACCGGTTGTCGCTGCCCGGAGCCGCGTCGGCCCGCGCGCTCTCGTACACGACGCAGTGGCGTTCGGGTGAGACGACCACCGCGACCGGGGTGGTGTTCCTGCCCGGTGGCACTGCGCCGGAGGGCGGGTGGCCCGTGGTCGCCTGGGCACACGGCACGACCGGTCTCGCCGACGACTGCGCGCCCTCCCGCAACCCGCGCAGCGAACGCGACGCTGCCTATCTCGAGCACTGGCTCTCCCAGGGATATGCCGTCGTCGCCGCCGACTATCCCGGTCTCGGGGCCGACGGGCTGCACCGGTACCTCGACGGGCAGAGCGCGGCGAACAGCATCGTCGACCTCGTGCGCGCGGGGCGTGCCGTCGAGCCCACGCTGTCGGAGCACTGGACGGTCGTCGGTCAGTCACAGGGAGGGCATGCGGCGCTGCACACGGCGCGCACGGCCACGGCCCGCGCGCCCGAACTCGACTTCCGCGGGACGGTCACAACGGGAGCGCCGTCGAATCTCGAGCTGGTCTTCCCGATCGGTTCCCCGGAATTCCCCGACCTTCCCCTGGACGGCCTGACGGTCTTCGGTGCTTACATCTTCGCGGGTCTGCGAGAGGCGGACCCCGGGCTGGACCTCGACGGGTACCTCAGCGATCTGGGGCGTGACGTTGTCGATACCGCAGAGACGCTCTGCTACGACGAGATGCTCGAGCGCTACACCGGCGTCGGGATCGGTGATCTGCTCGCCCGGCCGCTCGGCGACGACCGATTCCCAGGCGCTCTCGCCGACTACCTGGGCGTTCCGGTGAACGGATACGACCGGCCGCTGTTTCTGGCGCAGGGTCTGAACGACCGGGTTGTGCCGGCACCGCTGAGTTTCAAGCTCGTCGCCGATCTGTGGGCCGGGGGAGCGCAACCGCGGTTCGCCACCTACCCGACGGGACATTCGGAGACGATGGCCGCCTCGCTTCCGGACACCACACCGTTCGTCGCGGAGTTGTTCGCGCGCTGACTCCGGTGGCGCAGTTCGGCGGGACGACGCGCAGGATGTGGGTTATCCCGCCCGGGCGGATACGCTGGTCGCCATGGCGGAGTTCATTTACACGATGAAGAAGGTGCGCAAGGCGCACGGTGACAAGGTCATCCTCGATGACGTCACCATGAGCTTCTACCCGGGCGCGAAGATCGGCGTCGTGGGACCCAACGGCGCGGGTAAGTCGTCGATCCTCAAGATCATGGCGGGGTTGGATCAGCCCAGCAACGGTGAGGCATTCCTCGACCCCGATGCGACGGTCGGCATCCTCCTGCAGGAGCCCCCGCTCAACGAGGAGAAGACGGTCAAGCAGAACGTCGAGGAGGGCCTCGGCGACATCAAGGTCAAGCTCGACCGGTTCAACGAGATCGCCGAGCTGATGGCGACCGACTACTCGGACGAACTGATGGAAGAGATGGGCGTCCTCCAGGAGGAGCTCGACCACGCCAACGCGTGGGATCTCGATTCCCAGCTCGAACAGGCGATGGACGCGCTGCGCTGCCCGCCGCCGGACGAGCCGGTCACCCACCTCTCCGGTGGTGAGCGTCGCCGTGTCGCGCTGTGCAAGCTGCTGCTGAGCAAGCCCGACCTGCTGCTCCTCGACGAGCCCACCAACCACCTCGACGCCGAGTCGGTGCTGTGGCTCGAGCAGTTCCTCGCGACGTACCCCGGCGCCGTACTTGCCGTGACCCACGACCGGTACTTCCTCGATCACGTCGCGCAGTGGATCTGCGAGGTCGACCGCGGCAAGCTGCATCCCTACGAGGGCAACTACTCGACCTATCTGGAGAAGAAGGCCGAGCGCCTCGAGGTGCAGGGCAAGAAGGATCAGAAGCTCCAGAAGCGCCTCAAGGAGGAGCTCGAGTGGGTCCGCTCCGGTTCGAAGGCGCGTCAGACGAAGAGCAAGGCACGTCTGGGCCGCTACGAGGAGATGGCGGCGGAAGCCGAGAAGCACCGCAAGCTCGACTTCGAAGAGATCCAGATCCCCACGCCTCCGCGTCTGGGCAACGTCGTCGTGGAGGTCGACCACCTCGACAAGGGCTTCGACGGGCGCGTGCTGATCAAGGATCTGTCGTTCACCCTGCCGCGCAACGGCATCGTCGGCGTGATCGGCCCCAACGGTGTCGGTAAGACCACCCTGTTCAAGACCATCGTCGGCCTCGAAGAGCCCGATTCGGGCAGCGTCAAGGTCGGCGAGACGGTCAAGCTGAGCTACGTCGACCAGAACCGCGCCAACATCGACCCCACGAAGAACGTGTGGGAGGTCGTGTCCGGTGGCATGGACTTCATCGAGGTCGGACAGAACGAGATGCCGTCCCGCGCCTACGTCAGCGCGTTCGGCTTCAAGGGACCGGACCAGCAGAAGAAGGCCGGGGTGCTCTCCGGTGGTGAGCGCAACCGTCTCAACCTCGCACTGACCCTCAAAGAGGGCGGCAACCTGATCCTGCTCGACGAACCGACCAACGACCTCGACGTCGAGACCCTGAGCTCGCTCGAGAACGCACTGCAGCAGTTCCCGGGCTGCGCGGTCGTGATCTCGCACGACCGCTGGTTCCTCGACCGCACCTGTACCCACATTCTCGCGTGGGAGGGCAACGTCGAGGAGGGCAAGTGGTTCTGGTTCGAGGGCAACTTCGAGGCATACGAAGCCAACAAGGTCGAGCGCCTCGGTGCTGATGCGGCACGTCCGCACCGCGTCACCCATCGGAAGCTCACCCGTGACTGATCGGCTCGACACGCATTCGAACGCACCCGGGCACGACGGGCTTCGGCCGGACGATCTCGGGACGCGCGGCGACGGTGAGCCGTTCCGCTGTTCGCTCGAGGTGCGCTGGGCGGATTCCGATCGCCTCGGTCACGTCAACAACACCAAAGTTGTCGAGTACATGCAGGAAGCGCGGATCAAGTTCTTGCTTGCCAACCTCGCGGCTCGCGGTACCGTCGCGGTCCGCAAGATGACCGTGGAGTTCCTGCGGCCCATCAAGGACGCCTCGGGGCCACTCGACGTCGAGATCTCGGTGTTGCACGTGGGCACCACGTCCTTCACGCTGCGGCACACGATCCTCGATCGCAGCGGTGTGGTGTGTGCGCACGGGGACGCGGTCCTCGTCGGATTCGATGTGGACACCGACCGTTCGAGGCCGCTCAGCGACCGCGAACTCGAGGTGCTCGAGCGATACCGGGTTGCGACGGGGACCTGATCGCCCCGTGTGATGCTCGCTCTCTCGTGGCGCCGCGGATAGGCTCGCTCTCGAGCCCGTCCGCGGCGCTCGGTTTTGTCCGACAAGTAGCGAGGGAGCAGCATTGATGACGGATTCGACTGCATCGCAACTGGATTCGTCATTCCTGACGGTTCTGACGCATGCGTACGAGCAGTCCGGGGAAGAAATCGGTGATCCCGCGACGATCGCCGGCGCCCACCTCGAACTGGGACGCGACCGCATGCCCGGCACCGCGGCGATCCGTGTCCGTCCGCCGGGCGACGACCCGCTCGGTTCGACCGCCCAGATCGTCACCGACGACATGCCGCTTCTCGTCGAGGCGGTCCTGGCGTTGTTCGCCCGCCTCGGCGTGAACGTCGACGCGGTCGTACATCCCGAGTTCTCGGTGCTCCGCGACGACTCGGGACGGCTTCTCGGTCTGTCCCTCGGAAACGGAACTCCGGATGACGAAGCGGACACCGCCATCCGGGTCGCAGAGTCCTGGATGCACGTGCAGTTCGCGGTGGGAGCCGACGGTCCTACCGCCGACACCATCGAGGACGGCCTTCGCCAGGCACTGGCCGACGTCCGGCAGGTGGTCGCCGACACCGGCCGGATGCTGGCTCTCCAAAGCGAAGTCGCTTCCGGGCTGGACGCACTCGCTTCCGCTCCGCCGCCGGGGCACACCGCCACCGTTCTCGCCGAGACCGCAGACCTGTTGCGCTGGCTCGGCCGGGGCCACTTCACCATGCTCGGGTACCGGCGTTACGACTTCGTCGACCCGGAAGGCTCGGGCGTTCTCCGCTCCCGGCCCCTGCCCGGCAGCGGCCTGGGGGTGCTGCGCAGCACGGACGGCGATATCGACCTGCTCGACCTGCCGCCCGGTGCGCGGCCGGATCACCGTCCGTTGCTGGTGCTGACGCAAGGAGCGCTGCCGACGAGAGTGCACCGCTCGGTGTATCCGTACTTCGTCGGAATCGCAGTCCTCGACGACGACGGTCGTGTGGTCGGTGAGCACCGGTTTCTCGGCGTGCTCACCGTCACGGCCCTGAACGACAACATTCTCGACATCCCGCTGATCTCGCGACGCGTTCGATCGGTGATCGACCGCGCTCACGTCGACCTCACGTCGTACACCGGGCAGGCGATGCTCGAGATCATGCAGGCGATCCCGCGCGCCGAACTCTTCTCGATGGACACCGCGACTCTCTACGACACCGTGTCGTCGGTCGTCGACATCCGCAGGCAGGTCAGGTTGTTCGTGCGCGTCGACACGCACGGCCGCTACGTGTCGTGCCTGGTGTACCTTCCGCGCGACCGGTACACGACGAAGGTGCGGATTTCGATGCAGGAGATTCTCCTGCGCGAGTACGGCGGCGGCGTCCTCGATTACACCGCGCGTGTTTCCGAAGGTGAACTCGCGCTGCTGCACGTCACCATCCGATTCCCGGGGCGTGGGCGGCACGAGATCGACACGTCCGACGAGAACCGCGCCCGGATCCAGTCACTCCTTGCCGAGACCAGTCGCAACTGGGCCGATCGGCTGTCCGAGTCGGCTGCAGGCGATCCCAGGGTCGACGCGGCGCTGGTGCAGCGCTACGCCGATGTCGTGCCGGAGGCGTACAAAGAGGATTTCCCGTCCGAGCGTGCGCTGTCCGATCTGGTCCTGCTCGACAGGCTCGGAGCCGGTGAGATCGAGACGCGGCTCGACCGGCCCGATCCCTCGGAACCCCGAACATGGCGCTTCACCTTGTACGTGGGCGACGAGGCCGTGACCCTCGGCCGCGTGCTACCCGTCCTGCAGAGCCTCGGGGTGCAGGTCGTCGACGAACGCCCCTACCGGGTGCCGCGATCCGACGGAATGGTCTGCTGGATCTACGATTTCGGCCTCGAGGTGCCGAGCGATCTGGACCCCGGACTTCTCGATACGGATCCGACGCTGGCTCGGAGGTTCACCGAGATGTTCGTCGTCACGTGGCGCGGTGACTCCGAGACCGACAGGTTCAACGAACTCGTGCTGCGCGCGGGACTGGCGTGGCGCCAGGCGGTCATGCTCCGGGCGTACACGAAGTACCTGCGCCAGACCGGTTTCCCCTACAGTCAGCACAACATCGAAGGGGTGCTGCTCGACCATCCGGGCATCACCGTCCTGCTCGTCGGTCTGTTCGAAGCACGATTCGATCCGGACACGGCGTCGCCCGAGCGTGAAGACCGGCTCACCGGCGAACTGTCGTCGGAGTTGGCGGCCGTCACCGGACTGGTCACCGACCGGATCCTGCGCGCACTCTTCTCTCTGATCCGCGCCACCCTGCGCACCAACTACTTCGTCGCGGCGGACGACGACGGCGCACGCGGCCGCGTCCTGTCGATGAAACTCGACCCGGCCGGCATCCCCGAACTCCCGCAGCCGCGCCCGAAGTTCGAGATCTTCGTCTACGCCCCCGACGTGGAGGGCGTGCACATGCGATACGGTGCCGTCGCCCGCGGCGGTCTCCGGTGGTCCGACCGCCGGGAGGATTACCGCACCGAGGTACTCGGGCTCGTCAAAGCGCAGGCCGTGAAGAACGCCGTGATCGTGCCCGTGGGAGCGAAGGGCGGATTCGTCGTCAAACACACGCCGCAGCCCACCGGTGACGCGGCCGCGGACCGGCAAGCGGTACGTGCCCGCGGGGAACTGTGTTACCGACGGTTCATCTCCGGACTGCTCGACGTGACCGACAACCTCGACACCTCCCGCACGACCGTGATCCCGCCGCAGCGGGTCGTGCGGCACGACGGCGACGACACCTACCTCGTCGTCGCCGCGGACAAGGGCACCGCGACGTTCTCCGACCTCGCGAATTCCGTTGCGGCCGAATACGACTTCTGGCTCGCAGACGCATTCGCCTCCGGCGGGTCGGCCGGATACGACCACAAGGAGATGGGCATCACCGCCCGCGGAGCGTGGGAAAGCGTGAAGCGGCACTTCCGTGAGCTGGGGCTCGACACCCAGTCCGAGGACTTCACAGTGGCCGGCATCGGTGACATGAGCGGAGACGTGTTCGGCAACGGCATGCTGCTCAGCGAACACATCCGGCTCGTCGCCGCCTTCGACCACCGCCACATCTTCCTCGACCCGGAACCGGATGCGGCCCGCTCGTTCGCCGAACGGCGCCGGATCTTCGAGCTTCCCCGATCGTCCTGGGCCGATTACGACCCGTCGCTGATCAGCGAGGGCGGCGGCGTGTGGGAGCGGACACGCAAATCGATTCCGATCAGCGCAGAGACACGCCGCGTGCTCGGTCTCGGCGACGACGTCACCGAACTGACCCCGCCCGAACTGATCCGGGCGATCCTGCGTTCCCCCGTCGATCTGCTGTGGAACGGCGGTATCGGCACGTACATCAAGTCGGAGTCCGAAACACACGCCGACGTGGGGGACAAGAGCAACGACGCGGTGCGGGTCGACGGCGGGGGCGTACGGGCACGGGTGATCGGTGAGGGTGGCAATCTCGGAGTCACGCAACTGGGCCGCATCGAGTACGCCCGCACCGGCGGAAAGATCAACACCGACGCGATCGACAACTCGGCCGGCGTCGACTGCTCCGACCACGAGGTCAACATCAAGATCCTGCTCGACTCGATGGTCACCGCCGGCGAACTCGAGGTTGCGGACCGCAATCCCTTGCTTGCCTCAATGACCGACGATGTCGCGGAACTAGTCCTCGCCGACAACATCGGTCAGAACAACGCCCTGGGTCTGGAGCGTGCCGCTGCATCCGCGATGCTCGCCGTCCATCAGCGGCTCATCCGCAGACTCGAAGAGGACCACGGCCTCGACCGCAACCTCGACGCGCTGCCCGACGACACCGAGATCGCGCGGCGTCTCGCCGCGGGAGAAGGGCTCACCTCACCCGAGCTGTCCCAGCTCCTCGCGCACGTCAAACTCGCCCTCGTCGACGAGTTGCTCGAAACCGACGTGCCCGACAGTGACACATTCGCGTCGCGCCTGCCCGGCTATTTCCCTCCGGCACTGCGAGACCGATTCGTCGCCGGCATCAAGTCGCACCCGCTCCGCCGGCAGATCGTCGCGACCATCCTCGCGAACGAAACCGTCGACAACGGAGGCATCTCCTTCGTGTTCCGGTTGACGGAGGAGACCGGCGCGTCGAGCACCGACGCGATCCGCGCGTACGCCGCGGTCACCGCGATCTTCAGCCTCCCCGCGATCTGGGACCGGGTCCGCAGCGAACGGCTTCCCACCGACGTGGAGGACGAGTTGCTCCTCGAATCGCGCCGCGTACTGGACCGCGCGTCGCGGCGACTGCTCTCGACGCGTCCACAGCCGCTCGCGGTGGGTGCCGAGATCAGCCGCTACCGCGACCGTTTCGCGCGACTCGCACCGCGGGTGAGCGAATGGGTCCGGGGGCACCACGTCGAAGATTTCGCGCGCAGGACCGCGCCGGTGCTCGAGCGGGGCGCTCCGGCCGATGCGACGGAAGCGGTGTACTACCTCCTCGTGCAGTTCGTTCTCCTCGACGTCATCGATGCCGCGGACATCGTCGAACGCGACGACGAGGAGGTCGCGGAGCTGTACTACGCACTCGACGCGCATCTCGGGATCGACCGTCTGCTCAGCGCGGTGTCCGTGCTCGACAAGGGCGACCGTTGGCACTCGCTGGCGCGACTGGCCTTACGCGACGACCTGTACGCATCGCTGATCGCCCTGGTGCTCGACGTGTTCGCCGGAGCCGAACCGGGCGAGACGACCGCGGAGATGATCGAGGACTGGGAATTGTCCAACGGGTCACGGCTCGTGCGCGCCAGGGCGGCGCTCGACGAGATCTTCGCGTCTGGAAACCTGGACCTCGCCATCCTGTCGGTGGCGGCACGCCAGATCAGAAGCATGGTGCGCACGGGCGCATCCGATCGGAGGTAACGAGTGGGCAGCGTGGGGGAACAGTTCGGGTTCCACACCGAGGTGATGGTCCGGTGGTCCGACATGGATGTCTTCCAGCACATCAACCACGCCCGGATGGTGACGCTGCTCGAAGAGGCGCGCATCCCCTGGCTCTTCGCCGACGGCCGGCCGACCCAGACCCTGCGGGACGGCGCGGTGATCGCCGATCTCCACGTGCGGTACCGGCGTCAGTTGCGTCATTCGGACGGACCGCTCGACATCATGATGTGGACCGAGAAGGTACGGGCGGTGGACTTCACCATCGGTTACGAGGTGCGACCCGGCGGCGCGCCGGCCGACTCGGCCCCGGCGGTGGTCGCCTCCACGCAGATCGCCGCGTTCGACATCGACACCCAGCGCCTGCGGCGCCTCAGCGACGACGAACGCGAGTTCCTGTCGCGGTGGCGGCGTGACTGAACCGGGTGCGGGCGGGGACGGTGGCGCACGAAAGGAACGTCTGGTCCGGCTCGACACTCCCGCCGACCGCACCGATCTCGCGACCTTCCTGACGCACGCACTACGTCTGGACGACGCCGCAGCGGTGCGCCTCCGGCACCGGAGTGACGGCCTGCTCGGCGTGTGGACGCAGACAGGTTTCGACGTCCTCGCGTCGCGCATCGTGCGCGGGACCGTCGCACCCTCCGACACCTGTGTCGCCGCCGACGGCCTGCGGGCCGCACTCGTCGGCGCATCCGGGCCGGACACCGAGGTGGATCCGGGATGGGCGATGGACTCGGCGTGGCGCGGAGCGCTACCGCCGGAGGACGGGTTCACCCACGTCGACGACGTCCCGGCCCGGGTGCTCGTCGAACTCGCGCACCGCGGTGTCGCGCTGAGCCGCGAACACGGGGCTCAGGGCCCGCCGGCGTCGTTGCTCGCGCAGGAGGTGCTCGAGGTCAGTGGCGGCGACCTCACCGTGGGGGTGCCGATGCGCATGGTATTTGCGCTCGGCGCAATGGGTTTCGTGCCGACGACGAGCCGCGACGCCGGCGACCTCGAGGGTATCGACCCCGCCGAGGTGGTGCGCGTCCGCGCTTCGACCACCTGGGTGCGACTCGATGCGCGGTACGGATCGGTGCACCTGCGCCGCAGCGGAGGCCTCGGTCTGCGCGTGGTGTGACCCCGTCAGACGAGCCAGGCCGCGCAGTTCGGCGGGAGATGCCCGTCGACGATCGGTGCGCTGGACACCAGCACCGTGCCCGCAGGAAGCATCACCGGTTCGGTGCCCGCATTGAGTACGCACGTCAATCCGCCGGTACGCCCGAACGCGAGGCATCCGGGTGGACTGTCGTACCAGGCGATCTCGTCTCCGGTGATCTCCTGACGTTCGTGCCGCAACCGGATCGCCCGGCGGTACAACGACAGCGTCGAGTCCTCTTCCGAGAGTTGGGCTTCGACGGTGAGCGCCGCCCACTCCTGAGGCTGGGGCAACCAAGCCTGTGCCGCGGTGGTGAACCCGAACGGCGGGGACGTGCCCTCCCAGGGCATGGGGACGCGGCATCCGTCCCGGCCGCGGTCGGTGTGTCCCGAGCGTTCCCATACCGGGTCCTGCAGCACCTCGTCCGGGAGGTCCACGTTCGGTAGCCCGAGTTCGGCGCCGTTGTACACGAACACCGCACCCGGGAGCGCCAACTCGAGCAGGATCATGGCGCGGGCGCGGGCGAGGCCTCTCGCACCGCCTCCGTAGCGGCTCACCTCCCGGTCCACGTCGTGATTCGACAACGTCCACGTGGGGGAGGCCGGTGTGCCGGCGACCGCCGCGAAGCCCTTGTCGATCGCTTCCTTGATCTCGTTCGCATCCCACCCGGCGAGAGTCAGGTGGAACTCGAATCCGAGATGCAACTCGTCCGGTCGCAGGTAGGCGGAGAACCGCTCGTGATCGCTTACCCAGATCTCGCCGATGGTCACCGCGTGCGGATATTCGTCGAGGACCTCCCGGATACCCCGATGGATGGCATGGACTTCGGGGTTGTCGAAGCGAGGGTCGGAGGCGGCATGTCCGAGGAGTTCGTTCTCGTCCCAGCCGTCGTGATCGGCGAGGTCGGCCGGCTTGGCCATGCCGTGCGCGACGTCGATGCGGAACCCGTCCACGTGCCGGTCGTGAAGCCAGAACCGCAGGGTCTTCTCGAGGTCTTCGACCACACCGGGGTCGGTCCAGTTGAGGTCGGGTTGCTGCGGCGCGAACACGTGCAGATACCACTGGCCGGGGGTGCCGTCCGGCTCGGTGACCCGGGTCCAGGCCGGGCCCCCGAAGATGCTGGGCCAGTTGTTCGGTGGTTCCTGTCCGCCCGGTCCGCGGCCGTCGCGGAAGTGGAACCGGTTACGTGCGGCGCTGCCGGGTGCGGTGGCGAGCGCCTCACGAAACCAGGGATGTTCGCTGCTCACGTGATTCGGCACGAGGTCGATCACCATCCGGATGCCGCGCGCGTGCGCGTCCGCGACCAGCGCGTCGAACGCAGTGATGTCGCCGAACAACGGATCGATGTCGCGGGGATCGGACACGTCGTACCCGTGGTCCGCCATCGGCGACCGCATCACCGGGTTGAGCCAGATCGCGTCGATCCCGAGCACAACGAGGTAGTCGATGCGACTCCGGATCCCGTCGAGATCGCCGACGCCGTCTCCGTTCGAATCGGCGAAGGACCGGGGATACACCTGGTAGAACACCGCATCGTGCCACCACGCCCGTGAGGGGACGGGACCGGGAGTCGGCACATCGCTGGGGCGGGCCACGGCTCACATCGTGACAGATACGCGAGCGAGGGACCGTCCGAACAACGGAAGGAGATTCCTGTGACCGGGCCCACACGTGATAGGACAATCCCCATGAATAGGACATCCATTGTCGCTGTCTCGCTCGACGACGTGGAGCTTCGCCCCGATCCCATCGACCCGGAATGGATCCACGACGGGTCGCCGGTGGCCCGCAGCGGTCAGTGGTCCACCGGAAGCGATCTGACCACGACCACGCACGTGTGGGACTGCACCGCGGGCCGCTTCACATGGCACTTCGCCGCGGACGAGATCGTGCACATCGTCGAAGGGTCGGTGATCGTCAGTTCGGACGACGCCGATCCGCGGATCCTGCGTGCCGGGGACGCCGCGCTGTTCCGTGCGGGGACCAGCGCGTTGTGGGAGGTGCCCGAGTACGTCCGCAAACACGCGATACTGCACCGGGTCATGCCCGCACCGTTCGTCTTCGCGCTCCGCGTCACAGGGA
>JAEZDV010000060.1 GCA_023417985.1 Actinomycetes bacterium | reverse complement strand
CTCCACGAGTTCGGCGTGGACTTCGACGTCTACTTCCACGAGAATTCGCTGTTCGAATCCGGAGCGGTCGACAAGGCGGTCGAGAAGCTCAAGACCTCCGGAAGCCTCTACTTCTCGGACGGCGCCTGGTGGCTCCGGAGTACCGACTACGGCGACGACAAGGACCGGGTGGTCATCAAGTCCGACGGCCATGCCGCGTACATCGCAGGCGACATCGCGTACTTCCAGGACAAGCGCTCGCGCGGATTCGACCTGTGCATCTACATGCTCGGAGCCGACCACCACGGGTACATCGCGCGGTTGAAGGCTGCCGCTGCCGCAGGTGGTGACGACCCCGACACCGTGGAGGTGCTCATCGGCCAGATGGTCAACCTGGTGCGCGGCGGCGAGGCCGTCAAGATGAGCAAGCGCGCAGGCACCGTCATCACGCTGGACGATCTCGTCGAGGCGATCGGTGTCGACGCCGCCCGCTACGCACTCGTCCGTTCGTCGGTCGATCAGAGCATCGACATCGATCTCGAACTCTGGACGAGCACGACCAGCGAGAACCCGGTGTACTACGTGCAGTACGCACACGCGCGGCTGTCGTCGATCGCGCGCAACGCCGCCGACCTCGGTCTCGGCACCGACGGCGCCGACCTGTCGCTGCTGACGCACGACCGTGAGGGCGATCTCATCCGCACCATCGGTGAGTACCCGCGTGTCCTGGCGAAGGCAGCCGAACTGCGGGAACCGCACCGCGTGGCCCGGTACCTCGAGGAACTCGCCGGCACCTACCACCGGTTCTACGACTCCTGCCGCATCCTGCCGATGGGTGACGAAGAACCCGGCGCGATCCACACCGCGCGCCTCGCGCTGTGCGCCGCCGCCCGTCAGGTGCTCGGCAACGGCCTCGAACTGCTCGGTGTCTCCGCCCCGGAGCGGATGTGAACGCGCATCCCGCCGGCCCGCGGCACGCCGAGATTCCGCACGCCCCCACCCTCGCCGAACGTCCCCGCGACGCGGCCGAACTGAACAAGCTGCATCCGCACGTGTGGCCCCGCAACGCCGGTCGCGACGACGACGGTGTCATGCAGGTCGCGGGAGTGCGCGTCACGGACCTGGCCGAGAGGTACGGCACGCCGCTGTTCGTCGTCGACGAAGACGACTTCCGGTCGCGGTGCCGCGAGATCGCCGAGGCGTTCGGCCCGACGGCCCGAGTGCACTACGCGTCGAAGGCGTTCCTGTGCACCGAGATTGCGCGCTGGGTCCACCAGGAAGGACTCTCGCTGGACGTGGCTTCCGGTGGCGAACTGGCCGTCGCGCTGCACGCCGGATTCCCCGCCGACAAGATCGCCATGCACGGCAACAACAAGTCCGTCCACGAACTGCGAAGTGCGGTCGGTGCCGGTGTCGGGCACATCGTGCTCGACTCGATGGCCGAGATCGACCGTCTCGACGAGATCGCGGGTGAACTCGGCGTCGTGCAGGACGTCCTCATCCGGGTCACCGTCGGCGTCGAGGCCCACACCCACGAGTTCATCTCCACGGCACACGAAGACCAGAAGTTCGGTCTGTCCCTCGCGGGGGGAGCGGCCATGGGCGCGATCCGCCGGGTCTTCGCCACCGGCAACCTCCGCCTCGTCGGTCTGCACAGCCACATCGGTTCGCAGATCTTCGACGTCGACGGGTTCGAACTCGCCGCGCATCGCGTGATCGGGTTGCTGCGCGATGCCGTCGCGGAGTTCGGCCTGGACAAGACCGCGCAGATGAACATCGTCGATCTCGGCGGCGGTCTCGGCATCTCGTACATCCCGAGCGACGATCCGCCGCCGATCGCGGACCTCGCCTCCAAGCTCACCGACATCGTGCGCAACGAATCGGCGCTCGTCGGACTGCCCTAGCCGACGATCGCCGTCGAACCGGGCCGCGCGATTGCCGGCCCCGGCACGGTGACGCTCTACGAGGTGGGCACCGTCAAGGACGTCGGAGTCGGCACCGGCCACACCCGCCGCTACATCAGCGTCGACGGCGGCATGAGCGACAACATCCGCACCTCGCTCTACCAGGCGGAGTACGAGTCGCGGCTCGTCTCCCGGGTCAGCGATGCGGATGCTGTAGTGGCGCGCGTCGTGGGCAAACACTGTGAGAGCGGCGACATCGTGATTCGCGACGCTTGGATGCCGTCCGACGTGGGTGCCGGTGATTTACTGGCGGTAGCTGCGACGGGTGCATACTGCTACTCGATGTCCAGCAGGTACAACCTGCTGCCTCGTCCTGCCGTCGTCGCGGTCAAGGACGGCGTTTCACGTGTCCTGCTACGTCGGGAAACCGTCGAAGATCTGCTCAGCTTGGAGGTTGCGGAGTGACCAACTCAACGACCGATGCACCGGGGCAGCGCCCCGTCGGTGTAGCGGTGCTCGGCCACGGCACGGTAGGGGCCGAGGTCGTACGGATCATCCGTGACGATGCCTCGGACCTCAGTGAGCGCATCGGCGCCCCGCTCGAACTGCGCGGAATCGCGGTGCGGGACCTCT
The DNA here is from genome assembly GCA_023417985.1 of Actinomycetes bacterium. Classification (GTDB taxonomy): domain Bacteria; phylum Actinomycetota; class Actinomycetes; order Mycobacteriales; family Mycobacteriaceae; genus Rhodococcus. Next base: position 17,664 of record JAEZDV010000060.1, on the reverse strand, counting down.
CCTACGACCGTGGTGTGCCGGCGGAGTTGCTCACCACCGACGCCGAAGCGCTGGTCACCCGGGACGATGTCGACATCGTCGTCGAGCTGATCGGTGGAATCGACCTGCCGCGCACGCTCGTGCGTGCCGCGCTCGACGCGGGCAAGTCGGTTGTCACCGCGAACAAGGCGTTGCTCGCCGCGTACACCGGTGAGCTCGCCGAGGCCGCCGAGTCGCACAACGTCGACCTGTACTTCGAGGCCGCGGTGGCCGGTGCGATCCCTGTCATCCGCCCACTGACGCAGTCGCTCGCGGGCGACCGGGTCGACCGCGTGGTCGGCATCGTCAACGGCACCACGAACTTCATCCTCTCCGCCATGGACGAGACGGGCGCCGACTACGCGGAGACCCTCGCCGAGGCGGGCAGGCTCGGATACGCCGAAGCGGACCCCACTGCGGACGTCGAGGGCTTCGACGCCGCGGCCAAGGCTGCGATCCTCGCGTCGATCGCTTTTCACACGCGTGTGACCGCCAACGACGTGTACCGCGAAGGCATATCGAACATCACGGCTGCGGACCTCACCTCCGCACGCGCCCTGAACTGCACCGTCAAGCTGATCGCGCTGTGCGAACGGGTGACCGGTCCCGACGGCAGAGACCGCGTCTCCGCGCGGGTGTACCCGGCTCTCGTGCCGCGCGAGCACCCGCTGGCGACGGTGAGCGGCGCGTTCAACGCCGTGGTGGTCGAGGCCCAGTCCGCAGGACGCCTGATGTTCTACGGCCAGGGTGCCGGCGGCGCTCCGACCGCATCCGCGGTGATGGGCGACGTCGTGATGGCCGCCCGTAACCGCGTGCAGGGTGGACGCGGACCGCGCGAGTCCCGGTACGCGAAGCTCGAAATCGCTCCCATGAGCGACATCGTGACCCGCTACTACGTGAACTTGCAGGTCGCCGATCGCGCCGGTGTGCTCTCGGCGGTCGCGGCCGAGTTCGCGACCCGGGGCGTGAGCATCTCCGCTGTGCGTCAGGAGGGCGCCGGAGAAAGCGCCCGCCTCGTGGTGGTCACGCACCGTGCCACCGATCGGGCGCTGGCGGACACCGTCGCCGCCCTCGACAAGCTCGAATCCGTTATTGCTGTAACCAGCGTCCTGAGACTGGAGGGATCCGCCGAATGAGTGCGGCCGAAAAGAACACTGCTCCCGTGCACACCCCGTGGCCCGGGCTGATCGAGGCGTACCGCAGTCGCCTCCCGATCGGTGACGGCTGGAAGACGGTGACGCTGTGCGAGGGCGGTACGCCGCTGCTCCCGGCCCCCCGGCTGTCGGAGATCACCGGTTGCGACGTCCACGTCAAGGTGGAGGGGCTCAACCCCACCGGGTCGTTCAAGGACCGCGGCATGACGATGGCCGTCACCGAAGCGCTCGCCACCGGCAAGCAGGCGGTGCTGTGCGCGTCCACCGGCAACACCTCGGCGTCGGCGGCCGCGTACGCCTCGCGCGCAGGAATCGGCTGCGCGGTACTCGTGCCGCAGGGCAAGATCGCGATGGGCAAGCTCGCCCAGGCCGTCATGCACGGCGCGAAGATCGTGCAGGTCGAGGGCAACTTCGACGACTGCCTCGAACTCGCCCGCAAGACCACCGCGGAGTTCCCGACGATCGGGCTCGTGAACTCCGTCAACCCGGTCCGCATCGAGGGTCAGAAGACCGCTGCCTTCGAGATCGTCGACGCTCTCGGCGACGCGCCCGACGTGCACGTGCTGCCCGTCGGCAACGCCGGCAACATCACCGCGTACTGGAAGGGCTACTCCGAGTACTTCGCCGACGGTATGAGCTCGCGCAAGCCCCGGATGCTCGGCGTCCAGGCAGCCGGGGCCGCCCCGCTGGTGCTCGGACACCCGGTCAAGGATCCCGAGACGATCGCCACGGCCATCCGCATCGGCGCTCCCGCGTCGTGGAACGGCGCGGTCACCGCGAAGGACGAATCGAACGGTGCATTCCGTGCCGCCACGGACGAGGAGATCCTCGAGGCGTACCACCTGCTCGCGAAGTCGGAGTCGATCTTCGTCGAGCCGGCCTCGGCGGCCTCGATCGCCGGTCTGCTCGCCGCCTCGAGGGAGGGGTGGCTGCCGCGCGGGCTGCGCGTCGTGTGCACCGTGACGGGCAACGGTCTCAAGGACCCGGATACCGCACTGCGCGACGTTCCCGTCGTGGAGCCGATCTCGGTCGATCCCGTCGCAGTGGCGTCGGCGCTCGAGTTGGTCTGAGTTGACCGTTACGCCTTCCTCGGTTGGGAATCAGGACATGACGCAAACGCTGCCCGTAGGGATCTCGGTGACTGCCCGGGTTCCCGCATCGAGTGCGAACCTCGGCGCCGGTTTCGACTGCCTCGGGCTCGCGCTCGGGTTGTACGACGAGATCACCGTCACGACAACCGGTTCCGGGCTCGACGTGCGCGTCGAAGGGGAAGGTGCTCAGGAGGTTCCCTGGGGCCCGTCGCATCTCGTGGTGCGCGCTGTCGAGCGCGGCCTCGAAGCGGCGGGCATCTGGGCCGACGGTCTCGACGTCGTGTGCCGCAATGTGATTCCGCACTCTCGCGGCCTGGGATCGTCGGCGTCGGCTGCGGTCGGCGGGTTGGCCGCCGCGAACGGCCTCGTGCGCAAGGTCGCACCCGATCGGGTTCTCGACGACGCGCAGCTCGTCCAGCTCGCCTCCGAGTTCGAAGGACATCCCGACAATGCGTCGGCGAGCGTGCTGGGCGGCGCGGTCGTCTCGTGGAGCGAAGCGGACCCCGGGTGCGAGCAACGCCGCTACCGGGCGGTCGCGCTGCGGGTGCACCCCGAGATCAAGGCGGTCGCGCTGGTGCCGTCGGTTCGCTCGTCCACTGCGCACACGCGTGGGCTGCTGCCGACACTGGTTCCGCACCGCGACGCGGCATTCAACGTCAGCCGGGCGGCCCTGGCCGTGGTCGCGCTGACCGAGCGACCCGACCTGCTCATGTCCGCCACCGAGGATCTGCTGCACCAGGCGCAGCGCGCTCCGGCGTTGCCGCTCACCACGAAGTGGGTGTCGGCGCTGCGTTCCGCGGGCATCCCCGCGATGGTGTCCGGCGCCGGCCCCACCGTCCTCGCACTCACCACGGAGCCGTTCCCCGAGGAGCTGCGGGCAGCGGCGGAGGCCGACGATCTGACCGTCCTGGCACTCGACGTCGCCGACGGAGTGCAGGTCGACTGACACGGTTCGTGTCGGATCACACATCGTTTCGCGCGCGCGTCGATTCTTGCCCTGCGTCCAGTTCGTCGCTATCCTGTGGGAAGTCCGCACGTCGTGCGTCCGAAGTCGCCGGATTCTCCAGGACACTCACTCCAGCTCCATGGGGCGTCGATCCCGGGTCTATCTCACCTGCTCCCGCTCCAGGGGGAGGGGCAGGCCGCACCCACCGGATCGGTGTGGTGGCGGACGTGCCGACCGTTCGATTCATGAACTCGTACGGCAATCCCAGCTCAGTGCAACGAACTGATCTGCGGAACGAACCCTCGGCTCTGCGTAGAGCAACGAGGGAAGGAAAGGATCTCCGTGACAGATACGGACCTGATCGCCACACCCGCTCCTGATACCTCCGCGTCTGCCGGGGACCCGGCCGGCGATTCTGCACAGTCCCCGGGTCGTGCCGGCCGGCGCGGAACCGGCCTGTCGGGCATGGTTCTCGCCGAGTTGCGGGCTCTTGCCGCCGAACTCGGCATCAAGGGCACCTCGGGAATGCGCAAGGGTGATCTCATCGCTGCGATCAAGGAGCGGCAGGGCGCAGGCTCCAAGCCGGCGCCTGTCGCTGCGCAGCCCGCCACCGAGACGCCGGACGACGCTTCGGCTCGTCCCGCGCGTGGTCGTCGTACCCGCGCCGCGCAGGATGCCGCTGCTGCAGCGTCGTTCGCCGACGACAAGCAGGTAGACAACAAGCCCGTCGAGAGTGCGCCCGCACAGAGCGCGTCTGCCGACGCCGTGTCCGCCGCACCCGAAACGAGGCAGGAACGCGCCGCCGAGACCGCGGGAGACTCCGACGGCGAGTCCGACGGTCCTCGTCGGGGACGTGGCCGCCGCGGTCGTCGTGGTGGAGATCAGTCGGAGCAGGGCCAGAACGACGGCGATGCCTCGGCAACCGAGGGCAACGATCGCGAATCCCAGGATCGCGGCGAGGGTCATTCTCGTGACAAGTCCCAGGACCGCTCCGAGGGTGACGGCGGAAACCGTCGCGGTGACCGCAACCAGGGTGATCGCCAGGGCGACCGCAACGATCGCAACCAGGGTGATCGTCAGGGCGACCGCAACGATCGCAACCAGGGTGATCGCAACCAGGGTGATCGTAACGATCGCAACCAGGGCGACCGGAACCAGAACGATCGCAACGACCGCAACCAGGGTGATCGCAACCAGGGCGACGGTAACAACGGCCCGCGTCACGACAACCGCGCGGGAGACGACGAAGAAGGCGGTCGCGGTCGCCGCGGGCGCCGATTCCGCGAGCGTCGCCGTGGACGTGAGCGCGGCGAGGGTGGCGGCGGTTCCGATCGTGAGCCCGAGATCCGCGAGGACGACGTCCTGCAGCCAGTCGCCGGCATCCTCGATGTGCTCGACAACTACGCGTTCGTGCGGACCTCCGGATACCTGGCAGGCCCGAACGACGTGTACGTGTCGATGAACATGGTGCGCAAGAACGGATTGCGCCGTGGCGACGCCATCACCGGTGCGGTTCGAGTGCCCCGGGAGGGCGAGCAGTCCGGCGGCCAGCGCCAGAAGTTCAACCCGCTCGTGCGTCTGGACACGGTCAACGGAGGCGACGTCGAGGCGGCCAAGCGCCGTCCCGAGTTCAACAAGCTCACGCCGCTGTACCCGAACGAGCGCCTGCGCCTCGAAACGCAGTCGAACATCCTGACCACTCGTGTGATCGACCTCGTCATGCCGATCGGCAAGGGCCAGCGCGCGCTGATCGTCTCGCCCCCCAAGGCCGGTAAGACGACGGTCCTGCAGGACATCGCGAACGCGATCTCGGTCAACAACCCGGAGTGTTACCTCATGGTGGTGCTCGTCGACGAACGCCCCGAAGAGGTCACCGACATGCAGCGCTCGGTGAAGGGCGAGGTCATCTCCTCGACCTTCGACCGTCCGCCGTCAGACCACACCTCGGTTGCCGAACTCGCCATCGAGCGCGCCAAGCGCCTCGTGGAGATGGGCCGCGACGTGGTTGTGCTGCTGGACTCGATCACCCGCCTCGGGCGCGCGTACAACAACTCGTCGCCGGCGTCGGGACGCATCCTGTCCGGTGGTGTCGACTCGACGGCGCTGTACCCGCCGAAGCGTTTCCTCGGTGCGGCCCGCAACATCGAGAACGGTGGATCGCTCACGATCATCGCCACGGCGATGGTGGAGACCGGTTCCACGGGCGATACGGTGATCTTCGAGGAGTTCAAGGGCACGGGCAACGCCGAGCTCAAGCTCGACCGCAAGATCGCCGAGCGTCGCGTGTTCCCGGCGGTGGACGTCAATCCGTCGGGTACCCGCAAGGACGAACTTCTCATGAGCCCCGACGAGTTCGCGGTGGTGCACAAGTTGCGCCGCGTGCTCTCGGGTCTGGATTCCCATCAGGCGATCGATGTGCTCATCGACCGGCTCAAGAAGTCCAAGACCAACATCGAGTTCCTCATGACGGTCGCGAAGACCGCTCCGGGAGCTCTGGAAGACTGACACCGGTGCCCGGGAATTTTTCCCGGGCGCAGGTGTTTGGCATAATCGAACGGCTCAGTCCGGCTCCGGTTCACGTCTTCGATCCGCGAAGGCGACCCGGCGGCCATGAAAGGGACACCATGAAGGCAGGAATCCACCCCAACTACGTGGCGACGACCGTCGTCTGCGGTTGCGGCAACACGTTCGAGACGCGTAGCACCAAGGAGTCGGGACGGATCACCGTCGAAGTCTGCTCCAAGTGCCACCCGTTCTACACCGGCAAGCAGAAGATCCTCGACACCGGCGGCCGCGTCGCCCGCTTCGAGGCTCGCTACGGCAAGCGTCCTTCCAAGAAGGCCGACGCCGACAGCTAGCTGTCCCGCCGACGCCCGGTTCTGTCTTCGTCACAGGCCGGGCGTCGGCTTTTTTGGATCTACCGGTGCTTTTCCGGCTCTGCCGGGCACCTCACAGGCATGCCTTCGAGCCCGAATGCGGCGTCGAAGCAGCACGCAGTATCGAAGCGCGAAGCGCGCGCAGTACCGAACCATGCAGTACCGAAGCACACAGCATCACAGAGCGGAGCGACCCATGGCGGGGCAGACCAAGCCGTCGGCCATCGACGACATCCTGGCCGAGTACGCGGGTCTGGAACAGCAATTGTCCGACCCGGCGCTGCACAACGATCCGTCGATCGCGCGCAGGGTGGGTAAGCGGTTCGCCGAGCTCGCGCCGGTGATGGCGACCTACACGAAGTTGAAGGGCGCCCGAGGCGATCTCGAAGCCGCCCGGGAACTCGCGGCCGACGATTCCGGCTTCGCCGACGAGGTGACGAGCCTCGAAGAGCAGGTCGCCCAGCTCGATCGCACGCTCACCGACCTCCTCGCTCCGCGTGACCCGCACGACGGCGACGACGTGGTGCTGGAAGTGAAATCCGGGGAAGGCGGTGAGGAGTCCGCGTTGTTCGCGGCCGATCTCGCCCGCATGTACACACGTCATGCAGAGAATGCCGGCTGGCGCGTCGAGGTGCTCGGCGCGACGTATTCGGACCTCGGCGGCTACAAGGACGTCACGTTGTCCATCAAGTCGAAGACCGACGTCCGCGACGGTGTGTGGTCGCGGCTCAAGTTCGAGGGCGGTGTGCACCGCGGCCAGCGAGTGCCCGTCACCGAATCGCAGGGACGCGTCCACACCTCCGCGGCCGGTGTCTTCGTCTACCCCGAACCCGACGAGGTCGAAGAGGTGCAGATCGACGAGGGTGACCTGCGCATCGATGTGTACCGCTCGTCCGGCAAGGGCGGCCAGGGCGTCAACACCACCGACTCCGCCGTCCGGATCACCCACCTGCCGACCGGCATCGTCGTGACCTGCCAGAACGAGCGGTCGCAGCTCCAGAACAAGGCCCGGGCCATGCAGGTGCTCGCGGCGCGGTTGCAGGCTGCAGCCGAGGAAGCGGCAGACGCGGAGGCGTCCGCGGATCGCGCGAGCCAGGTGCGCACTGTCGACCGCTCCGAGCGCATCCGGACCTACAACTACCCCGAGAACCGCATCACCGACCACCGCATCGGCTACAAGGCGCACAATCTCGACGCCGTGCTCGACGGAGACATGGATGCGCTTCTCGACGCGCTGTCGGCCGCAGACCGGCAGGCGCGGCTGGCAGCCGAGTAAGCAGACGCCGCTGGCGTGCCGACGGCGACGGGTCGGCGTGCGTCGCTTCCGGCTCCGGAGGTCCCCTATGCGAAGTATGCGTAGGGGACCTCGTGGCATCCGGGCGGCTGTGAGCATGGCACGCTGTACTGCGTGAGTCGTCAACCCCTGCGCCTGGCCATCATCGAAGCAGCGTCGGTGCTCGAGGAAGCAGGTGTCGCGAGCCCGCGTGTCGACGCCGAGTTGCTTGCCGCGCATCTTCTCGGAATAGAGCGGGGCAGGCTCGGGCTCGTGCCGCTCGTCGATTCGGCCATGATCGATGCCTATATGGCGATGGTGGACCAGCGCGCCAAGCGCATCCCCCTCCAATACATCCTCGGAACCTCGCCGATGGGAGAGATCGATCTCGCCGTCGGACCCGGCGTGTTCGTACCGCGCCCCGAGACGGAACTGCTTCTCGGCTGGGCGCTGGCATTCCTCGAACGTCACGGGCGCCGCAATCCCGTCGTCCTCGATCTGTGTACCGGCTCGGGCGCGCTCGCGCTCGCCATCGCACATGCGCGGCCGGACGCTGTCGTGCACGCGGTCGAACTCGAACCGCGGGCCCTCGCATGGGCGCGGCAAAATGCCGAGACCCGGGCCAACGACGGCGACACGCCGATCATCCTCCATCAGGGTGACGTGACGGACCGTACGCTGCTCGCCGCTCTCGAGGGTGCCGTCGACATCGTGGTGTCCAACCCTCCGTACATCCCCGAGGGCACTCCGCTCGAACCCGAAGTGGCCGACCACGACCCGCACTCCGCGTTGTTCGGTGGCCCCGACGGTCTGTCCGTCATCAAACCGATGGTCTCGAACATCGCGCGCTGGTTGAGGATCGGGGGAGCGGCCGCAGTGGAACACGACGACACCAACGGCGCGCTCGTCGCCGAGCTGTTCACGCAACGCCGCGTCTTCGGCGACGTCGTCGAGCACTTCGACCTGGCGGGCAAGCCGCGATTCGTCGTCGCGCATCGGGTGCCGACCGATGTCGAAGCCAGTCGTGCGGCGGTCCGATCCTCCGTGAGCGGCTAGCCCGGTCTCCGAGCCCCACGACGGAATACTCGAGCGCTAGTGGAAGGATGAGCCCGTGAGCACCGTGTACGACTGCAACAAACCCGACTCGCGCGCCGCCGGATTGAACGCGGCACGTGGAGCACTCAAGGCAGGACGCCTCGTCGTCGTGCCCACCGACACGGTCTACGGCCTCGCCGCCGACGCATTCGACAGTTCCGCCGTGTCCGCCCTGTTGAAGGCGAAGGGACGCGGGCGCGACATGCCGGTGCCCGTGCTCGTCGGCTCGTGGACCACGATCGACGGTCTCGTCGGTTCCGTGCGCCCCGAAGCGCGCGAACTCATCCGCGCGTTCTGGCCGGGCGGACTCAGTCTCGTGGTGCACCAGGCACCGTCGCTCGCCTGGGACCTCGGTGATACCCGCGGCACGGTGATGGTGCGGATGCCACTGCATCCGGTGATCCTCGAACTGCTGCGTGAGGTGGGACCGCTCGCGGTCTCGAGCGCGAACATCTCGGGTCGTGCACCCGCCACCGACGTCGCCGACGCGCGCGCGCAGCTCGGGGAGTCGGTAGGCGTCTACCTCGATGGCGGGCCGGCCGAGCACGGTGTCGCGTCGACGATCGTCGATCTCACCGGTGATCGCCCCCGGATCCTGCGCGAGGGCGCGGTGTCGGCAGAGGATATCGCCGAGGTTCTCGGCGACGATCCCGAACGCCTGCGTTCCGGCGGGGAGTAGCGGCGGGAGAACGGAGCACGTGACTTCAGCCGACACAGCGGTCGAACTGCTTGCGCAGGCGGGCAGCGGCGCAGGCGTACCCATCCGGGAACTGCTTCTCGTACTACTCACCTCTGCTGTGGTGACGTTCCTCGTCACCGGCGTGGTCCGCATCCTCGCGCTGAAGTTCGGGGCCGTGGCCGTTCCGCGTGATCGCGACGTGCATGTCACACCGACGCCGCGCCTGGGCGGGGTGGGCATGTACATCGGCCTCGTGGCGGGCATCGTCTTCGCGCAGCATCTGCCCGCGTTGACCAGAGGATTCGAGTACACCACCGAAATGGGTGCCGCGCTGGTCGCGGCGTCGATCATCGTGCTCGTGGGCATCATCGACGACCGGTGGGGCCTCGACGCCCTCACCAAGTTCGTCGGCCAGGTCACCGCTGCGGGAGTGCTCGTGGTGATGGGTGTGAGCTGGATCGTGATCTACGACCCGTTCAGCGGTTCCACACTCGTACTCGACCAGTTGCAGGGCGGGCTCATCACAGTCGCCGTCGCGGCCGTGATGATCAACGCGATGAACTTCGTCGACGGCCTGGACGGTCTCGCAGCAGGCCTCGGCCTCATTGCCGCAGTAGCGATCTGCGTGTTCTCGGTGGGACTGCTGCTCGACCAGGGCGGCGACGTCTCGGCATATCCGCCCGCACTGATCGCGGCCGCTCTCGCGGGTGCCTGCCTCGGCTTCCTGCCGTACAACTTCCAGCCCGCGAAGATCTTCATGGGAGACTCGGGCTCGATGCTGATCGGCCTGATGCTCGCGGCCATCTCGACCAGCGCATCCGGACGGATCCCGCTCAGTGCCTACGGTTCCCGGGATCTCCTCGGTCTTCTGTCGCCACTCATCCTGGTCGGCGCGGTCATGTTCATCCCGATCCTCGACCTTCTGCTCGCGATCGTGCGACGCACTCGCGCGGGCGTGAGCCCGTTCAGTCCCGACAAGATGCATCTGCATCATCGGCTGCTGCAGATCGGGCACTCGCACCGTCGAGTGGTCCTTCTCCTGTACTTGTGGGTGGGCGTGCTCGCGTTCGGAGCAGTCGGTTCGTCACTCCTCGACCGCAGAGTGGTCGTGATCATGACGGCGGCCGGTCTGCTGTTCGCGCTCGTTGTGACCGCGGTCCCGTCCCTGCGACCTCACGACGGAGACGGGGATGCGCCACCGAAGCGCTTCCGGCGGGTCCGTTAGGCTCGAATACTGTGACCTCCCCAGATCTCCCTGAACCCGATCGCTCTCTGCCGTCTCTTCCCGACCCGTCGGCACCCATGCGCGCGGCCGTCCGTTACGGCGCCCTGGGGTTGCTCGCGCTGGCCGTCGGTGCGTCGATCGTGTCCGTGCTTCTCGCGGGAACGCCCGGACTGTGGGGTGCGCTGATCGGCGCGGCAGTCGGTGGCGGCTTCATCCTCTTCACCGCACTCGGTGTCCTGCTGACGGCGAAGATGCCGGCGACCACGGCGGGTGCGGTCCTGCTCGGCACCTGGCTTCTCAAGCTCGTCCTCGCCATCGTTGTCATGGCATCGCTAGAGCCGCTGGACTTCTACAACCGTTACGCCCTCGTCGTGACGATCGTGCTCGCGCTGGTCATCGTGCTCGGTGCCGAAACGTACGGCGTGCTGTCCCAGCGCGCTCTCTATGTCGATCCGAAGCCCTCGGCCGACGCAGCGGACGACGACGGCCAGTAGCTCCATGTGTCGATTACCCGCGAGTAGGGTACCCAGCTACGCACTGTCGTAGAGCAGTTGGTAGTGTTGCTCCCAACGAAGGTGACACTGCATGCGCGAGCGGAGGTTCGGTACGCAGTTGTGACTTCATAGGCGGTCGTGTTCAATGACCGCCGAGTCGACGAGAGTCGCCGACACCGGCAGGACGCGGGACCGTTACGGCGGTTCGGAACACTGGCGAATACGCGAGCCGACCTGGTCGACTTGTTGGATCGTCAATGTCCGATCGAACCGCAGACGGCAATGCCTGCGGCCGACTACGGGAGAGAGCGCTGAGCGTCACCACCTTGGCAGCCGGAGAATTCCACGCGCCGTCACTTGCTGATTTTTTCCCACCGCCAATCCTCTTCGAGGGCACCCCCTTCGAGATGGATCGACTGATGCTTATCCGCGTCGTCGTCGCACTGCTCGTCGCGGTCTTCTTCTTCTTCGCCATGCGGAGTCCGAAGATCGTGCCGCGAGGCGTGCAGAACGTCGCCGAGATCATGCTCGACTTTGTTCGCATCCACATTGCCGAGGACATCCTCGGCAAAGAGCAGGGGCGCCGGTTCCTGCCGGTGATCGTCACCATCTTCTTCTTGGTGGTCGGGCTCAACCTGACCTCGATCATCCCCTTCCTCAACATCTCGTCGAACGCGCGAATCGGCATGCCGATCGTCCTTGCCGCGCTTGCCTACATCGTCTTCAACTACGTGGGCATCAAGAAGTACGGATTCTTCCGTTACGTCAAGAGCAGCATCGTCATTCCGAACCTGCCGCCGGCCCTTCACCTTCTGGTGATCCCGATCGAGTTCGTCTCGACCTTCCTGCTGCGGCCGTTCACCCTCACCATCCGTCTCATGGCGAACATGCTGGCCGGGCACATCATGCTGGTGCTGTTCTTCAGCGCCACGCAGTTCTTCTTCTTCGACTCCGACGGCGTCATGAAGTTCTTCGGCATCGGTTCGCTGATCGGCGGAGTCGCGTTCACCTTCTTCGAGCTTCTGGTGATCGTCCTGCAGGCCTACATTTTCGCGCTGCTCACAGCGGTGTACATCGATCTGGCGCTGCACGCCGAAGAGCATTAGCTCCCCGAACTGCACGACCTACATCTCTACACACAGACTGACTCGGTCGCCGATCCCCGGGGCCGGGCCACAAGAAAGGGAATGGAACACCAATGAGCGTTGCGCTTCAGGCAGCAGACGTCCTCGCCCAGTCGGAGACCACCATCAGCGGTCTCGGTGCGGTCGGCTACGGCCTCGCTGCCATCGGCCCCGGCATCGGCATCGGCATCGTTGTCGGTAAGGCGATCGAGGGCATGGCTCGCCAGCCCGAGATGGCCGGTCAGCTGCGTACCACCATGTTCCTCGGTATCGCATTCACCGAGGCACTGGCGCTGATCGGTATCGTCGCCGGCTTCATCTTCTGATTCGACGACAACCATGGCTGACAGCATCCTGATTCTCGCGGCAGCGGAGGGGGAGACTCAAAACCCCCTGCTGCCCGCGACATACGACATCGTTTGGTCGCTCGTCGCCCTGATCATCGTCGGAATCGTCTTCTGGAAGTTCGTTCTTCCGATGTTCCAGAAGGTTCTCGACGAGCGTTCGGAGCTGATCGAAGGCGGCATCAAGAAGGCAGAGGAAGCTCAGGCGGAGGCTGCGGCCGCGCTCGAGCAGTATCGTGCCCAGCTCGCCGAAGCCCGTACCGAGGCGGCGCAGATCCGTGAAGAGGCCCGTACGCAGGGCCAGCAGATCATCGCCGATATGAAGGCACAGGCCCAGGAGGAGAGCGACCGCATCGTCGCTGCCGGACACAACCAGCTGCAGGCCCAGCGCCAGCAGATCGTGGCCGAACTGCGCACCGATCTCGGACGTAGCTCGGTGGATCTCGCCGAGAAGATCATCGGCGAGGCACTTGCCGACGATGTGAAGCGTGCCGGCTCGATCGATCGATTCCTCGACGAACTCGACTCCCTCAGCGCTGACTCTGCATCCGGAAAGTGAGCACCATGTACGCAGCAAGCCGTGAGGCACTCGCTCATACGCGTTCCGCGTTGCAGTCCGCCCTGGGCTCGGGTGCCGCGACTGCCGCTGCGGCTCAGGCCGGTTCCGAACTGTTCTCGGTGGTCGAGGCGCTCGACAACCAGCGGGCTCTCCGGAGCGCGTTGGCTGACGCCTCGGCCCCGGTCGCTGTTCGGGTGACGCTGGCCGAGCAGGTCTTCGGGGGGAAGGTTTCGGCCTCGACCCTCGCGACCGTCAAAGCCGCGGCGGGGCAGGACTGGTCGGCACAGTCCGACCTGACCAACTCTCTCGTCCAGCTCGGTCGTGAGGCGTTGCTGAAGGCGGCAGCGGACCAGAACCAGCTCGACACCGTCGAGGACGAGCTTTTCCGCCTCGGACGCATCGTGGCCGGTAACCCGGACCTCGAGCGGACACTTTCCGACCGCAGCACCACGGTTACGGCCAAGCGGGAGCTGCTGTCACGTCTGCTCTACGGCAAGGTGACCGCGATCACGGAAGCGTTGGCGGTTCATGCCGTCGGTCGGCTCCGCAAGCCGCCGGCCGAGACGCTCGACGAACTGTCGGCGCTCGCCGCAACCCAGCGCGATCGTGCCGTTGCGCACGTCCGAAGCGCGGCACCCCTCGATGCGACGCAGGAAGAGCGGCTCGCCGCTACCCTGGGCCGTATCTACGGGAAGCCTGTGACGGTGCACGTCGAGGTCGATCCCGATCTTCTCAGTGGATTGGTCGTCCGGGTGGGCGACGAGGTCATCGACGGCAGTGCTGCGGGTCGACTCGCGGCAGTGCGCAAGAGCCTCACGTAGTCCACTTCCGAACACACACATAGATCTTTCCGAAGACCTGATACCGAGAGCAGGAAGAACATGGCGGAGCTGACGATCTCCTCCGACGAGATCCGTAGCGCGATTGACAATTACACCGCGAGCTACTCCCCGGAGGCCTCCCGCGAAGAGGTCGGCGTGGTCGTCGACACCAGTGACGGCATCGCGCACATCAGCGGCCTCCCGTCGGCGATGTCCAACGAGCTGCTGGAGTTCCCCGGCGGCGTTCTGGGCGTGGCCCTCAACCTCGAAGCCACCGAAATCGGTGCCGTGATCCTGGGTGACTTCCAGTCCATCCAGGAAGGCCAGGAAGTCAAGCGGACCGGCGACGTTCTGTCCGTCCCGGTCAGCGACAACTTCCTCGGACGTGTCGTGAACCCGCTGGGACAGCCGATCGACGGCCTCGGCGACATCGAGGCCGACGAGACCCGCGCCCTCGAGCTGCAGGCCGCATCCGTTCTGGAGCGCCAGCCGGTCGAGGAGCCGCTCCAGACGGGCATCAAGGCCATCGACGCGATGACCCCGATCGGCCGTGGCCAGCGCCAGCTCGTGATCGGTGACCGTAAGACCGGCAAGACCGCGGTCTGCATCGACGCGATCCTGAACCAGAAGGCCAACTGGGAGTCCGGCGACCCGACGAAGCAGGTGCGTTGCATCTACGTCGCGATCGGCCAGAAGGGCTCCACCATCGCGGGCGTCAAGCAGGCCCTCGAGGAGAACGGCGCGATGGAGTACACCACCATCGTCGCAGCTCCGGCCTCCGACTCCGCCGGCTTCAAGTGGCTCGCCCCGTACACCGGCTCGGCCCTCGGCCAGCACTGGATGTACCAGGGCAAGCACGCCCTCATTGTGTTCGACGACCTGACCAAGCAGGCTGAGGCATACCGTGCCATCTCGCTGCTGCTGCGTCGCCCGCCGGGACGTGAGGCATACCCCGGTGACGTCTTCTACCTGCACTCGCGCCTGCTGGAGCGTTCGGCGAAGCTCTCCGACGCGCTTGGTGGCGGTTCGCTGACGGCACTGCCGATCATCGAGACCAAGGCGAACGACGTGTCGGCATACATCCCGACCAACGTCATCTCCATCACCGACGGTCAGGTCTTCCTCGAGTCGGACCTCTTCAACAAGGGCGTCCGTCCCGCGATCAACGTCGGTATCTCGGTTTCCCGAGTCGGTGGCGCCGCGCAGACCAAGGGCATGAAGAAGGTCTCCGGCTCGCTGCGTCTGGAACTCGCGCAGTACCGCGAGCTCGAGGCGTTCGCGACCTTCGCTTCCGATCTCGACGCGGCGTCGAAGGCGCAGCTCGAGCGCGGCCAGCGTCTCGTCGAGCTCCTCAAGCAGGATCAGTACTCGCCGATCGCTGTCGAGGATCAGATCGTCTCGATCTACCTCGCCGGTGAAGGCGTCTACGACTCCGTCCCGGTCGGCGACGTCCGCCGGTTCGAGCGGGAACTCCTCGAGGATCTGCACCGCAACGCCTCGGGCGTCTACGAGCAGATCGCCGGTGGCAAGGCCCTGACCGACGAGTCGATCGAGGCCCTCATCGCCGCGACCGCCAAGTTCAAGGAGGGCTTCCTCGCTTCCGACGGCAGCCGTGTCGTGAACGAGGGGGGCGAGACTCTCGACGCCGACGAGGTCACGCAGGAGCAGGTCTCCGTCAAGCGCACCTCCGTTCGCAAGTGAGCGGGGCGGCCATGACCCAGCGTCCAGTGAAGGGAGTGTGATCGACGAATGGCGAACTTGCGTGAGCTGCGCTCGCGGATCAAGTCGGTCAACTCGACCAAGAAGATCACCAAGGCGCAGGAACTGATCGCGACGTCGCGCATCACGAAGGCTCAGGCCCGAGTGGCGGCATCGAAGCCCTACGCCGAGGAAATCACCAAGGTTCTCTCGGAGTTGGCCAGCGCGTCCTCGTCGTTGGATCACCCCCTGCTCAACGAGCGCGAGAACCCGAAGCGTGCCGCCGTGCTGGTCGTAACCAGTGACCGCGGTATGGCCGGCGGTTACAACTCCAACGTCTTGAAGGAGGCGGAGGAGCTCAACAAGCTGCTCATCAGCGAGGGTAAAGAGCCCGTGCTGTACGTGCTGGGCGGTAAGGGCCTGTCGTTCTACACCTTCCGCGAGCGCCCCGTCGCGGGTGCCTGGACGGGCTTCTCCCAGGAACCCCGTTACACGGATGCTGCGAAGGCGAGCCGGCACCTGGTCGAGCTGTTCATGGCCGGATCCGGCTCCGAGGTGCCCGCCCCCAACGGCGAAGGCACCATCGAGGGCGTCGACGAGTTGCACATCGTCTACACCCGGTTCGTGTCCATGCTGACGCAGGTCCCCGAGGTGCGCCGGATGGCGCCGCTCGAGGTGAGTGTCACCGAGGACGAGATCGAACTGGGCTCGGACATGCTGAGCGACGGTCATCGTGTATCCGAGGGCCCCACGGCCGACTACAACTTCGAGCCCGAGGCGTCGACGCTTCTGTCTGCGCTTCTGCCGAAGTACATCAGCACGCGAATCTTCGCGTCGCTGCTGGAGGCTGCTGCCTCCGAGTCGGCTGCCCGTCGTACCGCCATGAAGGCCGCGACGGACAATGCCACGGATCTGGTGAACACCCTCAGCCGTCAGGCCAATCAGGCCCGCCAGGCCCAGATCACCCAGGAAATCAGCGAGATCGTCGGCGGTGCCGGTGCGCTCGCCTCGAGTGCAGGAAGTGACTGAACCACAATGACCGCAGCAGTTACCGACAACAACGCCGGTGCGGCGTCGGCCCTTGCCGGGCGCGTCGTCCGCGTCATCGGCGCCGTCGTCGACGTGGAGTTCCCGCGTGGCGCCGTACCCGAACTGTTCAACGCCCTGCACGCAGAGGTCACTCTGCCGTCCGTGGCGAAGACCCTGACCCTCGAGGTCGCGCAGCACCTGGGTGACAACCTGGTCCGCACGATCTCGATGCAGCCGACCGACGGTCTGGTGCGCGGTACGTCCGTCACCGACACCGGCCGCCCGATCTCCGTGCCCGTCGGCGACGTCGTGAAGGGGCACGTGTTCAACGCCCTCGGCGACTGCCTCGACGCTCCCGGAACCGGTCGCGACGGCGAGCAGTGGGGTATCCACCGCAAGCCCCCGGCCTTCGACCAGCTCGAGGGTAAGACCGAGATCCTCGAAACGGGCATCAAGGTCATCGACCTGCTCACCCCGTACGTCAAGGGCGGCAAGATCGGCCTGTTCGGTGGTGCCGGTGTCGGCAAGACCGTGCTGATCCAGGAGATGATCACCCGGGTGGCCCGGAACTTCGGTGGTACCTCGGTCTTCGCCGGCGTGGGTGAGCGCACCCGCGAGGGCAACGACCTCATCGCCGAGATGACCGAGTCGGGCGTCATCGACAAGACCGCGCTCGTGTACGGCCAGATGGACGAGCCGCCGGGCACCCGTCTGCGGGTCGCGCTCTCCGCGCTGACGATGGCGGAGTACTTCCGCGACGTGCAGAAGCAGGAGGTGCTGCTCTTCATCGACAACATCTTCCGCTACACCCAGGCCGGTTCCGAGGTGTCCACGCTGCTCGGCCGGATGCCGAGCGCCGTGGGTTACCAGCCGACCCTGGCCGACGAGATGGGCGAGCTCCAGGAGCGGATCACCTCCGTCCGGGGCCAGGCCATCACCTCGATGCAGGCGATCTACGTGCCCGCCGACGACTACACCGACCCGGCGCCGGCCACCACGTTCGCCCACCTCGACGCGACCACCAACCTGGAGCGGTCGATCTCCGACAAGGGCATCTACCCGGCCGTGGACCCGCTGGCGTCCTCGTCCCGGATCCTCGCCCCGGAGTTCGTCGGCGAGGAGCACTTCGCCGTCGCCACCGAGGTGAAGCGGATCCTGCAGCGCTACAAGGACCTGCAGGACATCATCGCCATCCTCGGTATCGAGGAGCTCTCCGAGGAGGACAAGCTCACCGTCGG
>JAEZDV010000113.1 GCA_023417985.1 Actinomycetes bacterium | reverse complement strand
GATTACACAGATAGTTTCACTATGATCTAAGCAGATGCAGCCACGAATGAGCCACAGATTGCACGGATTACACAGATAGTTTCACTATGATTTAAGTAGATGCAGCCACGAATGTCACTAATCTCACGAAGTATGTACATGTTATTACCTTCGTAACATTCTACGCCTCATGATTTTATTCGTGCAATTAGTGTGATTAGTGGCCCACATACACTTTTACCTCGTGGTCGTTGCCGTCGTTTTGAAGGGTGATGAAGTTTTCACCGGTATCCTGGCCGTCAACATTCATACGTATACCGGAAGCCGCTTGCTCCTGGATCATTTCAATATTATAATACGTCTGCTCAAAACGGTATCTGACTCTGACGGAAGGCCAGTCGGGTGGGAGACAGGGTAAGAAACTAAGCTTGTTTCCCTTTCGCTTCAAACCAATAAAGAATTCGAGGATGAGCTGGTACATCCAGCCGGCAGATCCTGTATACCAGGTCCAACCTCCGCGGCCTCGATATCCTTCCACACGATACACATCAGCGGCGATCACATAGGGTTCCACCTTGTATTGTTCAATTCCATCAGGACTGTTACCATGGTTGACCGGGTTGATCATTTGCAGCAGTTCCCATGTTTTCTGTTTATCACCCATCGCTGCATAAGCCATCACGAGCCAGATAGCCGCATGTGTGTACTGCCCGCCATTTTCCCGCACGCCAGGTACATAACCTTTGATATACCCGGGATTCAAGGCAGATTTATCAAACGGCGGATTAAAAAGCTGGATGATCTGGTCTTCTTTGTTGATCAAATGTTGCGATGCGGAATTCATGGCCATCATCGAACGTTCCCCATCACTGGCCTTTGACAACACCGACCAGCTTTGTGCAATCGAGTCTATTTTGCATTCATCATTTTCCTGCGAGCCGAGAGGTGTCCCATCATCAAAATAAGCCCGGCGCCACCATTTACCATCCCAGGCATGCGCGTGAATATTGTTTCTTAACTGATCAGCCTGTTGCCGGCATTTTTCGGCGAATGCATCGTCACCCTTAAGTGTTGCCACCTCTACAAACCGACTTAAAATATCATAAAGGAAAAATCCCAGCCATACACTTTCACCTCTGCCATGCTGACCAACTTTATCCATACCATCATTCCAGTCACCCGAACCGATCAGCGGCAGGCCATTTACACCAAAACGCAAACCGTTTTCAATCGCTTTCACACAATGCTCATACAGGGTGGCGGACTGATCTGAACGGATCGGCAGATCATAGTAGGATTCCTCTTCGGCCACCAGCAGCCGGCCTTCGATAAAGGGTGCCACTTCATCCAGCACCGAAGTGTCGGCACTGGTTTCAAGATAACGGCAGGTTACATAAGGCAGCCATAAATAGTCGTCGGAACAGGTGGTGCGAACACCGCGACCTGCAGGCGGGTGCCACCAGTGTTGCACGTCTCCTTCCCTGAATTGCCGCGATGCGGAAAGTAATAATTGTTGTCGCGCGATATCAGGTTTTGTATGCAACAGCGATAAAACATCCTGCAGCTGGTCACGGAATCCAAAAGCTCCGCCTGACTGGTAAAAACCGCTTCGGGCCCACATACGGCAAGCCAGTGTCTGGTAATTCAGCCAGCCGTTAGCCAACACGTTGGTAGCCGCATCAGGTGTTTCAACCTGTACAGCCTGCAGGGCTTCATTCCAGTATTGGTGTATTCTTTCCAGCGAAGCTTTTACCGCATCACTCCGATCAAATTTCTTAATGGTAGATACTGCTTCATGCATGCTTTTTCCCGCTCCGAGCCGAAACACAACCTGCCTCTCTTCATCCTCCGCAAGGTCGAAGTTTACCTGTATTGCTGCGCAGGGGTCGAGTGCAGCACCATTTTTATTAGAGAGCCTTGTGCGATTCATAGCCTCCGGATTGTGCAGTGTGCCGTTTCTTCCAATAAATTCTGACCGGTCGGTTGTGTAGGTCTTATTTGGATCATCGACATCAAAAAATGCTACACGATTCTCGAACTCCGTGTTATAGGAATTGCGTGCGAGTATGGCACCGGTTTGCAGATCGGTTTCGGTTACCACGTGCATCAAAGATCTTGAACGAAGATCCCCCAATACCCATTCTACATATCCTGTTACTGAAAATTTGCGATGACGTTCGGATTTATTGCGCAACTTGATAACTATAAACTTTATCGGGTCTTCGATATCTGTATACACCCAAACCTCGGAGAAGATACCATCTTCGAGGTGTTCAAAAACACTGTACCCAAATCCATGACGGGTGATATAAGGCGAAATACCGGTTGCCGGCAGCGGCATGGGCGACCAGAACCTGCCGCTCTCCTCATCACGCAGGTAAAATGTTTCGCCCTTCAGATCGGTGACCGGGTCATTACTCCAGGGCGTAAGCCGGAATTCATGCGCGTTTTCAATCCAGGTGTACATCTGTCCGCTTTCGGTGACGATACTTCCGAATTCATTGTTGGCTAGCACATTGATCCAGGGTGCCGGCGTGAATTTTCCCTTACTGGTGGTGATCACGTATTCCTTTCCATCCTCGGTAAAACCACCATGGCCATTATAGAATATCAGGTCGGTTCTTGGAGCGATGGATGATTTGGTGGAAGAAGGGAACTTGCTGGGACTGAAATAAGGAATGTTTGTTTTTAATTTCGTCCGCCCGCTGATCTGTTCTTCCAGTGTTCCCAACCTGTCGGATATTACCACATGGGCTACGGACTGAAACAGGATCCTGTCTTCATTGGAAATCTGGTCGGCGGAACGGATAAAGATTCCGCCCAACTGATCCTTGGCATCAATGGTGATTCCAGGTGACACAAGACCCTGTATCTGGTTATGCAATAGTTGACGGTAACCACCATGATCTTCGTTCCAGATCACCAGGTCTACCAGCAATCCTTTCAGCCGCCAGTAGGCATGCGCCTGGATCAACTGCTTGACTAATTCAATATTCGCTGAATCTTCAATGCGCAACAATACAATGGGCAGATCGCCTGAGATGGAATAACCCCATAGGCCAGATTGACCCCGATGATTTTTCATGATCATCGAAGGACTGGTTCGCAATGATGGGTTTGCATAAATTATC
>JAEZDV010000059.1 GCA_023417985.1 Actinomycetes bacterium | reverse complement strand
GTATTCGGTCGTTGCAGGGCTGTATTCGCCACACCCCGTGTGACCGGGAAGACCGGACCCCACCGTCACCCACTCTCGCGTGGCGGTGTCTCCGGAGTCATCCCGCCGTGCGCCGCGACCACGGCTTTTGCTCGCGCGGAATGTGACCTCTGTCGCACGAGCGCCTCGGCGTGCCGCTACCCGCTGTCCGGGTAGCGAAATCGGCCCCACCGTCCTCCACCCCGAGTGAGCTGGAACTTTTCGTGCAACACACCCGAAACGGGTGCGGTATTCGGGCTGTGGTGGGGGAAAGTGGGGTACTGTGGGTCGCGGCGGGAGGCAGGATGACCCGCCGTAGACGTAACAGCCGTCCGACGAAGGCGGGAGGTGCCGGGTGTTTCTCGGTACCTACACGCCGAAGCTGGACGACAAGGGTCGGCTGACCTTGCCGGCGAAATATCGAGACGAACTGGCGGGAGGGCTGATGATCACCAAGGGGCAGGATCACAGCCTCACCGTGTTCCCTCGGGAAGAGTTTGCTGCCTTGGCGGAACGAGCTGCGGGTGCTTCGCGCAGCAACCCCCAGGCTCGTGCGTTTCTCCGGAGCCTCGCTTCGGGAACGGACGAGCAGCGTCCGGACGGCCAGGGCCGCATCACCTTGTCATCGGCGCACCGCAAGTACGCGGGGCTGACGAAGGACTGTGTGGTGATCGGCTCGGTCAAGTATCTGGAGATCTGGGACGCCGAGGCGTGGGACGCCTACCTGGCCGAACACGAAGAGGACTTCTCCGAAGCGAGAGACGAGGCGCTGCGCGACATCCTGTGACCGCGACATCTCGTGACGGAGCCACGGCTGCGCGGCGAATGCCGCGAGGTCTCTGCCCGACACCGGCCCTGACGCACTTCCCCAGCGCCAGGTCCGGAGAGGGAAGCCCTGACGCACTTCCCCAGCGTCAGGTCTCCCGCGCTCGGACAGAGACCTCGGGGCATTCGCCGTCGCCGTATCCGGAACCAGTGCGACACCGAGCATCTCGATCGAGTACCCGACAGACCGTATGCGGCCCGAGCAGGATTCCGGAGGAGACATGGTGGACGGCGAGGACGAGTCGACTGCGGACGAGCAGGGAGAGTTCGGGCACGTTCCTGTTCTCCTCGGCCGAGCAGTCGAGATCCTCGGCCCCGCGATCGAAGCGGTCGGTCCAGGCGGTGAGGGCGCGGTCTACGTCGACGCCACGCTCGGTCTCGGCGGGCATGCCGAGCATTTCCTGAGAACGTATCCGGGGCTGCGCCTCGTCGGACTCGACCGCGACCCGAATGCGTTGGCGATCGCGCAGGAACGTCTGGCCGAGTTCGCCGATCGAACCGACTTCGTTCACACGCGCTACGACGGCATCGCCGAGGCGCTCGAAGAGTGCGGGCTCGACCGCGTCGGATCGGTACACGCCGCGCTGTTCGACCTCGGAGTCTCGTCGATGCAACTCGACGAGGCGGATCGCGGTTTCGCGTACTCGAAGGATGCGCCCCTGGACATGCGCATGGATCCGACCATCGGGATCACCGCTGCCGACGTCCTCAACACCTACAGTCACGGCGACCTCGCGAGAATCCTCAGCACCTACGGTGAGGAGCGGTT
Source organism: Actinomycetes bacterium (assembly GCA_023417985.1). Lineage (GTDB taxonomy): Bacteria > Actinomycetota > Actinomycetes > Mycobacteriales > Mycobacteriaceae > Rhodococcus. Next base: position 7,110 of record JAEZDV010000059.1, on the reverse strand, counting down.
CGCGGGCAAGATCGCGTCCGACATCGTCCGCACCCGCGAGAAGTCGCCGTTCCGGACGAGCGGCGAACTCGTCGAACTGCTCTACCGCGCCATTCCCGCCGCGGCACGTCGCACCGGTGGTCACCCCGCCAAGCGCACCTTCCAGGCTCTGCGGGTCGAGGTCAACAGTGAACTCGATTCGCTGCGCGACGCGATTCCGGCCGCGCTCGACGCGCTGGCCATCGGCGGCCGGATCGTCTTCATGTCGTACCAGTCGCTCGAAGACCGGGTGGTCAAACAGGAACTCACGCCTCGCGCGAAGTCGCGGAGCCCCGAAGGGCTGCCCGTGGAGTTGCCGGGAATGGGAGCCGAGCTGCGCATTCTCACCCGCGGTGCCGAGCGCGCCTCGGACGAAGAGATCGAGATCAACCCACGTTCGGCTCCCGTCCGCCTGCGTGCTGCAGAACGAATCGCCAGGAGGTAACCGATGACCGTACAGGTGGCGTCGCCGCCCCGCCGCGGGCCGGCTCGATCCACGGCGGCGCAACGCGCTTACCAGCGCCGGAACCAGCGCGCCGCGCAACTCGGTATCCCCGTGGCGCAGACTCGCGGGCGCACCACCGGAGCCGGACGCGTCCGGACCCGGATCCCGTTCGTCGCGACGATCCTCGCCCTGCTCGGCGTGGGGATGGCCGCGACCCTGCTGCTGACCACCGGCGCCGCGGAGGACTCCTATCACCTGAGCACCGCCCGGGCCCACAACGAGACCCTCGTCCAGCAACGAGCGGTACTCCAACGCGACGTCGAGGCCGGTAACTCCGCGCCCGTACTCGCGGTGGAAGCGGCGAAGCTGGGCATGATCCCGAGCACGCAGGTCGCCCGGCTCGTCGTCGCCGAGGACGGATCCGTCAGCGTCGTGGGCGAGCCCGTCCCGGCTCAGGGCGCACCGCCCGCGCCGCTCAACAAGGTACGCCCGCGTACCGATGCGCGGGGGCAGGCCCCGCTGTCGGGCAGCGCCGGAGTCGAAAGCCCGCGTCCGCTCGCCGAGGTGGGAGAAGCGCCGACGCCGCGACCGAGGAGTACGGACGCACTTGCCGGCGACGCCGGTCCTCGCCCCGCCGAGCCGCAGGTACCCGCCACGCCGGGAATGCCGAATGACGCGGCGCCGGCCGGTGAGGCGGAACAATTGGTACCCGTGAGCGAGATGCCGCAACCGGAGGGCGTGGCGCCCCTGGCCGAGGCGCCGGGCGGACCGGTAGAACCCGAGGACGGGCGCCGGTGACCCGAGGCTCCACCCGCCGTGTACCCCGGGGCCGCGCGCCGCCGGCCCCGGGCGGCAAGACCGGGCGCCCCCCGATGCGTCCGGCTCGACGTGGTTCCGGCTCTGGCGGTTTCGGCTTCCGGGCCAAGTTCGGCCGGGGCGTCATGTTCCTCGCACTGGCCGGGGTCGCGATGCAGTTGCTGGTCGTTCAGGTGTTCCAGGCGCCCACCCTGTCGGCGGAGGCCGCGAGCCAGCGGACCACCCGGCTCGTCGAACCGGCCACGCGCGGGACGATCGGCGACCGCAACGGCAATCCCATCGCCTACACGATGGAAGCGAAAGCACTCACCTTCCAGCCGGTGCGCGTCCGCAAGGAACTCGAAGAGGCCCGCGAGAAGGATCCGTCCGCGCCCGCCACCGACGAGTATCTCGAGGGCGTCGCGAAGGCCGTGCACGAGGCGCTCGGTTCGGCGGCTCCGGAGAAAGACGTGCTCGAGAAGCTCGAGAGCGACGAGAGTTTCGTCTATCTCGCCCGCGGGGTCGACCCGGGCGTAGCCGCCGAGATCGTTGCCGAATACGACATGGTCGGTCTGGAACGGCAGGACATCCGGTTGTATCCGGGTGGGTCGCTCGCGGCGAACATCGTCGGCGCGACGGGCTGGGACGGCCACGGACTCATCGGCCTCGAGGCATCCATGGACTCGATGCTGGCGGGCACGGACGGTTCGTCGACCTACGACCGGGGATCCGACGGCGCGGTCATCCCGGGGAGCTGGCGTGACCGCCAGCCTGCGGTGAACGGTTCGTCGGTCGAACTCACCATCGACAACGACATCCAGTACTACGTCCAGCAGCAGGTGCAACGTGCCCGCGAGCTGTCCGGGGCGAAGAACGCATCGGCGGTCGTGCTCGACGCGCACACCGGCCAGGTACTGGCGATGTCCAACGACAACACCTTCGATCCGTCGATCGGTGTCGCCGACAATCCACCCGATGCGGAGCAGGGCAACCTCGCGGTGAGTTCGCCGTTCGAGCCCGGGTCGGTCAACAAGATCATTACCGCGGCGGCGGCGATCGAGGACGGTCTCACGACGCCGTCGGAGGTGCTGCAGGTGCCTGGGACCATCACGATGGCCGGTGCCACGGTCAAGGACGCGTGGGATCACGGCGTGGTTCCGTACACCACGACCGGCGTCTTCGGGAAGTCGTCGAATGTGGGCACGCTGATGCTCGCGGACCGCGTCGGAGAGGACCGCTTCGCGGAGATGCTGACTCTGTTCGGGCTCGGGCAGCGCACCGAGGTCGGACTGCCGGGCGAATCCGCCGGACTGGTGCCCAGCCGGGAACAGTGGTCGGGCGGCACGTTCGCGAACCTGCCGATCGGGCAGGGACTGTCGATGACGCTGTTGCAGATGACGAGCATCTACCAGACCATCGCAAACGACGGCGAGCGTGTGCCGCCGCGCATCGTCCGCGCGACGATCGGACCGGACGGGTCACGGACCGAAACTCCTCGCCCCGATCCGGTGAGGGTCGTGAGTCCTCAGACGGCCGCGACCGTCCGCGACATGTTCCGGTCGGTGGTGCAGGACGACACGGGCAATCAGCGCGGGACGGGTACCGGCGCCGCGATCGAGGGCTACCAGATATCCGGTAAGACGGGCACTGCCCAGCAGATCGATCCGAACTGCAAGTGCTACTCGAACTCGGATTACTGGATCACCTTCGCCGGTATCGCTCCCGCAGACGACCCTCGCTACGTGGTCGGCATCATGCTCGACGCGCCCACCCGCAGCTCCGACGGCACCGGCGGTCAGTCCGCCGCGCCGCTGTTCCGCGACATCGCGTCGTGGTTGCTGCAGCGCACGGGAATCCCGCTGTCCACCGAGCCGGGGAGCAAGTTGATCCTGCAGATCGACTGATCGCCCGACCGCCTGCTGTCCTTGTCCCGGCACGTCGGTAACGTGATACGCCGGAACGAACGCAATTGTTGGAGCCCGGCAGCTACACGCTGCGGTGATAGTGAGAGGAACCTGGTGCCTGTGTCATCGAGTCCGGATCCGACGCCTCCGGAGGAGGGCCGTCGGCCCGAACACCCACCGGTGACGCGGATCGGAGACCTCGCCGCCGCGATCGGCGCCGAACTGTCCTCGGTAGGGGACGGCGCGCCGGCGGGGGACACCGCGGTGACCGGCATCGATCTCCGGGCGCAAGGTGTCCGGCCCGGTGACGTCTTCGCTGCCCTGCCCGGTGCCCGCGCGCACGGCGCGTCCTTCGCGGCCGAGGCACTGGAGCGAGGTGCTGTCGCCGTTCTCACCGATGCGGCGGGGCGCGATCTCGTCGCCGAGGTCGGCACCACCTCGGTCCCCGTCCTGGTGCATCCCGACCCGCGGTCCGTGCTCGGTGCGGCGTCGGCGACGGTGTACGGGCATCCGTCCCGCCGGATGCAGATCATCGGGATCACCGGCACTTCCGGCAAGACCACCACGGCGTATCTCGTCGACGCGGGCCTCGCCGCGGCGGGACGCGCCACGGGGCTGGTGGGCACCGTCGAGACCCGCATCCGTGGCGTCCGGATACCCAGCGCGCTGACCACGCCGGAGGCACCGCAACTGCACGCTCTCTTCGCCGTCATGCTCGAGCAGGGCGTCGACACGGTGGTGATGGAGGTGTCCAGCCACGCACTGGCACTCGGACGGGTGGATGCGACCGAGTTCGCCGTCGGTGCCTTCACCAACCTGTCGCAGGATCATCTGGACTTCCACAAGGACTTCGAGGACTACTTCGGAGCGAAGGCGCGACTGTTCGCGCCCGACTCCCCGGTCCGTGCCGCCCGTGCCGTGGTGTGCATCGACGACGACTGGGGACAGCGGATGGCCGAGGTCGCCGCAGCCGACCGCGCGGACCAGGACATGGTGCGCACCGTCGCGACCGACGCCGGTGCGACGGCGGACTGGACGGTGTCCGGCGAATCCGCCGGTGCCGGCGGCACGCAGGAGTTCACCCTCGCCGGAGCGGACCACGCTCCGCACCGCGTGTCGGTCGCGCTGCCCGGCCGGTACAACGTCACGAATGCGGCTCTCGCAGTTGCGATCTGTGACGCGGTCGGCGCCGACCTCGACGCCGCGATCCGGGGAATCGCCACCGTCGCGGTGCCCGGACGCGTCGAGAGGGTCGAGCGCGGCCAGGACTTCCTCGCGATCGTGGACTACGCCCACAAGCCCGCTGCCCTCTCTGCGGTGATCGAGACCTTGCGCGACAGCGTCCCCGGACGCATCGCAGTCGTCGTCGGTGCAGGTGGAGACCGTGACCGCGGCAAGCGGCCGTTGATGGGCGAAGTTGCCGCTCGTGGCGCCGATCTGCTCGTCGTCACCGACGACAATCCCCGAAGCGAGAACCCCGCTGCCATCCGCGCGGCCGTTCTCGACGGAGCGTGGGGCGTCCCCGCTGACGAACGCGGCGAGATCCTCGAGATCGGCGATCGCGCAGCCGCCATCGACGCCGCTGTGTACTGGGCCGGACCGGGCGACGTCGTTCTGGTCGCCGGCAAGGGGCACGAGACCGGCCAGGAGATCGACGGCACCAAGCATCCTTTCGACGACCGAGAGGTGCTGGCCGCGTCCATCGACCGGCTCAGGGCCTCCGGACATCACGGTCACAACCCGCCCGCGGTGGGCGGTCCGCATCACGGAGGCACTGCATGATCCCGATGACACTCGAACGCATCGCGGAGGTGGTCGGGGGAACACTGCACGACGCCGACGACCCCTCTGCAGAGGTGACGGGAACCGTCGAATTCGACTCCCGCAAGATCGGGCCGGGCGGACTGTTCCTCGCGCTGCCCGGCGCCCGGTCGGACGGGCACGACCACGCGGCCGCCGCAATCGAGGCCGGCGCGGTCGCGGTACTCGCGGCGCGTCCGCTCGGCGTTCCCGCGATCGTCGTACCGACGCCGACCCCGACCGCCACGAACGCGCTCGCACTCGAACACGACGCCGACGGTTCCGGTGCCGCGGTGCTCGCCGCGCTCGCTGCGCTGGCGCGCTCGGTCGTCGATACGCTGACCGAACGCGGACTCACGGTCGTCGGCGTCACGGGATCCGCAGGAAAGACCTCGACGAAGGATTTGCTCGCAGCGGTACTCGCGCCGCTCGGGCCCGTCGTCGCGCCGCCCGGGTCCTTCAACAACGAACTCGGACATCCGTGGACCGCGCTGCGCGCTACCGAGGACACCCGGTTCCTCGTCCTCGAGATGTCGGCGCGCGGCCGCGGCCACATCGCCGCGCTCGCGGCCATCGCACCCCCGAAGATCGGCGTGGTGCTCAACGTCGGCACCGCGCACCTCGGGGAGTTCGGGTCGCAGGAAGTCATCGCCCAGACCAAGGGTGAGCTGGTCGAGGCACTGCCCGACGCCTCGGAGGGTGGCGTCGCGGTGCTCAATGCCGACGATCTGCTCGTGGCGAAGATGGCCGCACGCACCGGCGCGCGCGTGGTGTGGGTCGGAAGCGGCGAGTCGGCCGATATCCGCGCCGAGGGAGTCCACCTCGACGACGAGGCGCGTGCCTCCTTCACCGCGGTGGTCCGTGACGGCGACGACGAACGGCGCATCCCGGTCACGCTGGCGGTGCACGGTGAGCACCAGGTCGGCAACGCGTTGTCGGCGCTCGCCGTCGCCGTCGAGTGCGGCGCGACGCCCGAGCAGGCGGCTGCCGCGCTCGCTGCCGCAGCGCCGGTATCGGCGCATCGCATGGCTGTGCGCACCCGCGCCGACGGAGTCACCGTCATCGACGACGCATACAACGCCAACCCGGATTCGATGCGCGCGGGCATCAAGGCGCTCGTCACGATGGCGCGCTCCGGGGGAGAACGCCGACGCACCTTTGCGGTACTGGGGGAGATGGCAGAACTCGGCGACGACTCCGTGGTCCAGCACGATGCCATCGGCCGCCTCGCGGTACGCGTCGACGTCACCCGCATCATCGCGGTCGGCGCGTCGAGAGAGGTACGCGGGCTGTACCAGGGCGCCGTGATGGAAGGGTCCTGGGGCGAGGAAGCCTGCCACGTGCCCGACGCGGACGCCGCTGTCGAATTGCTTCGTGAAGAACTGCAGCCGGGCGACATCGTGCTCGTCAAGGCATCACAATCGGTCGGACTGTGGTCGGTGGCCGACGCCGTACTCGCCGATCGCGGTGAGCAGACCGCTGCTACGGGGACGGAGGACGCCCGGTGAGACAGATTCTCTTTGCCGCAGGTATCGCACTTGCGGTGTCGATCCTGCTCACCCCCGTGCTGATCAAGGCATTCTCCCGGCAGGGCTTCGGTCAGGAGATCCGGGTCGAGGGCCCGCAGAGCCACCAGGCCAAGCGCGGCACACCCACCATGGGCGGCGTCGCCATCCTCGCCGGCCTCTGGGCGGGGTACTGGGGTTCGCACCTGATCGGTCTCGGTTACGACGCCCAGGGACCCACCGCGTCGGGGTTGCTGGTCCTCGGTCTGACCACCGCACTCGGCGGTGTCGGTTTCCTCGACGACTTCATCAAGATCCGCAAGCAGCGCAACCTGGGCCTGAACAAGACGGCGAAGCTCGTCGGCCAGCTCGTCGCCGCGGTCGCCTTCGGCATCCTGGCCCTCCAGTTCCGCAACAGCGACGGACTGACACCCGCCAGCACCGACCTGTCGTACGTGCGCGACATCGCCACCGTCTCGATGGGCTCGATCGTCTTCATCCTGTTCGTGTATCTCCTGGTCAGTGCCTGGTCGAACGCGGGGAATCTCACCGACGGACTCGACGGCCTCGCCGCGGGATCGATGGCCCTCGTGCTCGGCGCGTACGTCATCATCACGTTCTGGCAGTACCGCAACGCGTGTGT
>JAEZDV010000052.1 GCA_023417985.1 Actinomycetes bacterium | reverse complement strand
CGGTTCCCGCCCCCCGCGCGGGGCCGCCCGGGGTGGCCGGCCCCCGCCCCGCGGGTGTCGAGCGCTGCGGCGAAGCGGGCCACGAGCGCTCCGCGGTTCCCGCCTGCGGCGTCACTGTCGGCGTCGGGTTCGCCGGTGAGGACGAGCGCAGTCTGCGCTGGGGTCACCTCTGCGTCGTCGTAGCCGATGTAACCGCCGCTCCGGAGCGTGGTCAGTGCCAGTGCCCGTTCCTCCGGGGTGCTACGGCCCTCACCGGTGGCCGGATCCACGAGGAGGACAGCGCCGAGGAGGTCCCCGGCGAGACTCCCCGGATCGATGGCACCGGTCTGCAACTCCACCCCGGCGGGAATGACGTTGGTGACGGTCGTCCGTAGTTGATCGGCTCCGGCCGCGCCGACGAACGAGTCGGTGAGTGCCAACCGACCGGTGACCCGGCCTCCGGCGTCGGCCACGGTGCGTATCAGCGCGTCGACATCGGCGGGATCGGCGTCGGGAGTGGTAACGAGGAGGACGGTGCGATCGGTGAGGACATCGCGCACCACGCGCGGTGCGACGGTCGCGTCGAAGCCGTCCGCGGCGAGCAGTTGCCCGCCGAGCCGGGCTGCGCGGTCCTCGGCGTCCTGCAGTTCGCGGCGCATCTCGGACTTGTCGTCGCGCAGACCCGAGACGAGACTGCCCGACAGCAGTCCCGATCCGACGACGATGCCGACTGCCAGCGCCAGGAACACGGCCACCAGCGAGACGGCATGGTGCCGCATCGAAATCACGCCTGCAGACCCCGAACCCAGTCCACCAGGCTGTCCCACCACTGCTGGGCCATGTCGACCACGTCACCTCCGAGGTTGGAGACGACCAGCGCGGCGATGACGGCGATCAGTGCCGCGAAGACCAGCAAAGCGATCATGCCACCCGAGACGCGACTGCGGTACAGGGTGGCCACGGCTTTGGCGTCGACGAGTTTCGGGCCCACCTTCAGGCGCGTCATGACCGCTGACGGGTTGGTGTCGCGGCGTCCTTGGTCGAAGAACTCGTCCAGGGAGACGGTGCTGCCGACGGTGACCACGAGGGCGGCGCCGTGGTGGTCGACGAGAAGCAGCGCGAGGTCCGTCGGCGTGCCGGCGGCGGGGAACGTCATCGCGCCGATTCCGAGGTCCTGGATCCGTTCGAGCCCGGGGGCGTGGCCGTCCGGGTCGGCGGGAAGCACCACCTCGGCGCCGGATTTGAGCGTGGCCGTACCGATCCCGTCGGGGTCACCGACGATCAGGTCCGGCCGGTATCCCGCCTTGGTGAGCGCGTCCGCACCGGGCCCGACACCGACGAGAATCGGCGAGTACTCCTTGATGAACGGCTTGAGATCCTTGAGGTCCTGCACGTGCCCGGGGCCGTCGGAGACCACCACGACGTGCCGGTCGCGCAGGTCGAGATCGATCTCCGGAATGCCGACACCGTCGATGAGCAGTGGGCTCTCCGAGCGGATGAACTCGATGGTGTTGCCGGAGAAGGCTTCGAGGTGGTCGACGAGGCCGGTCTTCGCCTCGATCATCCGATCGGAGATCTCCGCCTCGGTTTGCTCGTCGCCCTGGACGAGAAGACGCTCCCCCGCATACACGCCGCCGTCGTAGATGCGGACCTTCGCGCCGTCCTTGATCTTCTTGAACGTGTCGGCGCCGGTGTTGTCGACGAGCAGGATGCCGTTCGCGACGAGCACCTCGGGACCGAGATTCGGGTACCTGCCCGAAATCGATGCGGATGCGTTGACGACGGCCGCCACCCCGGCTTCGACGAGGGTGTCGGCGGTGACGCGGTCGAGGTCCACCGCATCGAGGACCACCACATCGCCGGGGCCGACCCGGCGCAACAGTTTCACGGAGTTCGTATCGACCCTTGCGATACCGCTGACTCCGGGCAACGTTTCGTTGGTGCGTGACAGCAGCGCCGGCATCTTCATGCCAAAGATGATGCTCCGGAGTTCCGGCCAGTCATCGGAGGCGCGCCGACACGACGACTGTGAGGCGCGCCGACACCGCAACGCTGTGAGCGACCGGTCCGGTGACGGATCCGGTCAGTTCGCGCGCTCGGCGTGCGCGACGGCGAGCAGTTCTTCGGCGTGCGCGCGTCCCGTCTCGGTGTCGTCGAGGCCCGCGAGCATCCGGGCGAGTTCGGCGACACGCTCGGCATCGGTCAGTGTCCGCACGCCGCTGCTCACCACCCCGGCGCTGTCGTCCACCTTGTCCACCACCAAGTGGGTGTCCGCGAACGCCGCGACCTGCGGGAGATGGGTGACGACGATGACCTGGTGGGTGCGGGACAACCGGGCGAGGCGGCGGCCGATCTCGACGGCGGCGCGGCCACCGACTCCGGCGTCCACCTCGTCGAAGACCATGGTTGCCCCACGCTCGGAGCCGGCCAGGACCACTTCGAGCGCCAGCATCACACGCGACAATTCACCGCCGGACGCACTGCGCGCCAGCGGTAGGGCGGGAGCTCCGCCATGCGCGGCAAGCCGGAACTCGACTTCGTCGATACCGGACTCACCTGCGTGCAGCAGCCGGTCGCCCACCGGCAGCGGCGCGGGATCCGCGGTCGCGGCTTCCCGCTCGCGGATCTGCACTTCGAGCATGGCACGGCCCATGGCGAGTCCCGCGAGTTCTTTGCTCACCGCTTTCGCAAGCTTGCCCGCCACCTTGTGGCGTGCCGCCGACAACGCGGTCGCGGCTTCCGCGGTGGCCGCTGCCTCGGCGTCGACCTCGGCGGCGAGCTTGTCGAGGGTTTCGGCGGACACGTCGAGACTCGAGAGTCGCTCGCGGGCGCTGTTCGCCCACTCGAGCACCCCGTCGACATCTGCGGCGTACTTCCGGGTCAGTGTTTTCAGCTCGGCCTGCCGATTGAGCAGGTTCTCGAGCGCACCCGGATCGGACGGGAGATCACCGAGATAACCCGACAGGTCGCCGGCGACATCGGTGACGACCGCGATCGCGTCGTCCAGGCGGGGCCCGAGGTCGCGCAGAGCGGGGTCGTCGCTGCCGTCGACGCGCGAGCGCGCCTCGCCGAGCAGGTCGAGAGCGGAGCGGGCTTCGTCCCCGTCGGCGGCGTCCTGGCCGGCGAGCACGGCGTGCGCTCCCATCGCCGCTTCCCGGAGGGAATCGAGATCGGACAGGCGCCGAACCTCGTCGACCAGGCGGGCGTCCTCCCCCGGTTCGGGGTCGACGCGTTCGATCTCGTCGAGTCCGTACTGGAGGCGGTCGGCTTCCTGCGCCAGTTCGCGGGAACGTTCGGTGCGTTCGCGCAGTTCGGCGAGGGCGTCGAGCCACCGGCGGCGGTGGGTGCGGTAACGCTCGAGCAGTCCGGTGACGGACTTACCCCCGAAGCGGTCCAATGCGGAGCGCTGTTCTCCCGGCCGGAGCAGGCGAAGCTGGTCGTTCTGCCCGTGCACCGTCAGCAGAGGGTCGGTGAATTCCGAGAGCACGCCGACCGGCACGCTTCGTCCACCGAGATGTGCGCGCGACCTGCCGTCGCTGCCCACGCTGCGGACGGCGATGATGCTGCCGTCCTCGTCGCGTTGCGCTCCGGCGGCTTCGAGCAGGCGGGCGACTTCCTTCTCGACATGACTGGCACCGTCATCGACGCTGAAGCGTCCCTCGACCACAGCGCGGTTCGCGCCGACGCGCACTCGCGCAGGGTCTGCCCGCACCCCGGACAGCAGGTGCAGGCTGGTGACCACCATGGTCTTGCCGGCACCCGTCTCCCCTGTGAGCACCGTCAGTCCACCGTGGAATCGGGCGCTCGCCTCGGAGATGACGCCCAGGTTGTCGATCCGGATCTCTGCGAGCACTTCAGAGTTTCCTTCCCCGCCAGCCCTTCACCGGAAGTTCGAATTTCCGCACCATCCTGTCCGCGAACGGTGCCGAATCCAGCCGCACCCAACGCACCGGGTGCTGTCCGCGCACCACGTCGAGCCGGCCGCCCGCGGGCAGTTCGAGCGTGCGGCGGCCGTCGCAGAACACCACCCCGTCGTGGCCCCCGGCGAGGGTTTCGACGGCAATGATCGATTCGGGGCTGGTCACCAGCGGGCGCGCGAACAGCGCGTGCGCGTTGCTCGGAATCACCAGCAGCGCCTCGAGTTCCGGCCATACCACCGGGCCACCCGCCGAGAACGCGTACGCGGTCGAACCGGTCGGTGTCGCGATGAGCACCCCGTCGCATCCGAACGACGACACGGGCCTGCCGTCGACCTCGAGTACCACCTCGAGTACCCCGAGACGGCTCTTGTTCTCGAGGCTCGCCTCGTTCAGCGCCCAACCCCGGTCGACGATCTTGTCGTCGACCCGGATGGTCACATCCAGCGTCATACGTTCTTCGATGCGGTATTCCCTGCGTGCAACCTGGTGCAGCGCGTCCTCGAGGTGTTCGGCCTCGGCCTCGGCGAGGAACCCGATACGCCCGAGATTGATACCCAGGACCGGCACCGACGCATATTGTGCGAGTTCGGCGGCGCGGAGGAAGCTTCCGTCGCCGCCCAGCACTATGACCATCTCGCAGCCCGCGGCCGCGTCGGGACCGGGCTCGACGACACGGATGAAGCTGCCGGGAATCGCCAGAACCCCGAGGCCGTTGCTGACCGCTTCGTCTTCGAGCACCCTGAGTCCGATACCGGCCTCGCCCAGAACCTTTGCGACCCGCAGGGCGGTCGTCGCGATCTCGTCGCGACCCGAGTGGGAGACGAGCAAGATCTCGCGCTCGATGTCCCCGGCACTCGGCGGCTGCGCCGACCCTGTTGTCACTGTGGTCCTTCCTGTACTGCACGGTGGACGAGTTCGGTGACGGCCGGGTCGAGTTCCTCGGGGCCCGGTTCCCCGGCCCGTAGCCACAGGAAGTACTCCACGTTGCCGGACGGCCCGGGCAACGGACTCGCGACAACTCCCCGGGTCAGAAGCCCGGCTCGCTGGGCTTCGCGCGCCACATCGAGTACCGCTTCGGCCCGCAACTCCGGGTCTCGGACGACACCGCCGCTGCCGACTCGATCCTTACCGACTTCGAACTGCGGTTTCACCATCGGAAGCAGATCGGCACCGGGCGCCGTGCATCTCACGAACGCCGGCAACACCAGCTTCAAGGAGATGAACGACAGATCGGCCACCACCAATTCGACCGGTCCTCCGATGAGGTCCGCGTCGATGGTACGCACATTTGTTCGATCGATCACGTGGACACGCGGGTCGGATTGCAATCGCCAGACGAGTTGCCCGTACCCGACATCGACCGCGACGACCTCGGCAGCACCTTCGTGCAGGAGGACGTCGGTGAATCCGCCCGTGGAGGCGCCCGCGTCCAGGCATCGCCTGCCCGACACCTGCAATCCCTGCGGGGTGAAAGCTTCGAGCGCGCCGAGAAGTTTGTGCGCGCCTCGCGATGCCCAGGACACTTCGTCCGCCACCTCGGTGACCAGCAGCGGCGTGTTCGGTTCGACGGCGGTGGCGGCTTTGGTGGCCACCGTGCCCGCGATCAGCACCCGTCCGGCGGCGATCAGTTCGCTCGCGTGCTCCCTTGAACGCGCCAGTCCCCGTCGTACCAGTTCTGCATCTACCCGTGCTCGGCGTGCCACGTCAGATCTTGTCCACGGTCGCCAGGGCCTGCACCAGTACCTCGTGGGCCTGATCGAGCAACTGCGCTTGCCGCGCGATTCCCCCGGCGATGTCCGAGGCATCTGCGCTTTCGCGCGCACGTGCGAGCAGCGCATCGACCTCGCCGTGGATACGGTCGGGATCGATCGCTGCCCGTGGACCGGGAATGTGTTCGCCTGGACGTGGAATAGACGTGCTCATCACCGACCACGCTAGTCCATCCACGCCACGACCAGCACACGGCACGGCGTGAATCAGAGACCGATACCCCACTCGGAGAGCACGATGCGCGCGTGCTCGTCACCGGGAACGACCCGGCCGAAACCGGGGTTCGACCAGGCGATGCCCAGCAACCCACGCAAGACGGCCATGCCGTCGCCGGCTCCCCCGCAGGATTCCAGGTGGAGATCTGCGCCGTCGAACCGGATGCTCCACTCCCCGCCCGATGAAACCCGGGCTTCCGACGCCGGAGCGTCGAGACAGCCCAGCGATGCGCCGACGTAGGTGGGACGCTGCTCTGCGGGTGCCCGCAACAGGTCCTCGACCGTACTGACGCCGGTCAGAACGAGGAGCGAATCCGCCCCGACGGCATTGGCACCTTCGATGTCGGTGTCGAGCCGGTCGCCCACGACCAGTGGACGCTGCGCGGCGCTCCGCCGGATCGCATCCTCGAGGAGGGGTGCTGCCGGCTTACCCGCGACGACGGGTTCGGCGCCGGTGGCGTGCTGCACCGCGGCAACCATCGACCCGTTGCCGAGCACGAGCCCCCGTTCGGTGGGGAGCGTCGAATCGATGTTCGTCGCAACCCATCGGGCACCGGCACGAATCGCGAGAGTCGCCTCCGCCAGGATCGCCCACCCGGTTTCGGGTGAATGTCCCTGGACCACCGCCACAGGCTCGGCGTCGGCAGTGCGCACGGGGACGAGCCCCACCCGGACGACCTCCTCCGCCAGCGCATCGGTGCCGACCACCAGGATCGGCGCGCCCGCGGGCACCTGTTCCGCGAGCAGGCGCGCGGCGGATTGCGAACTGGTGACCACCGAGGAGTCCTCGGCTGCAAACCCCAGGTCGCGGAGGTGCCGGGCGACCTCACCGGGCCGACGACTCGCGTTGTTGGTGACGTAGAACAGCTTGTCACCGTCGGTCAGGGCCTCCCGGGCACCCGGAACCGCATGCGCTCCTCGGTAGACGGTGCCGTCGAGGTCGAGAGGCAGCACATCGTAGAGGGACCGGAGAGTCTCCTCGGGAAGCTCGGCCGGCGCGTGGCCGGAAGCTCCTCCCGGTGATGTCACAGGTCCCCTCCGGTGAGCTCCTCGACCCGATCCTCGGCGTCCGTGACGCCATCGATGTCGGCTTCGGCTGCGTGCAGGAACCACTGCACGCCTTCCTCTGCCCGTCCCGCCGCGACGAGGGCGTCGGCGTACGCGTAGAACAGGCGCGCTGCGGGCGTCCCGGTCCGGGTCGGTTCGAGATCGGACGTCTGCAGGGTGACGACAGCCTGGTCGTACTGGCCGAGATCCATGCGTGCACCTGCGACGACGATCCGCAGTTCG
>JAEZDV010000011.1 GCA_023417985.1 Actinomycetes bacterium | reverse complement strand
GTACAGCACCACACGGAAAAGGCAGATGAACCCCCAAAGCGACACCTTGACTTCGACCAGCGAGACCTTCGGTACCGATCGCATCGATCCCGCCGACCTCGAAATCTGCCTGAGAGTGCTCGACCAGGCCGCGGAACTCCACGCCGAGCATCCGGACGCCGTCACCGTCCAGCGCGCGGTCGGGCACATGTTCAAGAAGTTCAAGCAGATGCGGCGCAAGGAAACGCGCGGACGCAAGGCTGCTGCTGACCGTGACGTGATCGCCGCGACGGCCACCGGATCGCCCAACAGGATCGACGACGAAACCGCCGGCGTCCCCATCACCTCGTCGACGAACGGGGCGAGCGCGGGAACGCTGTTGCGGCCGCGCCCCTGCTACGTCTGCAAGGACCGGTACACACAGGTCGACGCGTTCTACCACCAGTTGTGTCCGTCGTGCGCCGCCGAGAACCACGCCCGACGCGACGCCCGCACCGACCTGACCGGACGACGCGCCCTGCTCACGGGTGGCCGCGCCAAGATCGGGATGTACATCGCGTTGCGGTTGCTCCGCGACGGTGCCCACACCACCGTGACCACCCGATTCCCCAACGACGCGATCCGCCGCTTCGCCGCGATGGAGGACAGCGGCGACTGGCTGCACCGGTTGCGCGTGGTCGGGATCGACCTGCGTGACCCGGCTCAGGTCGTGGCACTGGCCGAGGAAGTCGCTGCTCAAGGCCCGCTCGACATCCTCATCAACAATGCCGCGCAGACGGTGCGCCGCTCCCCCGGTGCGTACTCGGCGCTCGCCGAGGCCGAATCGGGCCCCTTGCCGGCGGGGCCGCTTCCGGAGGTTCTCACCTTCGGTAAGCCCTCCGACGCGCATCCGGCAGCACTCACCGGAGCACTGCCCGCGGAGTTGTCCGGCGACGCGTTGACCTCGCTGGCGCTCGTGGCCGGATCCGCGACACCCGAGCGGGTCGCCGCGGGCATCGCGGTGGACGCAGGCGGCCTGCTCCCCGACCTCGTGCACACCAACAGCTGGGTTCAGACCGTGGGCGAGGTGGAACCGCTCGAGCTTCTCGAGGTGCAACTCTGCAACTCGGTTGCGCCGTTCATCCTGGTCAACCGGCTGCGCCCGGCCATGGCAGCCTCCCCCGCCCGGCGCAAGTACGTCGTGAACGTCTCCGCGATGGAGGGCCAGTTCGCGGGTCGCCGATACAAGGGCGCCGGCCATCCGCACACCAACATGGCGAAAGCCGCCTTGAACATGCTCACCCGGACCAGTGCGGAGGAGATGCTCGCCGACGGCATCCTCATGACGGCGGTCGACACCGGCTGGATCACCGATGAGCGTCCTCATCACACCAAGATGAGACTGGCCGAAGAGGGGTTCCATGCCCCGCTCGACCTGGTCGACGGCGCGGCACGTGTCTACGACCCGATCGTGCAAGGCGAGGCGGGCACGGATCTGTACGGCTGCTTCCTCAAGGATTACCGCCCCGCCCCTTGGTGATCGAAACCGGTGGTTCATACGTCCTCGGTTCGGCGGACGCGGGATAGTTGTCACCTGCTGTCGAGGTCCCGGTTCTCCAGGGCGGGCCGACTACGGCGCACCGAGGCGGGGTATCCACCGGGTCTCGTGGTCGCAGAGGCACAGTGCTCTCCCGTCCCCCGCGGGACGGCGACATCACGGCGGTAGAGAGCCCGAGAGGTGGGTGACCCCCATGAGAGCCCGACGACGCATCGTCAGGACTGCCCGCGAGACGCGGGAGCGGCGGGCGCGGTTGCTCGGCAGGTGGTTGCATCCGCAGGACTACTCCGGGGAGGGATCCTATCGGCCGCCCTCGCCGTGGTATCGCCGGCTGAATCCGGTCGGGGTGCCGTTGACGACGTGGGGGCTTGCCCCGCGGGATGCGATGACTTTGCAGGTGCGGGGTCGCCGCACCGGCCGTCCTCGGCGGATCCCGATCCTGATCACCCGGTACGAGGGCGCGGACTACCTGGTCGCCCTGGCCGGGCAGTCACAGTGGGTACGCAATGTTCGTGCCGCCGGCGGTGATGCGGTGCTGCGGCGACGGAGTACCCGGCGGGTCCGGCTGGAGGAGGTGCCGGTGGACGAGCGTGCCCCGGTGCTCGCGGCGTACCTGGAGGCGGGGAAACGCCGTAGCGGCGAGTCGGCCGCGCGAGAACAAGCGAAGTGGTACTTCGGACTTCACGAGCCCCCGACGGTGGAACGCCTCGCGGAACTCGCGCCGCGGTACCCCGTATTCCGCGTGCACGACGCAGAATCACGCGGAGTGTAAGCCCCGCGCGTGCCGGTGCACCGACTGCAGGACCGGGCGCATCCGGTGCAGTGAAGAAATCATCCATGTCGGTCCTGCGCCCGAGCATCGGTGTGATGCTCCTCGCAACCGGACTTACCCGGCAGTAGGGTGAGTCCATGACTGCCTCACGTGACCTCGACATCGTCGTATACGGCGCCACCGGATTCGTCGGGCGGCTCACCGCCGCGTATCTCGCGGCCCACCTGCCCACCGGCGTCACCGTCGGCCTGGCCGGCCGATCCGCCGAACGTCTCGAGAAGGTTCGTGCGGAACTGGGCACCGACTGGCCCCTGATCGAGGCGAACTCCGACGACCCGGCGTCGCTGGCGTCGCTTGCCGGCTCGACCCGCGTCGTCATCACCACCGTCGGCCCGTACGCGAAGTACGGACTGCCCCTGGTGGAAGCGTGTGCGGAGGCCGGTACCGACTACGTCGATCTCACCGGCGAAGTGCTCTTCCACCGGGAGAGCATCGATCGGTTCGACGACGTGGCCCGGCGCACAGGGGCGCGAATCGTGCATTCGTGCGGTTTCGACTCGATCCCGTCGGATCTGGGCGTCCACGCATTGTTCCGCGCCGCGGAGGCGGACGGCGCCGGTGCGCTGACGGACACGACGTTCGTGCTCACCTCGATGCGCGGTGGCATCAGTGGCGGCACGATCGACTCGATGCGTCTCCAACTCGACGCCGTGCGCAAAGACCCCGTTGCCCGCAAGGTCGCGGCCCGGCCGTACTCCCTCTCGCCGGACCCCGCACACGAACCCGACCTCGGCCGCCAGAACGATTTCGCCCTGGTCGACGGCAAGTCCGTCGCCCCGGAACTCTCGGGCTGGAAGGCGCCGTTCGTCATGGCGTCCTACAACACCCGAGTCGTGCGCCGCAGCAACGCACTCACCGACTGGGCCTACGGGCGGAAGTTCGCGTACCGCGAGGTGATGAGCGTCGGGTCGTCGGCGTTCTCACCGGTGCTCGCCGGCCTGGTCGCCGCTGGCAGCGGTGCGCTGGCAGCGGGACTGGCGTTTCCACCCACCCGGTTCCTGCTCGACAAGGTATTGCCGGCCCCGGGTGAAGGTCCGTCCGAAAAGACCCGGGAATCAGGTCATTTCACCGTCGATCTGTACACGACGACGGAAACCGGTGCTCGCTTCACCGCACGGTTCGCGGCGAAGGGCGACCCCGGTTACAAGGCGACTGCGGTGATGCTCGCCGAGTCGGCGCTCTCCCTCGCCTCCGGTGGATCCGCGCTGCATGCGGGCGGCGGTGTGCTCACCCCGGCGGTCGCGTTCGGCGACGTGCTGACCGAACGCTTGCGTGACGCCGGTTTCGAGATCTCTGCCCGCCGGCTCCCCTGACGGTCGGCTATCGGTCAGCTGCTGGTCCGGGCGGCATTGCCGGCGTCGACCGGGATCACGACACCGCTGAGGTGAACACTGTCCTCGGCCGCCAGGAACAGCACCGCGCGGGTGACCTCGAAGGCGTCGAGCCAGGCCACGGGCTGCACGTGCAGCGAGCGGAAGACCGGTTCGACGTCGTCGGCCGTCGGAGCTTCCAGGTCCGGACGCATGTGGCCGTAGAGGGTCTCGTTGTGGATCATCGGAGTGCTGATGTTTCCGGGGGCGACAGCATTGACGGTGATGCCGTATCGAGCGAGATCGAGTGCCGAACTCTTGGTCAGCCCGATCACTCCCCATTTCGACGCCGCGTAGGCGGCGGTGTTGGTGCCTCCCTGACGCCCCAGCATGGAGGACACGGTCACGATGCGGCCGTATCCGCGTTCGATCATTCCGGGCGCCACCGCGCCGATCGTGTTGAAGACGCCGGTGAGATTGCTACCGATGACCTCGTCCCACTGCGGAGTCGTGGTCTGCTGCACGGACCCCATCAGGGTCACTCCGGCATTGGCGACTGCGATGTCGATCCGGCCGAACTCGGCGAGGGCAGCGTCTGCGACGGCGTCCATCGCGTCCCGATCGGCGACGTCGGCCTTCACCACGAGAGCGCGGCGTCCGGTCGCTTCGACCAGGCGGGCGGTTTCCGCGAGGTCGTCGGGTGTCGCCATCGGATACGTGAGGACATCACGGTCCACACAGCGATCGACCAGGACGACGTCCGCTCCCCGGTCGGCGAAGGCCACCGCGTGCGCGCGGCCCTGGCCTCTCGCCGCACCGGTCACGAGCGCGACTCTGCCGTCGAATCCGTTCAAGACGATTCCTCCACATCGGTTCGATGAGCCCGTTGATCGGGCTCAGTAAGCCACGTCGGCCGGAGTGAGCCAGGGCACGTCTCACACAGTGAGACAGTTGGAGGCACGTTACGCACGGCCATGTGCTCACACGAGATCTTGCGGTCACAGGTGCGCAGCCGCTGCAACGCGTTATGCTCGGTCGGTCGCCGCGCGGTGCGGTGACATCGACGACGTACGAGGACGGCACCGTGCACGCGACGAGCATCGAGGCGGCTCCCGCCACCGTGCTTGCTCTCATGCCGTTCTGGCCCACGCGTCGCCACGCGTGCTTCGATTGCCTGTGTTGCACCGAGGTCTGTTGCTGAGCGGTTCACCCGCTCTTTCCGGTTCCCCTCACCGAGCGCAGCTCGGTCACTTTCGGACTTCGGAGCTCTGCTCATGTTCAATCTGCTCGTATTCACATTGGTCGGTGTCGGCGCCCAGCTCGTCGACGGCGCCCTCGGCATGGCATTCGGCGTCACCGCGACCACCCTGCTGATCTTCAGCGGTATCGGCGCCGCCCACGCCAGCGCCGCGGTCCACCTGGCCGAAGTCGGGACGACGCTCGTCTCCGGCGCGTCGCACTGGAAGTTCCGCAACATCGACTGGAAAGTCGTGCTGCGACTCGGTGTGCCCGGTGCGATCGGTGCGTTCCTCGGGGCGACGGTGCTCTCCAGCCTGTCCACCGAAGCAGCCGCACCCGTGACCGCCGCGATCCTCCTGGCCATCGGCGTTTATGTCGCGCTCCGGTTCTCCGTCCGGCCGCCGGCCGTCGCGCACGCACGGACGTCACCGCACACCGCCAAGTTCCTCTCACCGCTCGGCCTGTTCGGCGGCTTCATCGACGCGAGCGGTGGCGGCGGCTGGGGCCCGATCACCACCAGCACATTGCTCTCGCGGGGGAAGACGGCGCCACGCACGGTGATCGGATCGGTGAGCGCCTCAGAGTTTCTCGTGGCCGTCTCGGCGAGCGTGGGTTTCCTCATCGGACTCGGGCACGAATCCCTCGGAAACCTGCTCGTGGTCGCGGGTCTCGCTTTCGGAGGTGCCCTCGCAGCGCCGTTCGCCGCATGGTTGGTCAGCCGGATACCGGCCACCCTGCTCGGCACCGCGGTCGGCGGGCTCATCGTCCTCACCAACGCCCAGAAGCTCTTCGACGCCTTCGGTGCGGACAGAGTCGTGTCGACCTCGCTCTCGTGCGTGATCGTGTGCGCGTGGGGTGCGTTGCTGGCGGTGTCCTGGAAGCGCTCCCGCCTCACCCCGGCCGAAGCCACCGGGGCTCTGCCGCCTCTCGTCGCGCTCGAGCCGGTCCCCCTGCGGGACCCCGCCGCCGACACTCCGGAAGATCCGCGCCGTGACCTCGGCCGGTAATTTCCGCTCCGCGCCGCATCTCTCCCTCTGCGGCGGATTACCCGCTACTATCCCGGCGTGATGCAGAACCGGATACACATTGCCGTTCCTGTTCTCGTTGCTGCCGCACTCGTCGTCGGGGCGTGTTCGTCCGGCCCCCCAGTGGCCGATGCCGGGGAGCCCGGTGACCTCACCGCGCCGGGTTCTTCCGCGAACAACCCGGATTACGTCGCTGCAGTCCGTGCCCGTTTCACAGACTGTGCGGCCATCGGCGCGACGATAGCCCCCTATGTCACCGGGCTCGTGTCGTCACCGTCCGAAAGATTCGACTCGTCCGGCGTGTACTGCACCTGGGCGAGCACCGACTCGCCCGGATCCCGCGCCGTCGAGATCCGGGTCGAACCGGGGAACGGCGTGGTGGCGGCCGCCTCCGCTCCTACCACAGGACTGGCGATGATTCCGGACGCTCGAATCGAGTCCCTGGGTGGGCTCGCGTACAGCATGTCGGTCTCCACCGCCGGGACTGCCTACGCGGCGACGAAAGTCGAACTGCCTCAGGTGTCGGTGTCGATGACCGTCGGGGGTCGCGGCGCACAGCCCATGTTGAGCGGGCCCGCCGCCGTCCAGGCCGCGAAATCGCTGCTCGGGTTGTAGCTCGGTGCTCGTCGGACGAGCCTCGTCGACCGCCCACTCAGCCTGGTAGGAACATGTCGCTGTCGAGAGACCAGTGCTTTCGGAATGCTTCCCGGCCCAAGGGAGTCACGGTCAGGCCACGACCGCGGCGTGCGGGCCGGACCCAGCCGGCGTCGAGAGCGTGGCCCGCCAGGAGCGCACCGAGCCGGCCTGCGAGATGTGGACGCCGCTCGGTCCAGTCGGGACATGCGCGGCAGAGCGGCCGACGGGACGACGAACCCGCTGTGAGGTCGAGGCCGATCCTGCCGAGCCGGTGCAACCCGTCGTCGGTCGCCTCGAAGCCACTCTCCTCGCGTAACCAGCCGCGCCGGATCATTTCGTCGGTCAGCGCCACGCCGAGACGCCCGGCGAGGTGGTCGTAACACAGTCGTGCCTGCGCAAGGTCCCGGGCTTGCCGAGATTGCCGGTACGACACCACTGGCGCGGACGGGCACAGGTGACCGAGTTGTTCGAGGGCAGCCGCGACCGAAGGGCCGGCGAGACGATAGAAGCGCTGGCGGCCACGCGCTGTTGCGACGACGAGACCGGCCTCGCACAGAACGGCCAGATGTTCGCTCGCCGTCGATGCGCTCACCTGTGCGGCCGCAGCCAATTCGGACGCCGGCCGACTCGATCCGTCCATGAGCGAATTCAGTACGACGGACCGTGCGGATGCCGACAGGGCGTGACCGATCACCGAGAAGTCCTTGTTCACCACACGAATGTAGGACGGCAACAGTTCGGCGCACACCGAAACTTTGCGGGGATACGGTGCCGACATGACTCGACACCACTACAGCGCTCGACTCGAGTGGCACGGCACCACAGGCTCCGGGTACGGCGGGTATTCACGCACTCACACCGCCACCGCTCCACCTGCAGCCCAGCAACTCTCTCTCAGCGCTGATCCGGTGTTCCGCGGGGACGCGGACCTGCTGGACCCCGAGCAGCTCCTGGTCACTGCCGCCTCATCCTGCCAGTTGCTGTCGTTTCTCGCGGTTGCCGCTCGGTCCGGCATCGACGTGCGCGCCTACGAGGACGCCGCCACAGCGGTGCTCGATACGGGGAGCGCGTCTCCGCGGATCGTCGAAATCCGGCTCGCACCGGTGGTGCGTGTCGCGGCGGGCACCGACCACGAGAAGGTCCGCGTGGCTGCCGCCGCCGCGCACCGCGGGTGCTACATCGCGAACACGCTGAAATGCCCCGTTCAGGTCGAGGTGACGGTGATCGACGCATGAGCGCCCTCCGCGACATCGAGGTTGCGCTCCCCCACGAGCCCGGTGCCCTTGCACATCTCGGCGAGGTTCTGGGCAGAGCCGGGGTGAGTCTCGAAGGCGGCGGAGTGTTCACCTTCCGCGACACGGCGATCGCGCATTTCCTCGTCGCCGACGCCGAGGCTGCGACGCGCGCGCTCGATGCAGCAGGACTCGGCCCGGTGACGATCCACCCCGTGGTGATGGTCGCCCTCGATCAGGACCGGCCCGGGCAGTTGGGTGCCTTCACCCGGCGCCTGGCGGACGAAGCGATCAACATTGTCGTCCAGTACAGCGACCACGACCACAACCTGATCGTCGTCACCGACCCGGTGCGCCACGACGACACTGCACGCATCGCAGCAGCCTGGACGGCACGCCCCGGCCCGGCACGGTGAGGTCCACGGGCGCGACGGCGGGCTGCGGATCGCCCGATACACGCCTCGAGGCCCGCCTCGGTGGACTACCTTGAGTCGAAAGCACACCCGAATTCTCCTGCACCACAACAGCGGTCGCCGCTTTCGGGCGAATTGCCCGTACCCGGACGGCGCCACAGACGACTATCACCTCAGGGAGACGCCATGTCGAATGTTCCTGCACGCCGCACCTGGAATCCGTTCCCCGAGCTGTCCGACTTCTTCGACTCGATCGGCGGTTTCCGGCCCACCCTCGGCAACAACATCATCCGCGTCGAAGACGAAGTCGCCGATGGCCGTTACATCGTGCGCGCCGAGATGCCCGGCCTCGATCCGGACAACGACATCGACGTATCCGTCAACGACGGGCGACTCGAGATCTCCGCGGAACGCACCGACAAGAAGACGTCCAACGGGCACTCCGAGTTCACCTACGGTTCCTACCGGCGGAGCGTGACGCTCCCCCGCGGCGCCAAGGACGACGACATCGACGCCTCGTACGCCCAGGGAATTCTGACCGTCTCCGTGGGCCTCGGCGACACCGATTCGTCCGCCAAGAAGATCGAGGTCAAGAAAGCGGACTGACGAGACCGCGGGGATCGACAGGAACCGCCGACGCGGGCATCATGCTGCGTCGGCGGTGTGATCGGACCCTTCGCGGTCCCCACCGTCGCGTGCGGTGCCGCTCCGGGTGAAGACCCCACCGGCGATGAGCGCTTGTGCGCAGATGTAGGTGAGCATGATCCAGAAACCCGTGGCGGGCAGCGAGAATCCGTCGACGAAGGCATTCAGCGCGATCAGTGAGTCCGAGATCACGAAAACGACCGCGCCCCAGGCGACGGTCCGCGACACTCCGCTGGCGAGTACCGCCATTGTGGCGATGCACAGGCCGTAGATCACGACCGCGGCGGTGAGTACA
Source organism: Actinomycetes bacterium (assembly GCA_023417985.1). GTDB lineage: Bacteria > Actinomycetota > Actinomycetes > Mycobacteriales > Mycobacteriaceae > Rhodococcus. The sequence continues at coordinate 45,680 of JAEZDV010000011.1, read as the reverse complement.
CCGGCGCCCGGCGCACAGACCGCAACCAGGACGACCACCGCCGCCGCATACAGCGCGAGGACCCACCGTTTCGTGTGGAGCACGCTGCGTTCGCGATAGGGCAGGAACGCCGCGATGTACGTGATCTGGGCGCACAGGAAGAACCCGATCAGCACGAGGAACGCGGCGTCGCCGTCGAACAGGTCCGGCGTGGCGTCGCCGAGCCACGAGAACGCCAGCGCCAGCAGAGTCAGATTCACCAACCGGTCGCGCCGTGGCGCGGTGTAGGCCGCCAGGCCGAGCGCGAGCAGCGGCATGAGCAGCCACTGCGTGGAGTCTGTGACCACGGAGTCCGGATCGATGAGCTGAGCGACGAGGTGCACTGCCGTGACGCCGGTGAACGCTGCGAACGCGGCGATCCCGGTCGCACTACGGCTCAACGGAGGTCACCGTGGACCGGCCGCTCCCCGTCTTCGGTGGCAGTCGCCTCGTACACCCCGTCGACCCCGTCGAACGCCTCCAGGATGCGTTGCGCGGCCAGAGCCGCGGTGAGCGATCCGTCGCGCACCGCCGCCTCCACCTCACCGCGGATCGCCTTGACGCGGGGCGCCGATTCGAGTCGGCGCAGCAACTGGTCGTGCACCATCGTCCAGGTCCAGTCGATCTGCTGCCGGCGACGGTTCTCCTCGAAGCGGCCCGCCTCGGTGAGCACACGCCGATGTTCGAGAACGGTGTCCCAGAAGGTGTCCAGCCCACTGCCTTCGAGGCCGCTCATCGTGATGACCGGCGGCTTCCACAGCGCGTCGTGCGGGTGCACCAGGCGCATCGCCCCGGCGAGTTCGCGAGCGGCGACCCGGGCGTCGCGCTCGAACTTGCCGTCGGCCTTGTTGACGGCGACCAGGTCGGCGAGTTCGAGCACACCCTTCTTGATGCCCTGCAACTGGTCGCCGGTGCGGGCGAGAGTCAGGAAGGTGAAGCAATCCACCATGTTCGCGACCGTCACCTCGGACTGCCCGACACCGACCGTCTCGACGAGGATGACGTCGAATCCGGCCGCCTCGAGCAGCACCATGGTCTCGCGGGTGGCCTTGGCGACCCCACCGAGGGTGCCCGCCGTCGGAGACGGTCGGATGAACGCGTCGCGTTCGACGGACAACCGGGCCATTCGGGTCTTGTCACCGAGAATCGATCCGCCGGTGCGGGTCGACGACGGATCGACGGCGAGGACTGCAACCTTGTGTCCCCGCGCCAGCAGATACATCCCGAGGTTGTCGATGAACGTCGATTTGCCGACGCCGGGGACGCCGGTGATGCCCACGCGAATCGCGCCGCCCGCCTCCGGGAGCAGGCGCAGCAGCAACTGCTGAGCCTGCTCCCGGTGATCATCGCGGGTGGACTCGACCAGGGTGATCGCCTTGGCCAACCCCGCTCGCTGTCCCGCGAGCACGGCGTCGGCCAGAGCGTCCGTATCGACCGGAGGTCTGCCCATGCCCGATCTATCCCTGTGCGGGGTGGCCGAGCTGGGCCGCCAGCTTGGTGAGCAGTCCGGCGGCCGCGTCGGCGATCACGGTGCCCGGCGGGAAGATCGCCGCAGCCCCTGCCTGGTAGAGCTCATCGAAATCGCCCGGCGGGATGACGCCGCCCACCACGATCATGATGTCCTCGCGGCCCACCTCTGCCAGCGCCTGCTTGAGCGCAGGAACCAGCGTGAGGTGACCCGCGGCCAACGACGACACACCGATGACGTGCACGTCGTTGTCGGCCGCCTGCTGGGCGACCTCTTCGGGGGTCTGGAACAGCGGTCCGACGTCCACGTCGAAGCCGAGGTCGGCGAAGGCGGTGGAGATCACCTTCTGTCCGCGGTCGTGGCCGTCCTGCCCCATCTTCGCGACGAGGATACGCGGTCGGCGGCCCTCCTCCTCCGCGAACTTCTCGACGAGTTCCGTTGCGTTGGAAATATTCGTCGCCTTTCCGGCCTCGTCGCGGTACACGCCGCTGATCGTGCGGATCTCGGCCTGGTGCCGCCCGTAGACCTTCTCGAGAGCGTCGGAGATCTCTCCGACCGTCGCCTTGGCGCGGGCCGCGTCGATGGCGAGAGCCAGCAGGTTGTTCTCCATGCCACCCTCGGTGGCCGCGGCGGCCCGGGTCAGTTCGGCGAGTGCGGCCTGCGTAGCCGCCTCGTCACGATCACCGCGAAGCTGCTGGAGCTTTGCGATCTGCTCGGCACGCACCTTCGAGTTCTCGACCTTGAGCACCTCGATGGTGTCGACCTCGTCGGGCACGTACTTGTTCACGCCGATCAACGGCTGACGGCCGGAGTCGATGCGGGCCTGGGTGCGCGCCGCTGCCTCCTCGATGCGCAGCTTCGGGATGCCTTCGGAGATTGCCTGTGCCATGCCGCCGGCTTCCTCGACCTCCGCGATGTGCGCGCGGGCCCGGTTGGCGAGCTCATGGGTGAGCCACTCGACGTAGTGCGAGCCACCCCAGGGGTCGATGGGCCGGGTGGTCCCCGACTCCTGCTGCAGCAGCAGCTGGGTGTTGCGGGCGATGCGGGCCGAGAAGTCGGTCGGCAGCGCGATCGCCTCGTCGAGTGCGTTGGTGTGCAGCGACTGGGTGTGTCCCTGCGTCGCGGCCATCGCCTCGACGCAGGTGCGTGCGACGTTGTTGAACACGTCCTGCGCGGTCAGCGACCATCCCGAGGTCTGCGAATGGGTACGCAGCGACAACGACTTGGCGGACTTCGGTTCGAACTTCTCGACCAGCTCGGCCCAGAGCAGACGACCCGCGCGGAGCTTCGCCACCTCCATGAAGAAGTTCATCCCGATGGCCCAGAAGAACGACAACCGCGGAGCGAACTTGTCGATGGCCATGCCCGCGTCCAGGCCCGCCCGGATGTACTCGACACCGTCGGCGAGCGTGTACGCCAGCTCCAGATCGGCCGTCGCGCCGGCTTCCTGGATGTGGTAGCCGGAGATCGAGATCGAGTTGAACTTCGGCATCTTCGCGCTGGTGTACGAGAAGATGTCGGAGATGATCCGCATCGACGGCTTCGGGGGGTAGATGTAGGTGTTGCGGACCATGAACTCTTTCAGAATGTCGTTCTGAATGGTTCCGGCGAGCTGTTCGGGCTTGACGCCCTGTTCTTCCGCCGCCACGACGTAGAGCGCGAGGATCGGGAGCACCGCGCCGTTCATGGTCATCGAAACCGACACCTGCGACAGGTCGATGCCGTCGAACAACTGACGCATGTCGAGGATCGAATCGATGGCCACACCGGCCATGCCGACATCACCTTGAACGCGCGGGTGGTCGGAGTCGTAACCGCGGTGCGTCGCAAGGTCGAAGGCGACCGAAAGGCCCTTCTGGCCGGCCGCGAGGTTGCGACGGTAGAACGCGTTGGACTCCGCCGCGGTGGAGAACCCGGCGTACTGACGGATGGTCCACGGCTGGTTGACGTACATCGTCGGGTAGGGGCCGCGCACGAAGGGAGCGATCCCGGGGTAGCTGTCGAGCGGGTAGCCCTCGGCGACCACGGCGTCGCGGTCGGCGCGGGTGTAGACGGGCTTGACATCGATGCCCTCGGGCGTGGACCACACGACCTGGTCCTTGGTGTACAGATTGGCGGCGGCGACGGACTCGACGAGCGCGTCGGCCTGTTCCCGGGTCGGAGCGGGATCTGCCTGTGCCGCGGGGTCCGCCAGCGGGATATCGGCGAAGCTGCCGATCGGATGTTCGATACTCACTTACGCTCCCAGGGTGTCGAGCAGGTCGGTCAGCGCGGCAATCGCGTCGATGCGGGCAGTGAGGAAGCCGTCCGGCCGGCTCTCGCCCTGCACGTCGCCGACAGCTTTCTCCGGTCCCGCGAGCAGGACGGTGGTGATACCGGCGGCGCGCAGTGCGGTGGTGGCGGTCGCGGCTTCCTCTCCGTACCGCGCATCGGTACCGCAGAGGATTGCGATGCTCGCACCCGAACCGCTCACCACGCCGGCGAGTGCATCGCCGGTGAGGTCCAGCGGACCGGGGTTCACGGTTTCGATACCGCCGGATGCCATCAGGTTTGCGGCGAACGTGCTGCGGCCGTTGTGCTCGGCAACCGGACCGAGCGGCGCGAGCAGCACCTTGGGGCGCGCGCCGTGTGTTGCGAGGAACGCGTCAGAGCGGTCCCGCAGCGCCTCGAAGGGTGCTGCGTAGCGGGCGGCGAGCGTGCCCGCGTCGGCGGCTCCCTCCGGAAGCGGGGCCTCGGCGAGGTTCGGGAACTCGTTGATACCCGTGACCGCGGTCTTGCGGTGCGCGATGTCGGAGTCCCGGCGTGCTCGGGTGGCGGCGATCCTGTCACCGACCAGTCCCGACGCGAGGGCGGCGCGATATCCACCCACGGATTCGATCTCCTGGAAGAACTCCCACGCCTTCGCGGCGATCTGCGCGGTCAGTTCCTCGATGTACCAGGACCCGGCGCCGGGGTCGAGGACACGGCCGAGATTGGACTCCTCGAGCAACAGCAGTTGTGTGTTGCGGGCGATACGAGCCGCGAAACCTTCGGACACACCGAGTGCACCTGCGGGGAGGGCGACGTCGAACGGGAGCACCGTCACCGCGTCGGCACCACCGACACCGGCGCCGAATGCGGCGAGCGTGGTGCGCAGCATGTTCACCCACGGGTCGCGCTGGGCCATCATCGCGGTCGACGTAACCGCGTGCTGCGGGGCGTTGCCGGCCTCCGGTGCACCGGCCACCTGCGCGATGCGCGCCCACAACTGCCGGCCTGCGCGGAACTTCGCGATGGTCTGGAACTGGTCGTCGGTAGCGGCGAGGCGGAACTCGATCTGGCCGAGCGCCTGCTCCGCGGACCGTCCCACGGTGATCAGTTCGCGCACGTATTCCAGGCCGGCAGCGACGGAGGCGGCGAGTTCCTCGGCGTCCGAGGCTCCCGCGTTGTGGAAGGCGGTGCCGTCGACGGTGAGTGCCCGGACCGTGCCGACACGGTCGGATGCCGCCGCGGCCAGTTCGATGGCCTCCTCGACGGTGATGTCGGCGCGACCCGAGAACTGGCTGGTCAGCGGCGCGGCACCGAGCGAGAGTCGGACGGCGTCCGGATCGGCGATATCGGTGCGAGCGTCGACGACGGCGTACAGGGCCGCAGCCGCCGCGACGGTCTCGGCTCCCGCGTCGATGGTCACGGGTGCCAGGTCGAGGAGCACCTTGTCCAGTGCGGCGGACAGTGCCTCGACCGGGAGGTCGGTTCCCCCGACCCGCAGCCACAGCGCACTGACACCGTTTTCGAGGGCATCCAGAATGCGTTCGTTGACCTTCGTGGCGGTGCCGTAGCCGCTCGCGGCGGCTGCGCCGCCGAACTGCGCGGAGACCAACCAGCCGGTGGTCACGTCGCGAGTAGCGGAACCCCCGCGGACGAAGGGGAACTCGCCGGGCAGCGGAACGTCGGGGCGTTCGTCACGGATGCCGTAGAGGGGATTGACCGTGACACCGTCGTACGTCGTGGTCTCGAGCAGTCGCTGCGGCTCGGGTCCGAGTTCCGACGGGTCGACGCGCCGGGATTTCGCGAGCACTCCCGCGACCGCATCCTGCCACTGCGCATATGCGCGCGCGGCGTCCTCGGCTTCTGCAGCTAATGACACGTGCGATTCCTCCTACTGCGGCATGCAGGGTCTGTTCGGCGGCGTTGTCGGCCGGGGCGGATGATCCCGAAAAGGTTAAACGTTTGTCGCTGTGATGCTAGCCGCACACTCTGGACACCTGCTGTGGGGATTGCCACAGATTCTCTAACGATAGATAAAGAGTGCGGCAGTGAGGCGAGCTCGCCCGCCGGAGCAACTCCGGCGACGCGGCCGGCCGGGAGTACGCTCACACCCCGTGACGAGGATTATCGGCGACCGCAGACTCCTCGGCGTCCTCGTCCTGCTCACCGGGCTGGTCGCTGTCGCTCTGCTGGTCCCTCTCCCGACCGTGGGTGAGATCCGCGAGTGGTCGGAGTCGATGAACGGCCCGACTCTGCTGCTCACGTTCTTCGCCGTCCACACGCTGGTGACGCTTGCTCCGGTGCCGCGCACCGTGTTCACACTCAGCGCCGGGGTTCTGTTCGGGAGCCTGACCGGAATCGCGGTTTCGGTCGCCGCGACCACCGTGAGTGCAATCCTGGCGTTTCTGTTCCTGCGAGCGGTGGGCCGCGACGTGGTCGCCGCGCACCTGACGCATCCGACGGCGAAAGCTATCGACCTGCGCCTGGCTCGTCGCGGGTGGCTCGCGGTCGGGTCACTGAGGCTCATCGCGGCGGCGCCGTTCTTCGTCGTGAACTGCTGTTGTGCGGTCTCGTCGGTGCGGTTCGTGCCGTACACCCTCGCGACGCTGGTCGGCATCCTCCCCGGCACCGTCGGGGTCGTCCTGCTCGGCGATGCACTCACCGGGCGACCCGACCCTGCCTTGATGGTGGTCAGTGCCGTGTGTATCGCATTCGGCCTCGCCGGCCTGCTGCTCGAGGCCCGCCTCCCCGAACCTGCGGGGTCCGCTCTGGACGCGGTCGTCGATCCCGGGTCACACTCGACTCCGAAAGACTGACAACGGATCTCCGGTGCCTGCCGGCTACTCCGTCGGTCATCGGTAGTGGGGCGATTCGCGAGCGGAGCAACACATGACCACCTCGACGTACGAGTCCATCCGTGTCGAATCGGACGACCGGGTCACCACAGTGATCCTGGCCCAACCGGGCCGACGCAACGCGGTCGACGGCGCAATGGCCGCCGAACTCGCGCGGGCGTTCGAGGAATTCGACACCGATTCCGGTGCCGACGTCGCCGTCCTCTACGGCGAAGGCGGAACGTTCTGTGCCGGCGCCGACCTGAAGGCCATCGGAACACCACGCGCGAACGCCGTGACGGTGGACGGCAACGGGCCGATGGGACCGACCCGCCTGGACGTGTCGAAACCGGTGATCGCGGCCGTGGAGGGCTACGCGGTTGCCGGTGGGCTCGAACTCGCGATCTGGTGCGACCTGCGCGTCGCGGCGTCCGACGCCGTGTTCGGTGTGTTCTGCCGAAGATGGGGAGTCCCCCTCATCGACGGCGGCACCGTGCGCCTGCCGCGGCTGATCGGCGAGAGTCGCGCGTTGGACATGATCCTCACCGGACGACCGGTCGACGCGGCCGAGGCACTGACCTTCGGTCTGGTCAACCGCGTGGTCGAACCCGGGACGGCAAGATCGGCCGCCGAACAACTGGCCCGGGACCTGACGCGCTTTCCCCAGACGTGCATGCGCAACGACCTCCGGTCAGCGCGCGACCAGGCCGGACGCACCGAGCAGGAGGCGATGGCCACGGAGATCCGGCTGGGACTCGGATCGCTCGCGGCCGACACCGAGGCAGGTGCCGCACGATTCGGGAGCGGCCAGGGACGGCACGGCGTTTTCGGGTAGACCGAGTGCCGGGACTTCCCGAGCGTCAGGCGTTGCCGTTCCCGGTCAGCCCTGCTCTGCGCCGGGTTGCCTCGGTGATCGCGGACCAGTCCTGGCGGGCCTGCCCGTGCGCGAGCGCGTCGACGAACACATCTTCGAGCACGCTGCCGAACGGCAACGTGACGTCCGCGGCGTGCGCCTGGGCGCGCGCGAGTCGCACGTCCTTGAGTCCGAGAGCCAACCCGAATCCGGTCGGCTCGTACGTACGGCTCGCGATCATCCGGCCGTAGCCCTCGTAGACGACGCCCGGGAAAAGGCTGTCGTTCATGATGTCCATCAGTAACTGCGGCGATCCGCCCACTTTCTCGGCGATCGTCGTCGCCTCGGCTATGGACTGAAGGGCGTTGGCGATCAGGTAGTTACCGAGAATCTTCAGAATGTTCGCCTGCTCGGCGTCCTCCCCGATCCGCCATGTCCGGCGGCCGATGGTGTCCAGCAGTGGAGCCACTTCGTCGACCGCCGTGCGATCCCCGGCAGCAAGCACCGTCAGATTGCCCGCGTCGGCCACTTCTGCGCGGCCGAACACCGGGGACGCCACGTAGCGCACACCGATCCCGGCCAGCGCCTCCACGGCGTGCTTCGCCATGTCGGGGCTCACCGTCGCGAGATTGACGTGGACGGATCCGGATCTCATCGCAGCGAGGGAGTCGGGTGAGAGCACGGTGCCTGCAAACGCGTGGTCGTCGGCCAGCGCGCTGAACGAAACGGGGACCCGTAACGCATCCATCGGCGATTCGACTTCCCGGGCACCGCACTCGACGACACTGCCGGCCTTTCCGGGGCTCCGATTCCATACGGAAACGGTGTTTCCGGCTCGCGCCATGTTCCGAGCCATCGGGGTTCCCATGGTGCCCAGGCCCAGAAATCCGATCTCCACAGCAGACGTCCTTCCTACCGGGAAAGCCCGTGTCGGCAGTGATTCCACCGTAACGCCGCCGACTCACACACCGCGGGCGCTCGACGGAACTGGTACGGCCGTGCACGACATGGCGTTGGGAACCGGATCGACTCGGCAATGCAACGTGACGATCACGACGCGGACGCTCAGGAACCGGACGATCAGGCGCCCCGAGAGCAGCAAGCGCGGCGCGTGGCGTTCCCGCTGCCCCTCGTCGCCGGGAACCGCACGGTCGCGTCGTGGGTTCCGGTCTTCCCGCCACCGTGTCAAGGATCCGGCACCCCGACAGTCGGATGGGCACGTCCGCTACGCGCGCGCCCCGGCCCAGCCGACGACGACCGAGCGCGCCCCCGAATATTCCAGCATCGAGCGGAGCGGCCCGCCCGTACACAGTTGCCGGTCGAGTTCGCGCTGCTGCGCAGCCAGGTCTCTGTCGTCGGGCACTCCGACAAGAATTGCCACGGGGGCATTGCTGCGCTCGCCCTCGAGCAGGAGTTGTTCTTCGTGCACGGCGTGGACGGGAACGTCGTCGTTGCCGGCAGCATCACCGAGGATCAGCGCCACATAGTCCACTTCGTCCTCGTCGTCGTGGCACACCACGAGGTGGCTGGGACGAGTCGCAGGAGACGACGGGCATTCGATCGTGAGGACATCGTCGAAATCGAAACTCTCGACCGTGCCGGCCTCGTGTCTTTCCAGACCCAGATTCACTCGTCGCGCGGTCCAACTGAAGAATCCGGTATCGGGCTCCTTCATCGCTCGCCTGCCCTCCTCGTGATTTCTGCTTCGAGGGTTATTCGTCGCCGACTCGCACACGGACGGGTATCCGCCGCCCGCGGGCACACGCGCAGATGTCGTGGATGCGAACAGGCACGACTCGACGTGTCAGCTCGTCATGAACGGGACCTGCGAGAACCGCGCCGTGACACCACGGTGTGGACCGTTCCGAACGATGTCTCAGCGGGAGCGACGCTGCTCGCGAACCCGGGCGGCGAACTCCCGGGCCTTACGCTGATTCTGCGGTTTGGACGCTTCGCGCTTGATCACCTGTATTGCCTTGACGGCGATACCGCCTTTGATGACCCGGCTGAGCATTCCCATCGTGTGCCTCCTGCCGACCCGGACCGGTGTGGTGCGGAGCCTTGTGGTTCGAATCCTGTTCGGGCGTCGAACCGATACAGCCCACGGTACGAGTTCACTGCGCTCGGCGCGACCTGTTGCGCGCCGAGACAGTAGCCGGCACCCCTCGGGGCGGATCGAGCTTCGGCAGCCCACTCACAGAACTGCTGCAATATCCAGATCCGAAGGTCCCTTCTCGGCTGACGATCGATCCCTTGTGCATCGGTGTCGCGATGCAGACAATCACCGCATGGGGAACTTCGGGGTACCCGCCGACCTTTCGGACAACGAGGTCGTCGAGGGATTGCATTACTGGCGGAACCGATTGCACCACTTTGCTTCCGGAGGGGATCCCGAGGGAGAGCAGGACGCGGAGGAGGCTCGCATCTTCCTCGGGGAATTCACCGGTGAGGCTCAGCGACGCGGGCTGCTCTGACCTCGTGCAGTCCACGCCGCGTTGCGCTTCTGCGCCGCGCTCCCTCGCTTCCGGTACGGCACATCCGATTCAGTTGTTCTCCGACTCCTTCCCCGCTCGTTCCGGCGATACCCGAAGCGCCACAGTAGGTTCCGTCGAAGCAGTAGGTTCCGTCGAAGCAGTGGGTTCCGACGAGGCCGTCGGGTCGACCACCAGCACCGGCACGGGACAGTGCGCGGTGAGGTACTCGGCGACGCTGCCGAGCATCCGGGTGGACATGCCGCGACCGCGTTTGCCGACGACGAGCACGTCTGCCCGGTGGTTCTCCGCGTACCAGCGCAGACACTGTCCGGGCGGCCCGGCGAGTACGGCGTAACCGGTCGGCACAGGTCCCACCCCCGAAGCCGCCTCGTTCAGCCGATGCTTCGCCCGCTCCACCATGGTCGCGTCGGGATCGCTTGCGTCGTCGTAGGACACCACCGCAACCAGTTCGAGCACGCCTCGCCCGCTGCCGAACAGCTTCAGTGCCGACGCCAGCGCGTGTTCGGCTTCCACGGAACCGTCGTAACCGACCAGCACGCGCAACCCGGGTTCGTTCGCAGGGTCGGCTCCCCAGCTGTCCACGGGCGTCACGTCGACGGACCGGGGCGTGCGCTCCACACGTTCGTACGCGATAGGAACGAAAAGTGGCCCGAGAACGACCGCGATGAGCGTCCAGCGGCCGTCGTGCCCGCGACGTGCCATCCACAAGCCCGTCAGCAAGCCGACGAGCACCCACACGACGACGAAGACGGCAAACACGGTCCAGTTCACGAACTTCTCCTCGAACACAGCGCGGCCGCACGTGGCGTGCGCGACGGGACTTCGGACATGGTGTCTCGCGGCCGGGGACCGGTAACGGCTGGGACGACGAGCTCAGACATGGCGGTCGGGTTGCTGGTAGACATCCGGGATTCCGTCTCCGTCCTCGTCGCGCGTTTCGATCGCGGCGATCCGTTTGTAGGCGCGGTTGCGGGCAACGAGCACCACCGACGCACACAGTGCACTGAGCAACGACCCGAGCAGCACGGCAACCTTGACGTGGTCCGCAGCCAGGGATCCGGGACCGTAGGCGAGATCACCGATCAGCAACGAGACGGTGAAGCCGATACCACCGAGCAGCGCGACACCGAGGACGTCCACCCAACTGAGGTCCTCGTCCAGATGGGCGCGCGTGAACCGGGCCAGCACGTAGCTGACGCCGAAGATTCCGACGGCCTTGCCGACCACGAGTCCGGCGATCACACCCACGGAGATGGGATCGGTGAGCGCGTTCTGCAGACCGGTCAAGCCGCCGACGGTGACACCGGCGGCAAAGAACGCGAACACCGGAACGGCGAGGCCGGCCGACAACGGACGGATCCGATGTTCGATATGTTCGGCGACCGGCACGCGCTTTCCGTCGACCATCCGTGCGACGGGAACCGTGAAGCCGAGGAGCACGCCCGCGATGGTGGCGTGGACCCCTGATTGGTGGACGAGCCACCAGGTGAGGACGGCCAGGGGAATCAGGATCCACCACGCCCCCGCGCCGCGCTGCAGCGCGAATCCGAAGGCCGCGAGCGGAAGCAACGCGAGACCGAGATAGAGCAGGTTCACCTCGTCTGTGTAGAAGACGGCGATCACGGTCACCGCCAGCAGGTCGTCGACGACCGCGAGCGTGAGCAGGAACGTTCGCAACGCCGTGGGGAGATGGCTGCCGATCACGGCGAGGACGGCCACCGCGAACGCGATGTCGGTTGCTGTGGGCACTGCCCACCCGCTGAGGGCATCGCCCCCGCCGCGCATATTGACCGCCGCGAAGATCAACGCCGGGACGACCATGCCCCCGAGTGCGGCGGTGACGGGCATTGCCGCACGGCGCAGATCACGCAGACTGCCCTCGACGAATTCACGTTTGAGCTCGACGCCTACGACGAAGAAGAAGATCGCGAGCAGACCGTCCGCCGCCCACGTGCCGAGCGACAGATCGAGGTGCAGGGCCGACGGACCGACCGTCGTGTCGCGCAGAGCCTGGTAGGACTCGGACCACCCGGAATTCGCCCAGATCAGCGCGGTCAGCGCGCCGGCCAACAGGAGCATGCCGCCCACCGTTTCCCTGCGCAGGATCTCCGACACCCGCCGGGCGTCCTCCCAGGAACCGCGGGAGAGGAAGGGCAGGCCGGAGAAGATGCTCGACATCACACGTCCTCGGGAGAGATCGCGGCCGACCGTCGTGCGAGGCGGCATCGATTCCACACGACGTTCACGGACGGGCCCCACATCCCGGCAGACGGGAATGAAGACTCAACACAACGGTACACACAGTCCTCCGGCTCGAGAGATGAATACTCACCTGCCGACCAGACTTCCCGGCGCACCTGGAAGGACAGTACCGCAAAGTCCTGGCATCATCGCTCGCGTGACCACGGAGCGGATCGAAGTGCAACGGACGATCAAGGCCGAACCTGCCGCGGTTTTCTCGGTGTTGTGCGATCCCCAGGGGCACGTGGCGATCGACGGCTCGGGCATGCTGATGGACGCGGAAGGTGCCGTGGTCACCGCCGCCGGAGACACCTTCGTCGTCCATATGGACCGGGAAGCTCTCGGCGACATTCCGATGGGTGGATACGATGTCACCGTCACGATCGAAGACTTCGTCCCGGATCGGGAAATTTCCTGGACCATCTTGGGGACGGTACGTCCGCCGATCGGCCACGTGTACGGCTACCGGATCGAACCGGCCGACGACGGTTCCCTCGTGACCTCGTATTACGACTGGTCCGAAATCGATCCCACGTGGCGGGAAACCGGAATCTTTCCGGTGATCTCGGAGGCGACCCTGAAGGCCACCCTCGGAATCCTCGCGCGCACCGTGGCGAGGGGGTACCCGCGCGCGTCATCCGGCCCAGCTCAAGCGCCCGGCTCGGACACGATCTCGACATAACCTTCCGATCCGTTCACGCGGATACGTTGTCCGTCGCGAATCAGCCGCGTCGCGTGCTGCACGCCGACCACGGCGGGCACGCCGTATTCCCTTGCGACCACGGCGCCATGGGTCATCAGCCCACCCACCTCGGTGACCAGTCCCTTGATCGAGACGAACAACGGGGTCCAGCTCGGATCGGTGTACGCCGTGACGAGAATGTCGCCTGCCCGGAGATCGGCCCGGGCCATGTCCGAAACGACCCGAGCTCGTCCTTCGACAACTCCGGCGGAGACCGGCGTGCCGGGCACCGCGCCCTCCGGAACGTCTTCGCGCCGGTACTCCCCCGACAGAGCTTCGCCGTCCGACGTGAGCACCCGCGGCGGGGTGAGAGTTTCGTGGACTGCGAATGCCCGCCGCCGGTCGCGGACGAGGTCGTCGCATCCTCGGTGCGTGCGGACCACCTCACGCAACTCGTCGTAGGTGAGGTAGAAGATGTCGTCATCACGGCGCAGCACGCCGTCCTGCACCAGTCGTGCGGCCTCGTTCGAGAGCGCCTGCTTGTACACGAAATAACGGGCGACCATGCCGTACTTCGGATACTCGCGATATCCGGAGAACGTGCGGAGACGAGCGATCATACGCCCGGTCTCGTCCGCTTTGCGCTCCCCATCCGGCAAGGCGCGCAATCGTTCCAGCACTTCGCGTTCCTTCGTCTCGGCGGCACGTCGACCTTGCTCGAAACGCCGCTGCGCGGCGCCGGCCGTGAAGTTGTCGACGTTGCCGACGATCACCGGGACGAGTGCCGTCGGTCGTTCGCTCCACCGCGGCCGGGTGATATCGATCTCGCCCGCGCACCGCATCCCGTACGTGCCGAGAAACCCCTCGATCGCCGCTCGGGCCTCCCCGCCCCCCGCCACGCTGCCCAGGTCGTCCAGAAAGGTCTCGTCGTCGTGCCCGGATTCCTCGACGTGCCGCAGAAACGCCACCACATCCGGCCGGGGACGAATCCGGTCCGCGACGTCGAGGAGCGCCAGACCCATTTCGGACGTGACGTTGTGGGGAACCGATTGTGCGAGGGTGTCGGCCGCGCCCCTCTCCCCGAGCCAGCTGTCGAGGCGATCGGACAACCACCGAGCCGAATCCATCGCGGCGGTGATCACCTGAAGGCTTCGCGGGTCGAACAGAATCCGTCTCAACTCCTGGATGTCCGTTTCGACGAACTCGATCAGCTCCGTACCCGACCGCCCCCGGATCTCCCGTTTCAGCTCTGCCAGAGAGGATTCGGAGCGCGCGATCAGTTCGGTGACCACCTCGGGGTCTGCGTCGATCGGTTCTGCCACACCGATGCTTCGATCACCGGCCGGGGCGTCGGAGCCGGGGACGAATCCCCTTCGGGCAACGATCACGCGAAGCGCATCCCCGAGGAGCGGATCGGATGCCCCCAGCGCTTCCACCAGTGATTCCCGGCTCAGCGGGGACGACAACGCCTCCGTGACGTCGACGAACAACCGTCCGCCCGCGGTCCGCATGGGTGCGGGACTCGTCATCTGCCACACGGAGATTCCCAACGGCTTCATGGCGTCGGTCATCATCTGCTGGTGACCGACCGAAACGTAGACGTGCTGCTCGTCGTCGTCTGACACCGGGATGGGGAAAAGCGTTGTGATCGGCCGACTCTGGACGATGTGGACTTCATCGTCGACCAGGCACCATTCGATGTCCTGCGGACACCCGAAGTGCGATTCGATCTCCCGGCCCAACTTCACGAGCCGGAGGATCTGCTCGTCGGACAACACCGCCTCGAACCGTCGATCCGGGGATACATCCCGCAGACGCGTTCCTCCATCGGGCGCGGATTCGACCGAATGGTGCTTCGAGGAGATCGTCGCGGTGATGTCCGTGCCCCGCACCGTGTACACATCGGGGATCACGGCACCCGATACCAATGCTTCACCGAGGCCGAATGTGGCCTCGACGGAAGCGGCCGTGCGATCGGACGTGAGCGGGTCTGCGGTGAACATCATCCCCGCCGCCTGCGGGAAAACCATCTGCTGTACCACGACCGCCATCCGCACCGTCCGGTGGTCGAAGCCTTTTTGCACGCGGTAGGCGACCGCGCGTTCGGTGAACAACGAAGCCCAGCATCGTGTGACCGCCCGCAGAATCGAGTCGCGGCCCACGACGTTCAGGAACGAATCCTGTTGACCGGCGAACGAAGCCGACGGGAGATCCTCCGCGGTGGCACTGGACCGGACCGCCCACGCCTGTTGTTCCCCGAAACGGGCGAGTGCGCCGGTGATATCCGAGGCGACGTCGTCCGGAACCGCATGTTCTGCGATCGCCTCACGGATCTCCGCACCGAGTCGCCGGAGTTCGTCGTGCCGGTCCGGTGCGAGTGACGACAACCTGCCGAGCAGTACGTCGACGGACGGCATCTCCTCCATCACCCGGCGAAAGGCGTCCGTCGTGATACAGAACCCGACGGGGACGTGCGTCCCGGGAACGTGGATCAGTTCTCCGAGATTCGCCCCCTTGCCACCGGCGACGTCCGAATCTGTTCGATTCAGGTCTTCGAGACTCAGCACGAAACCCATGTCGTTCTCCTCGCTCGCCTACTCCTGCGTCGACTGCTGCGAGTATGGGCCGAAAATTCGGTCCCCATGAGGACCGTGATTGCGGTATAACGTGAAAGGGGGCACAGGACGACCTCCCCCGCCCGATCGGTTCCCGGAAGCCCGTTTGTGCTCGGCGAGAACTTCTTTCACGATCTCGGTGCCCTATCCGTTGCCGACTGCCACAATCGTCAGTGCGTCGACAGACCCCTCGTACTCGAACTCGCCGAGGAGAGACATGCACCGCAGATTCGCCCGATCGATCGTCGCCCTGCTCGTCACCGTCGCAGCCGCATCGCTGAGTACGGGTGCCGCCCATGCAGTTCCGTGGAATTCCGTGGACTTCTTCCCTCCGAAGGACCCCGTCGAGACACCGTTCTGCGGCTTCGATTACGTCGACCCCAACGATTTCGGTCGCTACGACCGCAGCGATGTCACCGTGTCCTCGCCTTCGCCCGGGCAAGTGGTTTTCAGGTTCCGTACCCAGTCGGAGTCGGTCGCGCCGTACACCCAGAAAGCAACGTTGGTCTGGGCGAATCTCGACAGCGGCATCAGCGGCGTCGGTGACACCACCGTACGGATCGACGAAGGTGGAACGACCATCGTTCTGCCCGTCCAGACCACCGGTTCGGGCCGGATCATGGCCGTTACCGGGGTGAACAACACCTCGGACGATGGGCAGAAGTACACCTCGTACGATTGCTCCGCCGAATACACCGTGCCCTGACCCGGCACTCCGCCGTCGTGACCCTGATCAGGACGGCGCCGGTGTCACGTCGGTGTGAGCGGCCGCCGTCACGTCGAATGCCGTCTCGTCGAACGTCGCAAGCTCCTTCAGCATCCGCCGGGTCGACCACGGCCAGTTGAAGCTGTTGCGGCCGTTGACGTCGTAGAAGTAACTCCGGCAGCCACCGCTGTTGTACACCGTACCGGCGAGCGCTTTCTGGACGCGGGCATTGAAGGCCTCCTGCGCGGCCCGGCGCGGCTCCACACGAGTCCACTCCTCCTGACGTGCACGGGTCAGCACCTGGGCGACGTAGCCGAGTTGCGCCTCCAGAATCGTGAATGCCGAGGTATGGCCGGTACCGAGCGAGGGGCCCAGCAGCACGAACGCGTTCGGGAATCCGGCGATGGTGGTGCCGAGATACGCCTGGGGACTGCCCTTCCAGTGCTCGTCGAGACTGCGGCCATGCTCGTCGAAGATCCGGCTCGCAACCGGCATGTCGAGAATGTGGAAGCCGGTACCGAAGATGATCGCGTCCACGGCGGTTTCGGATCCGTCCGCCCCGACCACGACGTTCCCCCGCACCGATGCGACCGCGGTGGCGTGCACTTCGACGGTCGGTTGCGCCAACGCGCGGTAGTACTCGTTGGAGAACAGCAGGCGTTTACAACCCAGGGTGTACTGGGGCGTCAGCGTTCTGCGCAATCCGGGGTCGCTCACCTGAAGCCGCAGCCATGCCTTGCCCAGTTGCTGAATCAACCTCATGATCCAGGGGTTTCGGAATCCGAGTCCGAGCGCCTCCATGACGGAGTATTCGACACGCCGGAGCGCGGAGTGGGCACCCGGCACCCGGCGCAGGACGGCACGTTCGGCGCGGCGTAACGCGTAGTCGGGCTTGGGAAGTACCCATTGGGCGGTGCGCTGATACAGGTGCAGGGCAGCGGCTTTCCGTTCGACCTCCGGCACGAACTGCACCGCGGAGGCCCCTGTGCCGACGACCGCTACACGTTTGCCGGTGAGATCGTAACGGTGGTTCCATCGCGAAGAGTGGAACACTTCGCCCGGAAAGGTGTCGAGCCCCGCGATGTCCGGAACGAGGGGCTCGTGCCACGGGCCCGCCGCTGCGATGAGCGCACCCGCTGTGACCACTCCGGAGGATGTGGCGACGATCCACCGGTGGGACGGAGCGTCCCACCGTGCGCTCCGCATTTCGGTGCCGAAACGGATACGGGGGTAGATCCGGTGTTCACCCGCCACACGCTCGATGTACCGCCGGATTTCTTCCTGCCCGGCGAACAAGCGGGTCCACTCGCGATTCGGGGCGAACGAGTACGAATACAGTGCCGACGGGACGTCGCACGCACATCCGGGGTACGTGTTGTCCCGCCAGGTGCCGGCGACCGCATCCCCCTTCTCCAAGAGAACGAAGTCGTCGATTCCGTGTTGCTGGAGTGCGACTGCCGCGCCGATGCCGGAGATCCCGGCCCCCACGATCACCACGTCGTGATGGCTCATGACCGCGCGCCCAGCGTGACAGCATCGGGCACGACGAAGGGCCGCTGCGACCCGCGGGATCCGGGCACGCCGCTTGTCGCCGACCCCCGGACGAAGTGTATGTAACTCGTCGTCATACGAAGAAGTTACCAGGCGGCGTGGGCCGGTTGTCGACCCCGAGTCGTCGTCCCGAGGACCGGCGCACAAGCCGGGCGATGACACCTCAAGCTGCGTACGGCGCCTCGGGCACGGTGAGGGATGCAAGCATTGCGGGGGCCTGATGGACGCTGAAGAGCGGAATTCCTGCCGCGCGTACCCGATAGATCAGCTCGGCTTCGGCGGGAGAACATATCCCGTCGAGGACCTCCTCGGTCGCCACTGCACCCCAGACCTCGCCCATGGCCGGGAGTTCGCTCGAGACGGCCCAGCCGTTTTCCTCCGCCCAATTCTGCACTGCAGCCCAGTGGTCGGCCGCGGCAGCGTCGGCGGGCGTACCCACCAGAACCACGTGTTCCTGTCGAGCAGTCATCGGAACTCCACATCGTCTCGTTCTCGGTACCACAATCCGGGAGCGAAGTGTCCGGTCGGACACCCTCCCGGGGTATCCCTATCGGTACCGCGTGCAGCGCGCTGCCAAACACGATCCCGGTAATTGCACACTGTGTCGCTCGTAACAGGCCGGCGCTCACGGCCCGAGTCCGGCCGAGTGCCGCCCCGGCGGCGGCGTCAGTGCTCGGTGTCGTCCCCGCTGCGCGCAGATCCCGAATCCACCAGCCGTGCTGCGATGTCCGCGAGGGGGATGTTGCTGTCCTGCGACAGCTTCCGCAGCAATTCGAACGCGCGCACGGAATCGACACCGAAGCGTTCCATGATCATGCCTTTGGCCTGGCCGATGATGTCTCTGCTCGCCAGCGCCGACGAGAACTGTTCGTGGCCGCGTGCGGCGCTCAGTGCCATCGCCGCTTGCGCAGCCAAGACTTCGGTGATCGCCTCCGCGTCGACATCGAATGCACCCGGCTTCGACGAGAACAGGTTGAGTGCGCCCATCGATCCGCTGTCGAGGTACAGCTGGAACGACAGGGTGCTCAGCACACCCGCCTGCACCGCCTCAGCGGCGAAGCGCGGCCAGCGCGTTTCGGTCCGAAGGTCGTCGGATCGCACGATCAGGCTCTTCTGTGCAGCCTCCAGACACGGCCCTTCGCCGAGTTTCTCCTGCACGGCGTCGAGTTCTTCCGGCAGCTTCGCAGTGGCCGCGAACGATTCCACCGTCCGCCCACCGGTCACGGTCAGGATGTCGGCCCACTCGGCGTTGGGGATCAGCTCGACTGCTGCCGCGGTAACGCCGCTCAAAGTGTCGGCGAGACTACTCGGACGGAAGAACTCTCGCGCCAGTGCCGCCATGCGGCGAGCCAGTTCCTGCGACTCGGGCCATGCGTTCATGTCACGTCCTCTCCTCGCCGAGCGGCGGCGCTCCGTACTTCGAGGGTACGAGGGAAGCGCCGACACTTCACCGAAGCCGCCGGATCGACCAGGGCTCGCGCCCGGGGAAGACTGCGATAGCGTGCAAGGGTGACCCGGTCGTGCGAACTCCCGCCACACCCGCTCCCCACCCCTCGCGGCCCCGTCTCGGAGGCAGTGATCGTTGCCCTGTCGACGGATCCGTCGGATCGGGTTCTGCTGCCGACAAGATCCACCGGCGAGCCTCTCGGCGAAGACGTGCAGTTGGCTCTCTACACCTGCTACGAGCTCCACTATCAGGGCTTTCCGGCGGTGGACGACGCCTGGGAGTGGCAGCCCGACCTCCTCCGCATGCGGGCACAACTCGAGCGCCTCTTCCTCGACGCGTTACGTGATCTCGTCCCACCGGGAGACGACGCCCTCGGCGAGATGGACGCCATGTCCGCAGAACCGGAAACCGGTACGGGGCCTTCGTGGCATCTCCGCGAGCACGGAACGTGGCCGCAGATGCAGGAGTATTTCGCCCATCGATCGCTCTATCACCTCAAGGAAGGGGATCCGCAGGCATGGGCGATCCCCCGGTTGACGGGGCAGGCGAAGGCGGCCTTCACGGCGGTCGAGTTCGACGAGTACGGCGGCGGTCGTGGCGATCGGATGCACTCCGCGATGTTCGCCGAACTCCTTTCGGCTGCCGGACTGAATCCGGCGTATCTGGCGTACCTCGACCATGTTCCGGCCGAGAGCATGACGCCCGTCAATCTGATGTCCCTCTTCGGGCTGCACCGCGCCCTGCGTGGCGCAGCGGTCGGACAGTTCGCGGCCGCCGAGATCACCTCGTCACCGGGATGCCGGCGCTTGGTGGAGGCACTGCACCGCCTTCACGCACCGGCGCAGTGCCTGCGGTTCTACGAAGAACACGTCGAGGCGGATGCGGTGCACGAACAGGTTCTCCGCACCGATGTGGTGGAGGACCTGGTGACCAGGGAGCCGGCCCTCGCGGCGGACGTGGTGTTCGGTATGCGGGCGTTCGACTACGTCGAGGGTCTCTTGGCCGACCGACTGCTGGAGGCTTGGACCACCGGTCGAAGCTCGATGCTCGGATCTGGGAGCATCGTTTCGAGCGCCAGCGGGTATTCGACGATGTGACCCGCGACCCCGACTACCGCACGGTATCCCCGTCGGCCTCGCCGGTACCCGACGATCCCCGCAGAACGACGATCGGCGACCTCGCCCTTCTTCTCGGGGATGCACTGAGTGAGGCGCCCCCACAGCGACACGCGAGCGTTGTCACCGGCGTCAGCGACGACTCTCGTACCGTGCAACCGGGCGACCTCTACGCCGCCCTGCCCGGAAACAGCTTCCACGGCATCACCTTCGACGCCGACGCTGCAAGGCGCGGCGCCGTAGCGATCCTCAGCGACCGGCCTTCCCGGTACCTCCCGACGCTGGTGGTCGAGGACCCGCGCCGCTGGGTGGGCCCGCTCGCGTCCTGGATCCATCGGCACCCGTCTCGCGCGATGGATGTCCATGGAGTCACCGGAACGAACGGCAAAACGAGCGCGACATACCTCCTCGACACCGCGCTCACGACTCTCGGAATCGTGACCGGCATCATCAGCGGTGTCACCGTGCGCGGGCCCGCCGGCGCCCGTCCGGCCACACACACGACACCCGAGGCCTCGGTTCTCCAGCGCACCCTCGCCGAATTCCGGCGGCAGGCTGTGGATGCCGTGCCGATGGAAGTGTCTTCGCACGCCATCAGCCAAGGGCGGGTCGACGGCGTGTGGTTTCGCACGGTGGCGTTCACCAACCTCGGCCCCGATCACCTCGACTTCCACGGCACGATGGACCGTTACTTCGCAGCCAAAGCCGCGCTGTTCACACCCGAGCGTGCGCAGGCCGCCGTGGTCAACCTAGACGACGAGTACGCCCGGAGGCTGGCCGCCATCACGGAAATACCTGTGTGGACCCATTCGGCCAGCGATACCCGCGCGGATGTGTTCGCGGACGAAATCCATTGCAGTGCAGAGGGAACCGAATTCATTGTCCACACATGTGACGGAAATGCCCGAGTCCGGTTGTCACTGCTCGGACCGCACCAGGTGGGCAACGCGCTGACCGCTCTCACATCCCTCGCCGCCAGCGGTGCCGATGTGCTGGTCGCGGCGGCGGGCCTCGAGACTCTGCGCGGCGTTCCCGGCCGTCTCGAACGGATCGATGCCGGACAGGATTTCCTCGCCCTCGTGGACTACATGCACAACACCCCGGGCCAACAGCAGTTGTTGCCGTTCCTCCGCTCACTGACACCGGGTGGGCGTCTCATCCTCGTCATCGGAGCGACCGGCGACCGGGATGCAGGCAAGCGATTCCCGCTCGGACACACGGCCGCCACGTATGCAGACATCGTCGTCGTCACCGACGAGAGCCCGTTTTCCGAGAACCCACATCACCTCAGGGCGGCGGTCGCCGAGGGTGCGCACGCGGCCGGCCGGGCCGAGGTTTTCGTCGAACCGGACCGCCGCCGAGCGTTCGACCTTGCGGTCGCATTCGCCACCGGCGGTGATGTTCTGGTCGTGGCGGGACGCGGCAGCGACCCGCACCAGAGCTTCGGCCACACGACCAGGGAGTTCGACGACCGCCGTCAGCTCAGGGAAGCCCTGCACCACGCGAAGGACGCCGCCCGCCGCGGACCGATCTGACCCGCTGCAACGGCGAGATCCGGCTCCTATCCGGTCTTGTCGGGGACCGGGTTTCCCACCTGCCGTCGCGGTTGCAGGCGGGTGGCACCCGCCAGGCCGATCACGAGGAATCCGGCAGCGGCGAACAGCGACCACCTGGTGGCGTCCGCGAAACCGTCGGACAACTCGTCCGCAGTCTCGGGACCGGCCGGACCCAGTCGGCCGGTGTCGCCCTGATCGCGGATGGTCGGAATGGTACTGCCGGCGGAGTCACGGGTAGCGTCCACCAGCTGGGACTGCACCTGTGGCGGTAGCGGTCCCGAATCGAGGCGGTCTGTGAGACTGTGCGCCAACCCCAGCGAGAGCACGGTCCCGAGGATGGCGGTGCCCAGGGCTGCGCCGAGCTGCCGGGACGTGCTCTGGATGGCGGACCCCTCCCCCGACTCCGACGTCGGGATGTCGACCAACACGGTGCCGGTGAGCTGCGCCGACGCCAGTCCCAACCCCATGCCGTAGATCGCAAGCAGAAGGGCCAGCACGACCACGTTCGCAGACGGGCGGAGGTACAGCGCAAAGGCGAGCACCCCGATCACTTCGAGGCACAAACCGAAGACGACGGTCCGCGGTGCCCCGAGCTTCGCGGTGACGAAGCGGGCCGCAGCGCCCGAAGCGAACGCGCCCAGCGCCATCACCGACAGCACGTAACCGCTGCCAAGCGTACTGAGGCCGTACGCGTTCACAAGGAACAGCGGCAGTACGAGAAGCATGCCGAACTCCCCGATCGCAACGGTCAGCGCGGTGATATTGCCCCAGCTGAACGTTCGGATCCGGAACAGGCTCAGGTCGAGGATCGCGGAGCGCCGCAGGTTCGCGCGGTACCGCTCCCACAGCACGAACGCCACGAGAACGACGATGCTGATAGCAGCGACCACCGGGGTCGCCGAGATCGGAGCGGACTCGGACCACGTGAGCCCCGGGATTCTCAGGTCCGAGATGGGCTTCCACCAGCCGATCTTCTGTCCCTCGATGAGGGCGAACACCAACGAGCCGAACCCGATTGCGCTCAGGACGGGTCCCAGGTAATCGAGACCGGGCACCTCGGCCTTCGACCGTGTCTCGGGAACGAACAGCAGGGCACCGATGATGACGATGATGCCGACCGGAATATTGACGAGGAAGATCCACGGCCAGGTGAAGGATGTCGTCAGCCACCCTCCGAGCAGCGGGCCCACAGCTGCCATACCGGAGATCACCGCGCCCCACACCCCGAACGCGATCGCCCGGTCACGTCCGCGGAAAGTGGCGTTGACCGTCGAGAGCGTGCACGGCAGCACGAGCGCGCCACCGATACCCTGCACGACGCGTGCGGTGATCAACGTCGTCGAGGTGTCCGACGACGCTGCGGCGAGGCTACCGGCGATGAATACGAGAACCCCGATGATGAACAGCAACCGGCGGCCCACTCGGTCGCCGAGGCTTCCCGTCGTGAGCAGCAATGCCGCGAATACCACCGAATAGATGCTGTTGATCCACTGCGCGTCGGTCAGATCCAGGTTCAGGTCCTCGATGATGACCGGCAGGGAGACATTGACGATTGTCCCGTCGATGACGATCAACGACAGTCCGAGGGCCAGGACGCCGAGTCCTATCCACTTCCGGCGGCCTACGTCGTCGACTTCAGGATCAGTGTTTTCCATCGTCCTCGGAGACTTCCTTCCTGTGGCTGCGGAGTTCGTCGTCCCCGGATTCGGACAGCGCCCCGTTCATCGGCAGAACTCAGAGGGTGAGCATCACCTTGATCGCTCGACGTTCGTCCATCGCGCGGTACCCCTCGGCCGCCTCCTCCAGAGGCAAGGTGAGGTCGAACACGGCTCCCGGGTCGATAGCGCGGTTCCAGATCAGCTCGATCAACTGCGGCAGGAAGCGTCGCACCGGAGCAGGCCCGCCGTGCAGATGCACCTCGGCGAAGAACAGTTCTCCACCGGGCAGCGAGACGTCATGGGCGACACCGACATAACCGACGTGTCCGCCCGGGCGGGTGGACCGAATCGCCTGCATCATCGACTGCTGCGTCCCGACGGCCTCGATCACGGAGTGCGCTCCCAGACCTGAAGTGAGGTCCTTGATCTGCTCTACCCCTTCGTCTCCACGTTCCTCGACGATGTCGGTGGCTCCGAACCTGCGCGCCAACGCTTGGCGATCAGCGTGGCGGCTCATGGCGATGATCCGCTCCGCGCCCAGCTGTTTCGCTGCCAGGACCCCCAGCAAGCCGACCGCACCGTCCCCGACGACCGCGACCGTCTTACCCGGTCCGGCTTCCGCAGCCACGGCGGCGAACCAACCTGTTCCGAGCACGTCCGACGCCGCGAGCAGCGAGGGAAGAAGGTCCGAGTCGGGTGTGCCCGGTGTGCCGACCAGCGTGCCGTCGGCCAACGGGACCCGTGCGTACTCGGCCTGTGTCCCGATGGCGCCCATCGGTACCGCGTGAACACACCGGGACTGGTATCCGGCGCGGCAGATCTCGCAGGTGTTGTCGGATGCGAAGAACGAACCCACGACGAAGTCCCCAACCGCGATGTTCGATACCGCGTCGCCGATCTCGGTGACCGTCCCGACGTATTCGTGACCCATCGGCATGTGCTCTGCCGGGTCGGCACCGCGGTAGGGCCACAGATCCGAGCCGCAGATGCAGGAGGCGGCCAACCGGATGACCGCGTCGGTCGGTTCGACGATCACCGGGTCGGGACGATCCGCGATCCGGACCTCACCTGGTCGCTCGAGAACGACTCCGCGCATGCTGTCTCCTTGGTCGGCAAACCGCCCGAGCGCAACCTCGGCACCGGGTTCGCAGGCGCCGAGGTGCGGCGTGAGCGATCACGCGATGTGCACCCCGCCCGGGTGCTGTGCTCTCTCAGCGTGCACCTTCCGGCCGCCGATCGACACCGAAATGCTCACCCGAAGGTCACAGTACGAGCACTTGCGTTCCGGAAATGTGCTCCCCGGCGAATTCCGACTGATCTGATGGACACCAGGTGAGCTGCTGGACAAGGCGCCCGCCAGGGTGCGATGACGTCCCGTCCGGCACGCCGAATCGGCCGACTGAGGGGCAAGCATGCTGATCGTTCGCAACACGCTCGATACCGGCACGGGGCCGGAGGACTGGTTCACCGGAGACGTCTACATCGATCCGGTTGCCGCTTCACCGCCACCCTCCCGGGTGTCGGCGGGTCTCGTGCACTTCATGCCCGGTGCCCGCACACACTGGCACCGGCACCCCCTCGGCCAGACGATCTTCGTCACGGAGGGAATCGGGTTGTGCCAGCGCCGAGGTGGACCCGTCGAAGAGATCAAGCCTGGCGATCGTGTGCTGTTCGAGGCGGACGAGGAACACTGGCACGGGGCAGCACCGACGCGGCTGATGACTCACCTCGCCATCAACGAAACGGACGACGAGCACGATACGGTCCATTGGCTCGAGCCTGTCACCGACGAGGAGTACTTCGGAATGCCTCGCGACGACTTCGGAACAATCCCTGAGGCTTGACTTCCAAGAATCAAGGACTCAAACTTGACCGATGTTCGTCTTGACGGTCGACCAACGAGGCAGTCGCCGGGACGTCGACCGGGTGTCGGAACTCCTCACCGATCTGCGCGACCCGCGCCTGCTCCGCCCGTTCGACCGAACTGCCGGTGACGAAGTCCAGGCCGTCGCCGACGATGCCGTTGTCGTCGTCGATCTCGTTCTGGAGTTGCTCCGCCGAGAGCGCTGGAGCATCGGCGTCGGCATCGGACCCGTCGAAACGCCCCTGCCGAAACAGACCCGCGCCGGACGTGGGCCGGCATTCGAATTCGCTCGCCGCGCAGTCGAACGCGCCAAAAATGCCGTCGGACAGATCGCCGTCGACGGAGTCGATGCGGCGGCGGCGGCGGATGCCGACGCCGCGTTGACCCTGCTCGCCACCGTCGTCCTGCGGCGCTCGCCCCAGGGACACGACGCTGTGGCGCTCGCGCGCTCCGGTGCGACACAGGCACAGATCGCGGACGAACTCGGCATCACCAAGCAGGCGGTGTCCCAACGCCTGGCGGCGGCCGGATGGCGCGCCGAAATCGCGGGAATCGCCCTCGTGCAGCGACTACTGGAAAAGGCTGATCGATGACCGCTATCGCGCTGGTGTGCCTCGCCATCGCCGTCGTTGCACCCTCGCTGTCGCTCCGCCCCGCACTCCCAGTCTGGGTCGGCACGGCGGTGACGACCACGGCACTCGGCGGTGCTGCGCTGGCTGCATCCGCGACCGCACCGGTCCAGGGAGTGGGGTTGGCCGCGACCCTCGTCCTCAGCACTCTGGCCGCCGTCACCGGTGGCGGACCGGCAGTGCTCGTCGCCTTCCGGATCGCCCGTCGTCAGCCGGACGCGGGTCCGGATCCGACTCCCCCGCCCGGACCGCTGCGCGGCGGCAGGGTGATCGGGGTGCTCGAGCGCGGTGCCGTCGCGGTGTCGATCCTCGCGGGATGGCCGGAAGGCATCGCCGTCATCATGGCCGTGAAGGGCCTGGCGCGGTACCCGGAACTGCGCGAACCGAACGCATCCGAGCAGTTCATCATCGGTACCGCCACCAGCGTGCTGTGGGCATGCGCCGCATGCGGAGTCGGGAAGGCACTCCTCACCTGACAGCGCCCGTTCGTCTCTACTGCTTCGGAACCTCTTCGCCGACTACCTTTTCGAGCGACGGGGCGAGCCCCTCTTGTGCGGGCTCGGGTGCCGGCAGGGCCGACGATCCGCCGGCGTTCGACGGACGTTCTCCGGCTGCGGCCGGGACCGCGGGGTCGACGGGCTTGCGCGCGACGGCCTCGGCCTCGGCGACCGCTTTCGCCACCACCGGGTCGGTCTTCATGTCGAACCAGTCACTGACCTCAGCCGAGTCGTCCTCGGGGCGCTGAAGATCTTCGTCGACCGCGCTCGGTTCGAACCGGAACACTCCGTCTTCACCCTTGGCGCCGAGCGCTCCCGCGAACCCCTTGAGGGCGTCGCCGAAGTCGCTGGGTACGAGCCACACCTTGTTCGCGTCGCCCTTGGCCATCTGCGGAAGCGTCTGCAGGTACTGGTAGGCGAGCATCTCGGGTGTGGGCTTGCCGGCCTTGATCGCCGCGAAGACCTTCTCGATGGCCTTCGCCTCGCCCTGCGCCTCGAGGTACTGCGCTGCGCGGTCGCCCTGAGCTCGCAGAATCCGAGACTGCCTCTCGGCCTCCGCCTCGAGAATCGCGGCCTGCTTCGATCCCTCTGCCGAGAGGATGCGGGCCTGCTTGTCACCCTCGGCCGTCTTGATCGCGGCTTCGCGGTGGCCCTCGGCCGTGAGAATCGTCGCGCGCTTCTCCCGGTCGGCCTTCATCTGCTTTTCCATCGACTCCTGGATCGACGGCGGCGGATCGATGCTCTTGAGCTCGACGCGTGCGACCCGCAGGCCCCAGCGGCCGGTCGCCTCGTCGAGGACGCCGCGAAGCTGCCCGTTGATCGAGTCCCGGGAGGTCAGGGTCTCTTCGAGGGTCATCCCGCCGACCACGTTGCGCAGTGTCGTGACCGTGAGCTGCTCGACGGCGGCGATGTAGTTGCTGATCTCGTACACCGCAGCCTGCGGGTTGGTGACCTGGAAGTAGACCACCGTGTCGATACTCAGCGTGAGGTTGTCCTTGGTGATCACCGGCTGCGGTGGGAACGACACCACCCGTTCGCGCAGGTCGACTTTCGCGCGGATGCGGTCGACGAACGGCACCAGGAACGTGAGTTGCCCCGACGCGGTGCGGAAGTAGCGGCCCAGCCGTTCGATGACGGCGGCTTCCGCCTGCGGCACCAGGGCCACCGACTTCACCACCACGATCACGACCAGCACCACCACGACGGCGAGCACGATCAACGCTTCCATAGGTCAGACACCCCTCCATACGACGGCTGTCGCGCCGTCGATCTGCATCACAGTCACGGTTGTTCCGGGTTCGTACACTTCGGTGACGTCGAGCGGCCGCGCCGTCCATACGTCCCCGTCGATCTTCACGCGACCCGCGTGCTCACCGACCTCCTCGAGCACCAGGGCGTGCTTGCCGGGCAACGCCTCGACACCCGTCGTCAGCGCAGGTGGAACGGAGTATCTGCGCCGCAGGATGGGCCGAACGCCGAGCAGGAGCACGAGCGAGAACACCGCGAACACCCCGGCGTCGATCCACACCGGCACGTCGGTCGCAGCGGACACCCCGGCTGTGCCCAAGGCAGCGCCGCCGAGCATCAGCAACACGAAGTCTCCGGTGAGTGCTTCCGCCGCCGCCAGAGCTGCGCCGGCAATCAGCCATATCAGTGCCACCACAGGAACCATCGAACCATAATTCGGACATCGCGGCAGAGACGCAGGTCACAGGCGTGCGGAGCGGTTCTCCCGACCACACCCACCGAGGCGGGCGCAATGCTCGGCACGGCGGCGAACCGTCCGTGACGACGGAACGCGACTGGCTCGGGGCACCCTGCCCCACCCTCCCCTCACCAGTTCCTCCGGCGTCTCCTGGACGGATTTCGTCACCGTGGCGGCGGGACCGGCGCCGGCACAGCCCCGGCCGGTGTGGTTCGAGGCCACAGACGGGACACCGTCGACCTGTTCACCGCCCCGGACTCTCTGAGGGTCCGGCGTCTGCGGCGCGGCCGGCGTCGGGTTCGGTGACGAAGTCCACGAGTCGTTCGACGGCACCGATCAGGGGTGCTTCGAGATCCCGGAACGACGACACCGAGTTGTAGACCCGGCGCCAGCCCTCCTGCGGGGTTCCCCAGCCGAGTTCGCGGCAGACGCCGGTCTTCCAGTCCTGCCCACGCGGAATCGTCGGCCAGGCGTCGATGCCGACGGCCTTGGGCCGCACCGCTTCCCACACGTCGATGTACGGGTGGCCGGTGACCATGACATGCGGGCCGAGGTTCGCGGTGAGCCGCTCCTCCTTCGACCCGGTGACGAGGTGGTCGGCTAGGACACCGACCCGGCGTCCCGGCCCGGGCCGGAACTCGGCGAGGCGCTCCGCGAGGTTGTCGAGCCCCTCGAGTTGTTCGACGACGACCCCTTCCACACGAAGATCGTGACCCCACACCTGTTCGACCAGAGCCGCGTCGTGCACGCCCTCGACCCAGATGCGGCTGCCGCGAGCGACCCGCGCCCGCAGTCCCTCGACTCGCGTCGAGCCGGAAGCCGAGCGGGCCGGTGTCTGCGCCGCCGGCCGCGCCTCGGGCCGGACGAGGGTCACGGGCGCACCGTCGATCAGGAACGCGGCAGGCCGCATCGCGAACAGTCGGGTCCGGCGCTGTCCGTCCTCGAGGCGCACGAAGTCGCCGTCGTAGGTGCGTTCGATGCCGACGATCGCGCCGCACCATCCCGACGCTGCGTCTTCGACCACGAGGTCCTTCTCGGCCTCGAGTTCCGGGACTGCCCGCTTCTGCTTGCGGTTGTGTCCGGCAAAGATGTCGCCGTAGCTATCGCGTGGACTCACGCCGGTCAACGTTAGGACAACGACCGCGGCGTGCGGTCGTCGCCACGCCGGGCGGTACCGCGTCCTATGCTCGTTCCGTGAGTTCCCCGAGCCAGAGCCTGACGCTGTGGGCCGGCGCATGGTTGTCCGGCCACGCGGCGCCCGACGAGGTCATCGATGCCCTGTACGAGTGGGCGCCGATGCACCTCGTCGTTGCCGCCGAAGCCGGGGCGCAGCACCGCGCCGGGCTGACCGGCCCGAATCCGGAGGACGGCGCCGCCGGACTGCTCGCGGTGATCCGGCGCGCCGATCCCGCCGGGGGTGCGGGCATCCGGTTGCTGCTGCCGTCTCCGGGTGATGTGCGCGGCCTGCCCGCCGGCCTCGAATTCTCCGCGGCGGCGACAGCCGCCGGCGAGGGAGTGCTCGTCGGCGCGCCGGGAACGCCGGGCCTCGGCCTCGTCCCGACCGGCGAGGGGCCCGACGTCCTCCGCTGGACCGTGTTCGCGGTACCGGTGATACCCGAGCCCACCGGACTCCCCGGACTCGGCGAGGCCGAGTTCACGATGCGGGAAGCAGTGCGGGAGGCCGCCACGACGCTCGCCGCGATACACACGGTCGGCGACGACGGGCAGAGCAGCGACCCGCGCGCGGAGATCGCGGCGGAGATCGCGGAGTCGGCACGTCACCGCTACCCGGAGACGATTCCTCGACGGGCGGTACGAATCCTCGACTCCGCCGATCAGGTAGCCGCGATCCTCACCGTCGCCGGTCGCGGTCGTGGTCTGCGCGCGGCATCGGCGACTGCGACCGCGGCTCGTGAGGACGCCCTGCGCCCGTTGTGGGCGGCTGTGAGAAACGCTCGGGTCGGCGCTGTCGACGCCGCCCTGCACGCCGCCACGCGCGGCTGAATCGCGTTCACGCCGCGCGACGTGCGGTGAACAGCAGATACTCCCAATTCATCGTCCCGCCACCCACGTCGTGCTCCCGTGCGAGATCGGCAAGAGCGCGATCGAGGGCGTCGACCTTCTCGGGGTCTTCGGCGATCGCCCGGTAGACGGCGATGGTCGGACCGTAGTTCGCCTTGAAGAAGTCGCGGAACTCTTCGCCGGTGGTGAACCGGTCGACGCGCAACGACTCCGTGCGGACCCGTACGTCCTGGACGCGGTTTCCCAGCAACGTCCGCACGTGGGTTTCGTCTCCCCACAGCGGTGGTGGTTGCACCCCGGGCGGTGGAGCGGGTGCGTAGGGCTTCATGGTCGCGAACATCCGGCCGATGAATCCGCCCGGTGTCCAGCTGAGTAACCCGATCCGGCCTCCCGGCCGGGTGACACGCACGAGTTCGTCTGCCGCCGCCTGGTGGTGCGGCGCGAACATCACCCCGACGCACGAAAGGGTCACATCGGTACTCGCATCGTCGAATGGCAGGGCTTCGGCGTCAGCTTCCTGCCAGCTCACAGCGGCGCCGACTCGCTCGGCGTCGCGCCGGCCGGCGTCGAAGAATTCGGGCGTCAGGTCGGTCGCCACCACGTCGGCACCGGTCAGCGCAGCGGGAATCGCGGCGTTGCCTGCTCCTGCCGCGACGTCGAGCACCCGGTCGTCGGCACCGACCCCGCATGCTGATACCAGGGTCTCGCCGAGCGACGGGATCAGCTCCGTCGCCACGGCCGGATAGTCGCCGAGCGCCCACATGGCCCGGTGCTTCGATTTGAGGTCGCGATCGACCTCGAGTGTCGTGCCGGATTCGGTCATCACACATCTCCTCCCAGGGCGCACCCCGGTCCGTCGGTGCGACAGGTTTCCGGGTGCACGTCAACGGTAGGAAGGTCGGCGGAATCGCTTCCAGTTCGGAATCTGTACCGTCCGGGAGGCCTACCATTCGAAGCATGGGCTTGCCCTATCACCAGTTCTGTCCCGTCGCGAAAGCGATGGAACTGTTCGACGAGCGGTGGACACTGCTCCTGGTGCGCGAACTGGTACTGGGAAGCGAACGATTCAACGACCTGCGGCGCGGACTCCCCCGGATGTCACCGTCCTTGCTGTCCACTCGGCTGCACCAATTGACGGTGGCAGGGATCGTGGAGCGGATCGCCGACGGCTCGGAGGTCCGTTACGTACTCACCCCCGCCGGCCGCGATCTCGAACCGGTGGTGGTAGCGCTCGGCACGTGGGGATCGCGATGGACGGGGCGACTCGGCGACGAAGACCTCGACCCGAAGTTGCTGATGTGGGACATGCATCGCAACGTCGACCACACCGCGGTCCCGGATGCCCGGGTGGTCGTGTATTTCGTCTTCACCGGTGCTCCACGGGGCTCACGGCGGTGGTGGCTGGTGATCACCACCGACGAGGTCGACGTGTGCGACGTGGATCCGGGCTTCGAGGTGTCGGTGACCGTCACCGCCGGTCTGCGGGAACTGACCGAGATCTGGCGAGGCGAGCGCGACTGGCCCGACGCCCTGCGTACCGGGGCGGTTACGGTCGACGGCCCGGTGGGGTTGCGTCGTTCCCTCCCGAACTGGTTCGTCTCGCCCCTCGTCGGCGCGAAGGAGCAAGGATAGGACCGACGCGGGAGGTGCCCCCGGCTCAGCGCGCGGCGGGCACGGGCCGGGACGGGCGCGCCGGCGGTTCACAGCAACCCACAGCACACAGGGTGCCGTTGCATCCCGCTCCGAATTCCGGTTCGGTGCCGCGCCGGTGCGGGGTCGCGGCGTCGAGGCGTTCCTGCACGAGTTCCCGGACCATCTGCGCGAAACGGGGATCCGTTCCGGCGGTCGCCGCCCGCACGAACGCCATGCCGAGTTCGGCGGCGCGGTCCCGGGCTTCGGTATCGAGATCCCAGACCACCTCGAGGTGATCGGAGACGAACCCGACCGGCACCACGATCACCGAGGTCACCCCACGCTCGTGCAGTGCGTCGAGGTGATCGACGATGTCGGGTTCGAGCCACGGCACCTGCGGCGGTCCCGAACGCGATTGCCACACCAAGTCGTAGTCGGCGGCGTCGAGCGCACCGGCGACCAGGCGGGCGGCCTCCGCCACCTGACGGCTGTAGAGGTGACCGCCTGCATCGGGTGGGCCTCCGGTCGCATCGGCCGCGGTGGGGACGGAGTGGGCCGTGAACACCAACCGCGCGGGAGCCGCGTCGGCCGGGAGTTCGCTCTGCGCCGCGCGCACGGCATCCGCGACTGCGTCGAGGAACAGCGGGTGGTCGTAGAACTGCCGAAGTTTCGTCAGGTCGGGGGCGTTCTCGACGGCGTCGCGGGCCCGGCGGATGTCCTCGTGGTACTGGCGGCATCCCGAATAACCGCCCCACGCCGAGGTGGCGAAGACCAGAGCGTTGCGGATCCCGTCGTCGCGCATGGTAACGACGGTGTCCTCGACCATCGGGTGCCAGTTCCGGTTCCCGAAATAGATCGGCAGGTCGATACCGTGGGCGTCGAACTCGGCGCGCACGGCCTCGATCAGCGCACGATTGAGTGCATTGATCGGTGAAACACCCCCGAAGTGCAGGTAATGCTCTGCGACAGCGTCGAGACGTTCGGGCGGGATGCCCCGGCCGCGGGTGACGTTCTCGAGAAACGGCCGCACGTCGTCAGGGCCTTCCGGCCCGCCGAACGACAACACCATCACTGCGTCGAACGGTTCGGGGGTGTTCACCATGGAGTGCTCTCCTGACCTGTCAGGCGCCGAGGCCGACCTGGGAATGGAAACCACCGTCGACGTAGACGATCGAGCCGGTGGTACCGGGCAGCCAATCGGACAATACCGCGCACACGGTCTTGGCGACCGGAGTCGGATCGTCGACATCCCATCCGATCGGCGAGGCCGCCGACCATCCCTCGTTGAGCCGGTTCATCTCGGCGCCCGGTCCGGTCGCGTCACCGGCGATGGCCTTGGCGGCCAGGGTCTTGATCGGTCCGGCCGCGACGAGGTTCGAGCGGATACCGCGCGGCCCGACCTCCTTCGCGACATAACGGTTGACGGACTCGAGTGTGGCTTTGGAGACGCCCATCCAGTTGTAGAACGGCACGGCGCGCGAGGGATCGAAATCCATGCCGACGATGGAACCGCCCTCGTTCATGACGGGAAGTACGGCCTTGGCGAGCGCGCCGTACGAATACGCGGAGACCTCGAGCGCGACGGCGACGTCGCTCCACGGGGCATCGAGGAACGGGCTACCCAGGCACGAACGCGGCGCGAACCCGATCGAGTGGACGACGCCGTCGATCCCCTCGGGTGCGAGCTCACGCAGTTTGTCTGCGAGGCCTTCGAGGTGCTCGGTGTTCTGCACGTCGAGTTCGATGGCCGGGGGCACCGGCTGCGGCAGCCGCTGGGCGATACGGTCGATCAACCGCAGCCGGTCGAAGCCGGTGATGATGATCTTTGCGCCCTGTTCCTGTGCCGCCCTGGCGGTGTGGAACGCGATGGAGGCATCGGTGATGATGCCGGTGACGAGAATGGTCTTGCCCTCGAGCAGTCCGCCCATGAGTGTGTCGATCCTCCAGTGAGATTCGGATGTGGTCCGGTACGGCCGCAGGTCAGTGACCCATGCCCATGCCTCCGTCGACGGGGATGACCGCGCCGGAGACATATGCGGAGTCGTCGGAGGCGAGGAAGCTCACCACCGCCGCGACGTCCTCGGGCTTGCCGAGTCGCTGCAAGGGGATGAACTTCTTCGCGGTGTCGCGCAGATCGTCGGACAGATCCGCAGTCATGTCCGTCTCGATGAAACCGGGCGCGACCACGTTGGCGGTGATCGAGCGCGACCCGAGCTCGCGGGTCACCGACCGGGCGAGCCCGATCACACCGGCCTTCGAGGATGCGTAGTTGATCTGTCCGGCCTGGCCGGCCATGCCGACGACCGATCCGAGGAAGATCATCCGCCCCCAGCGGGCGCGAAGCATCGCCCGGTTGGCCCGCTTGGCGCATCGGAAGGCCCCGGTGAGATTGGCGTCGAGGACGCTGGTGAACTGGTCCTCGGTCATGCGCATGAGCAGTGTGTCATCGGTGGTGCCGGCGTTGGCGACCAGCACCTCGACCGGGCCCTGGTGTCCTTCGACCTCGGTGAACGCGCGATCGACGGAGTCCGCATCGGTGACGTCGCAGACGACGCCGAACAGGTCCTCGGGGGCCCCGGAACCGCGGTGTGTGACGGCGACCTTGTGTCCGTCGGCCTGCAGTCGTCGGGCCACCGCGAGGCCGATCCCGCGGTTGCCTCCGGTGACGAGCACCGACCGGGGTGTAGCAGTGGGGCGCGCGGACGCGGCTGGGCTGGTTGCGTCATTCATGGCGACAAACCTATCTGGTGATGGATCGCGCACGGAGCGGGCTCCGTGAGCAGCGACAAGAAGGATCAGGGCAGGCGCTGGCGGAGCACCATGGCGGAAACGAGGCCCGCAGCGACGGAGAGAGCACCGAGCATCAGCCACGGGCGGCTTGCGTCGCCACGCGTGGTTTCGAAGCCGATCTGCTCCTCGAGTGTGTTGTAGGCGTCCTCGAGTTCCTCGAGACTCGACGCGGTGAAGAAGCTGCCGCCGGACAGGTTCGCGATCTCTTTGAGCGAGGGATCGTCGACCGGCACCGGGATCCGTTCGTCCTCGATCGTGACGGTTCCGGTTTCGGTGCCGAACGAGATCGTCGAGACGGGGATGCCCTTCTCGGCTGCCTGCCGGGCCGCGGTGAAGCCACCGCGCGGGTCGTCGGGGCTCTCGGGCACCGTCTGCTTGCCGTCCGACAGCAGCACGATCCGGGCGGGCGGCGCCTGATCGCTGCCGCCGAGCACTGCGGACAGGGTGTCGATGGACTGCATCGCGGTGAAGATCGCTTCGCCGGTGGCGGTACGCTCACTCAGCTGGAGGTGGTCGATCGCCGTCTTGGTGGCCTCGCGGTTGGTTGTCGGGGACACCAGCACCGACGCGGTGCCGGAGAAGGCGACGAGCCCGAGGTTGATTCCTGGAGTGAGATCGTCCGCGAACTGCTTCGCCGCTTCCTGCGCGGCCGCGAGCCGGGACGGCGCGACGTCGGTCGCCTCCATCGACAGCGACACGTCGATCACCGCGACGACCGTCGCGCGGTTGCGCGGCACCCGTTGCTCCGCAGTCGGCCCGGCGAGCGCGACCGTGAGGAAGACCAGGCCCGCCAGCAACAACGCGACGGGGATGTGGCGCGCACGTCCCGGCCGGTCGGGCGCGACCTTCTCGAGAAGCTCGAAGTTGGTGAACCGCAGGGTGTTCGAGATCCGGCGGCGCTGCACCAGCACGTAAGCCACGGCGAGAGCGGCGACCACGACGAGGAACAGCAACCACCACGGTGAGGTGAAACCGGAAATGCTCACCGGCCTGCCCTCCCCGCCGCGCCGGCTGCGTAACTGTGCCGGCGGGCGGCGACGAACCGAACCACGTCGCTGATCCAGTCCCGATCGGTCCGCAAGCTCAGCATCGGGGCTCCGCAACTTCGCATCGCCTGCTGCACGGCGTCGCGATGCGCGGCAGCAGCCTGGGCGTAATCGGCACGCAGCTGAGGTGTCGTCGTGAACTCGCGGGTGCGTCCCGTTTCGGGGTCGTGCAGGACGACGTCTCCGAGATCGGGCAGTTCCAGGTCGCGGCGGTCGAGGACCTCCACCGCAAGCAGGTCGTGCCGGCCGGAGAGAGCACGCAGCGATCGCTGCCAGTCGAGCGGGCCGAGGAAGTCGCTGACGACGACGGCGAGGCCGCGTCGGCGCTGTGGTCGTCGCAGGGCCTCGATCACCCCGCGCAGGTCACCGCGAGTGCCGTCCGGTGGGTGCGGGATGGTGGCGATCGTTCGCAGCATCGACTGGGCGTGGGCCCGTCCCCCACGAGCGGGAATGCGCACCGTGTCGCGGCCGGTGGAGACCACCGCGCCGATCCGATTGCCCCCGCCGATGGTCAGGTGGGCGATCGCGGCCACCGCGGCGACGACGAGGTCCCGCTTCTCGCAGGCGGCGGTGCCGAAGTCGAGACTTGCGGACAGGTCGACGGCGAGCCAGGTTTCGAGTTCACGGTCGGCGACCGTCTGGCGCACGTGCGGATGGGTGGTGCGGGCGGTGACCGACCAGTCCATCTGACGCACGTCGTCGCCCGGCTGGTACTCCCGGGCATCGCCGGGCTCGGACCCCGGTCCGGGAATCAAGCCGAGGTGATCGCCGTGCAGGACACCGTCGAGACGCCGCCGGACGGTCAGTTCCAGGGTGCGGAGCGCAGCGGTAAGTGCGGGATCGCGCAACTCGCCGGAACGGAAGGAGGGCGGCGACCCGTCGCGGGCGGGTTCGCTCACCGTTGCCCTGCACCTCCGTGCGGTCCGGGCGCCGGTACCGCGGGAGCGCCGGGTCGCACGACCACGGCAGGACCAGCGGGA
This sequence comes from Actinomycetes bacterium, assembly GCA_023417985.1. Taxonomy (GTDB): domain Bacteria; phylum Actinomycetota; class Actinomycetes; order Mycobacteriales; family Mycobacteriaceae; genus Rhodococcus. The sequence goes on along the minus strand of JAEZDV010000011.1, from coordinate 9,029 downwards.
GCGGGCGGTGTCGCCTGCGGGGCGACCTGCGGAAGCCCGACGGTCTGCAGGATCTCCGCGATGATCCGGTCGGGTGAGACATCGTCGGCCAACGCGTCGTACGACAGCACCAGACGGTGCCGCAGGACGTCCGGGATGACGTCGATGATGTCCTGCGGGATCACGTAGTCACGACCACGGACCAGCGCGAGCGCCCGGGCCGCAGAGATGATGCCGAGCGTCGCGCGCGGCGAGGCACCGTAGGCGATCCAGCCCTGCACGTCGTGCAGACCGATCTCGGCCGGCGCGCGGGTCGCGAAGATGACCCGCACGACGTAGTCGACGAGCGCGTGGTGCACGAACACGCGACTCGCGATCTGCTGGAGACGCAGCAGTTCCTCTCGCGAGAGGACCTGCTTCGGTTCCGGGGCAGCGACGCCCATGCGGTAGACGATCTCGCGTTCTTCCTCGACCGAGGGGTAGTCGACGAGGACCTTGAACAGGAAGCGGTCTCGCTGCGCTTCGGGGAGCGGGTAGACGCCTTCGTTCTCGATGGGGTTCTGCGTCGCCATCACCAGGAACGGGTCGGGCATCGGGAAGGTCTTGCCGCCGATGGTGACGTGCCGTTCCGCCATCACCTCGAGGAGTGCGGACTGCACTTTCGCGGGAGCACGGTTGATCTCGTCGGCGAGCACGAAGTTCGCGACGACCGGGCCGAGTTCGGTGTCGAACTCTTCGCGTCCCTGACGGTAGATCCGGGTGCCGACGAGATCGGTGGGCACCAGGTCCGGCGTGAACTGCACGCGGGAGAAGGAGCCGCCGACCACCTTGGCGAACGTTTCGACGGCGAGGGTCTTCGCGACGCCGGGCACACCTTCGAGCAGGACGTGACCGCGGGCCAGCACCCCGACGAGCATGCGCTCGACGAGGAGGTCCTGACCGACGATCACCCGTTTGACCTCGTAGATGGCGCGTTCGAGGAGGCGTACGTCGTCAGCCGGGTCGTAGGCCTTCGCCACGGGCTCCTTGGACGTGGTCACGGGGGCCGGGGCGGGGGCACTGCTGTTACGGGGGGTACTGCTGTTACCCGGTCCGCCACCGGGTCCTGCCACCCCACCGGCTCGCACACCGCTCTGTCCTGCGGGTCCGTTGTTCCCGGTTCCGTTGTCCGGACCGGTGCCACCCCTCGGCTCTACTCCGCTGTCCTGACCTGCAGCGTTGTTCGGACCGGCCGCACCCTTCTGTGCGTCCGATGCCGTACCCGAAGTCCCGCCCTCGCGTGAGGTCACCAAGAATCCACCGCTTTCGCCTTCGTTGATCCGCCGGAAATCGCCTGCTGCACCACTATGTCAGGTGTCGATTGAGTGTGTCGCCGAGCCAGGCCCGCGGGGTGGGACTGTCCCACCGCCGGGCACCGAGATCACGATCACTTCACCGTCACGACACCATGCGCACCACATACGGTGTCATGCCGTCCCAGCGTACCGGCGAGATCATGACGTGCGAACCCGACTGCGGCGCCTCCAGCATCGTGCCGTCGCCCAGATACAGGCCGACGTGCTGGCTCGCATTGGGTCCGTAGAAGATCATGTCGCCGCGTCTCATCTCCGACGACGGGACCTGTGTACCGGCGGTGTACTGGTAACCGGTGTAGTGCGGCAGGGAGATGCCGATGCCCGCGAACGCGTAGATCATCAGGCCCGAGCAGTCGAAACCGACTTTGCCGAAGTCTCCGTAGCTGTCGGCGACACCACCGTCACGTATGCCCCGGGTGGGTCCGTTCTCGTCTCCACCACCCCATGCGTACGGCACTCCGATCTGTGACAGACCCCGATCGATGACGGTCTCGACAGCGGCAGTGCCGGTGAGCGACGGTGCCGAGCGGGTGCGCGGCGTCGATCGGGGTGTGGACGGTGGGTTCCGGGACGGGGTCTCGGCCACCTCGTCCGCGGGGTCCACTTCGCTGCCGTCGCCCGGCGCATCCTCGTCTTCCGACCCGGCCTCGTCGCCGGACCCTGCCTCGCTCTCGAGATCGGGCGAGGTGATGTCGAGGTCCTCTTCCGTCACGGCCGCAGCACTCGGTGTTTCCGCCGCGAGCGGGCTCTCACCGAGATCGGTGTGGGGCCGACGCCCGTTGGCCAGTTCGGCTGCGCGCGCGATCGCGGCGGCATCCGCGGCGACACGGGCACTCGCCGCCGACGCCTCCTCGCGGGCTACCTCGGCAGCGGCGGCCCGCGCGGCTTCCTCCGCGACCCGCCGCCGGTCCCAGGCCACGTACTCGGCACGTTGTCCTTCGAGCCCTGCGACGTTGGTGCGGGCGAGGTCGAGTTCCGCCTGAGCTACGGCACGGGACTGTTCGATCCGGTTCTTCTCCGCAGCCTGCCGGTCGAGTGCGGACACCGCGACCGCGATCGCTGCTTCGGCGTCACTCTTGCGTTGCTGCGCAGCGACTGCGGCGGCGTCGGCCTCGAGCTTCGCGGCGCGGGCGCGGGAATGGGAATTGGCCTGCTCGGCGCGTGCGCGTTCGAGCGCGTCGAGCACCGCTTCTCGCCCGGTCGAGAGCAAGCGCATCACCTGAGCGCGGTCGAGCAGATCGTCGGGTCCGTCGGTGGTGAGGAATGCCGCGAGCGAGGCCGCGTTCGACCCGCGGGTGTAGCTCTCGCGAGCGAACTTGTCGAAGTCCGACTGTGCGAGCGAGATCTGCGCTCCCGCGTCCTGCAGGGCCAGTTGTGACGAGGCCACAGCCTCTCGGGCGGCCGTGGCGGCATCCTGCGCGGCGTGCAGGTCGACCAGTGCTCGGTTGACGTCCTCGCGTCGGACGGCCACCTGCGCGTCGAGTTCGGCGAGTTGCTGATCAGCAGCCGCGATGCGCACGATCAGTTCGCCGATGCGGTCGACTCCGGAGGCGACAGCTGCTCCGGCCTCACCGAGTTCGGTGTCCGACGGGTTGGGCGGCGGTGGCGGTGCCGCCGCGGCCGTCGATCCCGAAGCCACGACCACCGTCGTCACCAGGCCGATTCCGGCAACCAACCGCGACACCCGGGTGAGGTGAATCCTCCCGTGGAAACCGAACCGTTTCACGTGTGCTCTCCCTCGGTCGTGCCGACCTGCCGAAACGGTCGGCCCCGACGCCTCGGGGAACGCGCGACGAACACCGCTCGCGGGAGACCCGCGATCGGTCGCTGTCCTGGTCACCAGTCGCGGGCAGCGTCCCACGACTGGGGTTGTGACACACCTTCCCCAAGAGCGTCATCTGAACCGTACGACACAGCGAGCACATGTCGCACGACAGTCACGGATTTGCCCGCGAAGAACCCACCGCTCCGTGGATCGGGCCGGGAAGTGCAGGAGGTTGCCGGGAGATTGCCGGGAGCGGAACCCTCAGGGGGCCGTGGAGGGGCTCTCCGGCTCGGACGCCCGCGTCGGCGCGTCTGCCGGCGTGGACTGCTTCCGCCGGCGGTCCTTGACCCAGTAGGTCGCGCCCGCAGCCGCAGCAACGAGAAGGACGAGCACGAGGGTCAGCGCCGTCCAGGGCGGCGACGGCGCGATCACGGTATCGACGAAGTTCTTCGTCGACACCACGGGGTCACCGGTGTAAGTGCGGTCCTCGGCAGCTTCGAGGGTGACGCGATCGAGGCTGTCGCTGTACGTCCCGACCCAACCGGGGCTGAGCACCAGCACGGTTCCGCCGTCGTCGGCACCCACCTCGGTGGCGAGGTCACGCAATTGTGAATCCATGCGGGGGTCGCGGTCGATCACGACCACACTCAGGTCGACGCCGTGCTGCCGTGCGCGCTCCACCTCTGCGACCAGGTCGTCCACCTGGTCGGACGGTGCAGCGACTCGGTCGTCGCTGAGATCCGCGAGGATCGATTCGACGGTGACCCCCGGAGGGAGATCTGTGGCCGACGGCCCGGGGATTCGTAGCAGTGGCGCAGACATTTCTCTCCGGTAGTGCTGGACGGGAGCGTGTTCGAGCACGGTTCGCTGTCTCGAGCTGCCGGCACCGGTGGCACCACGCTCGCAGGGCAACATCGAACAGTACGCGATGCCGCGTGGGGGTCGCAGACGCACCGACGTTCCCGGCGGCGTCCGGCGCGGCGTCGCCCACCCCTGCCAGCGACGTATTCTCCGTGCACTCCCAGCTTTATTACAGGACAAGCGTACTGTTAGACTCTACGGTGAGATGCCGCGGCGGCACCGCAAGGAACTTCTCCTCGGCGGACGTCGTGTGCCTCGCTTCAGCCGTCGACACAGCCCCGTCGGCGGCGAGCCGAAACGACGAGTGGAGCTGACGTGAGCACCAATACTGATTCGTTCGGCGCCAAGGGGACGCTGCAGGTCGGAGACAACTCTTACGAGATCTTCCGCCTGTCGGCCGTCCCCGGCACCGAGAAACTCCCTTACTCCCTGAAGGTTCTCGCCGAGAACCTGCTGCGCACCGAAGACGGTGCCAACATCACCGCCGATCACATCCGTGCCATCGCCAACTGGGATCCCACGGCCGACCCGAGCATCGAGATCCAGTTCACGCCCGCGCGCGTGATCATGCAGGACTTCACCGGCGTGCCGTGCGTGGTCGACCTCGCCACGATGCGTGAGGCCGTCACGACCCTCGGCGGCGACCCCAACAAGGTCAACCCGCTCTCCCCCGCCGACATGGTCATCGACCACTCGGTCATCCTCGACGTCTTCGGCCGCGCCGACGCGCTCGAGCGCAACGTCGACCTCGAGTACCAGCGCAACGGTGAGCGCTACCAGTTCCTGCGCTGGGGCCAGGGCGCGTTCGACGACTTCAAGGTCGTCCCGCCCGGCATGGGCATCGTCCACCAGGTCAACATCGAGTATCTGGCTCCGACGGTCATGACCCGCAACGGCCAGGCCTACCCCGACACCTGTGTCGGCACCGACTCGCACACCACCATGGTCAACGGACTCGGCGTCCTCGGCTGGGGTGTCGGCGGCATCGAGGCCGAGGCCGCGATGCTCGGCCAGCCGGTCTCCATGCTCATCCCGCGCGTCGTCGGCTTCAAGCTGACCGGCGAGATCCAGCCCGGCGTGACCGCCACCGACGTCGTGCTCACCGTCACCGAGATGCTGCGCAAGCACGGTGTGGTCGGCAAGTTCGTCGAGTTCTACGGCGCCGGTGTCGCCGAGGTCCCCCTCGCGAACCGCGCCACCCTCGGCAACATGAGCCCCGAGTTCGGTTCCACCGCCGCGATCTTCCCGATCGACGGTGAAACCATCAACTACCTGCGTCTGACCGGCCGCAGCGACGAGCAGCTCGCTCTCGTCGAGGCGTACGCCAAGGAACAGGGCATGTGGCACGACGCCGACAAGGAGCCGGTCTACTCGGAGTACATCGAGCTGGACCTGAGCACCGTCGTTCCGTCGATCGCCGGCCCGAAGCGCCCGCAGGCCCGCATCCTGCTCAGCGCGTCGAAGCTCGCGATCCGTCGCGACATCCGCACCTACGTCGGCGACGAGCAGCCCGCCGAGCACAGCCAGCTCGACGAGGCCGTCGAGGAGTCCTTCCCCGCGTCGGATCCGGCCGCTCTCTCGTTCGCCGACGACGGTGACGACACCGCGAACAGCGTGCAGTCGGCTGCCAACGGTGCCACCGGCCGCCCGTCCAAGCCCGTCAAGGTCAAGTCCGAGCAGGGCGAATTCGTCCTCGATCACGGCGCCGTGGTCGTCGCAGGCATCACCTCCTGCACGAACACCTCGAACCCGTCCGTGATGCTCGGTGCCGCCCTGCTCGCCCGCAACGCCGTGGAGAAGGGCCTGGCCACGAAGCCGTGGGTCAAGACCAACATGGCACCGGGTTCGCAGGTCGTCTCCGACTACTACGAGAAGGCGGGCCTGTGGCCCTACCTCGAGAAGCTCGGGTTCTACCTCGGCGGTTACGGCTGCACGACCTGCATCGGTAACACCGGACCGCTGCCGGAGGAGATCTCCAAGGCGATCAACGACAACGACCTGTCGGTCACCGCGGTGCTCTCGGGCAACCGCAACTTCGAGGGTCGTATCTCCCCCGACGTGAAGATGAACTACCTGGCGTCCCCGCCGCTCGTCATCGCATACGCGCTGGCCGGCACCATGGACTTCGACTTCGAGGCCGACGCCCTGGGCAAGGACAAGGACGGCAACGACGTCTTCCTCAAGGACATCTGGCCGTCCGCGCAGGAGATCGACGACACCATCAAGTCGGCGATCAGCCAGGACATGTTCCGCAAGTCCTACGCCGACGTCTTCAAGGGCGACGAGCGCTGGCAGAACCTGGAGACCCCGGCCGGCGACACCTTCGCGTGGGACGAGAACTCGACCTACGTGCGGAAGCCTCCGTACTTCGAGGGCATGACGATGGATCCGGCTCCGGTCACCGACATCAAGGGCGCTCGCGTGCTCGCGCTGCTCGGAGACTCGGTGACCACCGACCACATCAGCCCTGCGGGTCCGATCAAGCCCGGTACCCCCGCCGCGCAGTACCTGGACGAGCACGGTGTCGAGCGCAAGGACTACAACTCGCTCGGTTCGCGTCGCGGTAACCACGAGGTGATGATCCGCGGCACGTTCGCGAACATCCGTCTGCAGAACCAGCTGCTCGACGGCGTGTCCGGTGGCTACACCCGCGACTTCACCCAGGACGGCGCGCCGCAGGCGTTCATCTACGACGCGTCGCAGAACTACCAGAAGGCGGGCATCCCGCTCGTCGTGCTGGGCGGCAAGGAGTACGGCTCCGGGTCGTCGCGTGACTGGGCCGCCAAGGGCACCAGCCTGCTCGGCGTCAAGGCGGTCATCACCGAGTCCTTCGAGCGCATCCACCGCTCGAACCTCATCGGTATGGGCGTCGTTCCGCTGCAGTTCCCGGCCGGCGAGTCCGCTGCGAGCCTCGGACTGGACGGCACCGAGGTCTTCGACATCACGGGCATCGAGGCGCTCAACGAGGGCACCACGCCGAGCACCGTGCACGTCACCGCGACCAAGGAAGACGGCAGCAAGGTCGAGTTCGACGCGGTCGTCCGCATCGATACGCCGGGTGAAGCGGATTACTACCGCAACGGTGGCATCCTGCAGTACGTGCTTCGCAACATGATCCGGGGCTGACATCCCGATCGACCGCCCACATCCGCGGGTGGTCCACGCTGTGCAGTGACGGCGGGTCCGGGACGTCTCGTCTCGGGCCCGCCGTCCACTTCGGAAAGGACGGTTGGGGTGCCCAAGGTCAGTGAGCACCACCTCGCCGCGCGCCGGAGTCAGATTCTCGACGGCGCCCGGCGTTGTTTCGCCGAGTACGGCTACGAGGGCGCCACCGTGCGCCGCCTCGAGGAGGCCACCGGCCTTTCGCGCGGCGCGATCTTCCACCACTTCAAAGACAAGGACAGGCTGTTCCTCGCGCTCGCGCAAGAAGACGCGAAGCGAATGGCCGATGTGGCCGCGAACGAGGGTCTCGTGCAGGTCATGCGGGACATGCTCTCGTCACCCGACCAGTTCGACTGGCTCGGCACCCGGCTCGAGATCACCAGGCGACTTCGCACCGATCCGGAGTTCGCCAAGGAGTGGACACGGCATTCCGCCGAGCTGACCGCCGCGACCGTCGGGCGTCTGGAACGACAGCGCGAAGCCGGCCGGCTACGCGACGACGTGCCCACCGAGGTTCTGGTGGGCTATCTCGACCTGGTGCTCGACGGGCTCATCGCCCGGCTCGCATCCGGGCACGCCGAGAAGGAACTGTGCGCGGTCCTCGATCTCGTCGAAGAATCGGTGCGCCGCCGGGACTGAATCCGGCGGTTCCCCTCAGGCGTTCTAGTCGGCCCTCACGTGGTCTTCTCGGCCGCCGCCCTGCGGCGATTCGGGCCGCCCCGCCCGCGAAGCCGGACGTGCGACTCCACGAGCACGTTGTGGACGAAACCGTAGGAGCGGCCGGTTTCGTTGGCGAGGGTCCGGATGCTCGCACCCGCCTCGTAACGCCGTTTGAGGTCTTGCTGTAATCGGTCCCGCGAATCCCCGGTGATCCGGGTTCCCTTCGGGAACGTCGTCTGGCCACGATCGGGATTTCGCACCATCGGTTCCTCCCGGCACCTCGACAAAGGTCCTGGCTCAAGGCTAAAGGACCGGAACGATCACCGGAGCGGATCGGATCATGCGAGCTGGATGAGCTCCAAGTAGTCCTGGGACCAGTGGTCCTCGGTGCCGTCGGGCAGCAGGATCACCCGTTCCGGGTTGAGGGCCTCGGCGGCCCCGGGATCGTGAGTGACGAGCACGACCGCGCCCTCGTAGCTCCGGAGCGCATCGAGCACCTGTTCACGCGAGACGGGATCGAGGTTGTTCGTCGGCTCGTCGAGCAGCAGCACGTTCGCGGCCGACGACACCAGCCCCGCGAGTGCGAGCCTGGTCTTCTCACCACCGGACAGCGTGCCGGCCGGCTGGTCGAGTTGCGGACCGGTGAACATGAACGCGCCGAGCAGGCCGCGGAGGTCCTGTTCGCCCGCATCGGGTGCGGCGTGGCGGATATTCTCCCACACCGACGCCGAGTCGTCGATCGTGTCGTGCTCCTGCGCGAAGTAGCCGACCTTGAGTCCGTGACCGGGAACCAGTTCTCCGAGGTCGGGCTTCTCCGTCCCGGCGAGCAGCCGCAGGAGCGTCGTCTTTCCGGCGCCGTTGAGGCCGAGGATCACCACGCGCGAACCCCGATCGATCGCGAGGTCGACGCCGGTGAAGATCTCGAGCGAGCCGTACACCTTCGTCAGGTTCTTCGCCATCAGGGGTGTCTTGCCGCACGTGGCGGGCGTCGGGAACCGGATCTTCGCGACCTTGTCCGCGACGCGCACGTCGTCGAGATCGTTGAGCAGCTTGTCGGCGCGCTTCGCCATGTTCTGTGCGGCGGTCGCCTTGGTAGCCTTCGCGCCCAGCTTGGCCGCCTGCTTGTGCAGCGCGGACGCCTTCTTCTCGGCGTTGGCGCGTTCACGACGGCGGCGCTGCTCGTCCGTCGCGCGGGCGTCGAGGTACTTCTTCCAGTCCATGTTGTAGATGTCGGCCTCGCCGCGTAC
>JAEZDV010000329.1 GCA_023417985.1 Actinomycetes bacterium | reverse complement strand
GTCCCCGCAACTGTGAACCCCGGAATTCCACCGGTGAAGCCAGGTCAGCCGGCGCCGCGGGCACGTACTGATCCTCGGACGAAGGACGGTCGCGTGCCGCAACTATCGATGTTGCAGCCGTACTGTTTTCGTCCTCCGAGCTACGGAGGATGGCTGTGCCCCTCGATTTCCCGCGGTTGCTTGCAGCCGCAATCACCGCCTGCGCTGTGCTGGCCACGGCGTGTGGCGCCGTCGACGACGCCCCCGATACCGGGGCAACCGACACTCCCCGCGCCATCGTGTCGCTCAGCCCGGTGAACACCGAACTGCTCTACGCGGTCGGGGCCGGCGACCAGGTGATCGCCGTCGACGACCAATCCGACTACCCGCCCGGCGTACCGGTCACCGGGTTGTCCGGGTACACCCCGAACGTCGAGGCGATCCTCGGCTACGAACCCGACCTGGTGGTCGCCAACGCCGACACCGCGGACCTCGTCGCCGGACTCCAACAGGCCGGAGTGGAAACCCTGATCCTGCCGGCGGCAACGACCCTCGACGACACGTACGCACAGATCGAGCAGGTCGGTGCCGCCACCGGACACGTCGCAGACGCCGCCGAACTCGTCGCACAGATGAGAACCGAGGTCGACGAGATCGTCGCCGGTTTGCCCGAACACGAAGTGCCGCTGCGCTATTACCACGAACTCGACGACACCTTCTACACCGTCACCGACGACACCTACATCGGCGAGATCTTCTCGATGCTCGGCCTCACGTCCATCGCGACCGGCGACATCGGGTATCCGCAACTGTCGCCGGAGTTCATCCTCGAAGAGAACCCGGACATCGTCTTCCTCGCCGACGGTCAGTGCTGCGGGGTCACACCCGAGACCGTGGCGCAGCGGGCGGGGTGGAACGAACTCACCGCGGTCCGCGACGGGAACGTCTACGTCCTCGACGAGGACATCGCCAGTCGGTGGGGGCCACGCGTGGTCGACCTGATGCGCGAAGTCGCCGGGATCGTCGCCCAGATCCCCGCGGCCCAGACCGCACCTTGATCGCGACGCCGGGTCGCCGCGCCGTCGTGCTGGGCGGCGCGGCGTTCCTCCTGCTCGCCGCGATGCTGGTGAGCATCCTCGTCGGCCCGGCGGGGCTCACGCCGCGGGGAGTGCTCCTCGACATCGTGGACCGGTTGCCGTTCGTCGACGTCGAGTCGGGTCTCTCTCCGCGACAGCAGGCGATCCTGTGGAACATCCGCATGCCGCGCGTCGTTCTGGGGGTGCTCGTCGGAGCGATGCTCGCGGTCGCGGGAGCGGCGTACCAGGGCGTCTTCCGGAACCCGCTTGCCGACCCCTATCTGCTCGGTGTGTCGAGCGGGGCAGGGCTCGGCGCGACCCTCGCGATCGTCGTGGGCGGCGCTGCAGGATTCGCCGGAGTGCCCGTCGCTGCATTCGCGGGCGGCCTGCTCGCCGTCGGCGCGACCTATGCGCTCGGGCGCTCGGTCGGCGGAGTGCGTTCCGAAGTCGTCATCATCCTGGCCGGTGTGGCGGTGGCGGCCTTCGCGAACGCCATCCAGACGTTCTTCATGCAGTTGCACGACGACACCCTGCGTCAGGTCTACTCCTGGATGCTCGGCCGGCTGTCGACCGACGGCTGGACCGACGTCAGGGTGGTTCTGCCGTACGTCGTGGTGACGGTCGCGATCATCGCCCTGCACCGCCGCACGCTCGACGTGATGGCGGTCGGTGACGTCGAAGCGGCGAGCCTCGGAATCAACCCCGGCAGGGTCCGCCTCTTCCTCGTCTGCGTCGCAACATTGGGCACGGCCGCCGTGGTGTCGGCGAGCGGGCTGATCGGTTTCGTCGGCATCGTGGTGCCGCACGCGGTCAGGTTGCTCTTCGGGCCGGGGCACCGGATGTTGCTGCCGCTCTCGCTCATGGTCGGCGCGGCGTTCCTGGTCCTCTCCGATGTGCTCGCCCGCACCGTGATGTCGCCGTCCGAACTGCCCATCGGCGTGGTCACCGCGGCGATCGGTGCCCCCTTCTTCCTTTTCGTGCTCCGACGAAGCCGAGGTGCCTGATGTCCGGTGAAGGTTCCGGCCCGCCTCACGCCGTGACATGCCGCGGCGTGGGGGCCACTCGCGGCGGTGTTCAGGTGCTCCACGACATCGATCTCGTGGTGCCGTCCGGCGCGTGGGTTTCGCTCGTCGGACCCAACGGATCCGGCAAGACCACATTGCTGCACGTTCTCGCCGGACTCGTGCCGTCGAGCGGGGAGGTCCGAATCGCCTCCGTGATCCCGGGCAGGGCCGCGCGGAGGGTGACGGCTCGCACGGTCGCTCTGATGCCCCAGCGCCCCGTCGTCCCCGAGGGAGTCACCGTCGAAGAACTCGTCCGGCTGGGCCGCACACCACACGTCGCGCGGTTCGGATCGGAAACGGAACGCGATCTCACGATCGTGAACCGCGTGATCGAGCGCCTCGAACTCGGGCCACTCGCTCGAAGGTTCGCGACGGACCTGTCGGGCGGCGAGTTGCAACGGGTGGTGCTCGCCCGTGCGCTGGCGCAGGAACCACGGGTACTGCTGCTCGACGAACCCACCAGTGCGCTCGACATCGGGCACCAGCAGCAGGTCCTCGAGCTCGTGGACTCCATGCGTACCGAGAGCGACCTGACCGTGGTCGCCGCGATGCACGACCTCACGTCGGCGGCGCAGTTCGGCGACCGGCTCGTGCTTCTCGACCGCGGACGGGTCGTGGCCGACGGAACGCCCGCCGCAGTGCTCACGGTCGACCGGATAGAGCAGGTCTACGGGGCGCGGGTCGAGATCCTCGACCGGCCCGCCGGGCGTGCCGTGCTCCCGCTTCGCGACGAGTGGAAGGCACCGTGATGGACGTGATGCTGCTCGGCACAGGGGCCGCGGACGGCTGGCCCAACCCCTTCTGCGAGTGCGCCTCCTGCCGCGATGCCGCACGTCGCGGCGACATACGTGGGCAAACCGCCGCGCTGATCGACGACGTGCTCATGCTCGACTGCGGACCCGAAGCCCCCCGCGCCGCGGTGCGCCTCGGACGGACCCTCGCGGGTGTACGCCACATCCTGCTCACCCACGCCCACGCCGACCACCTAGGGCCCCAGGCGCTGCTGTTCCGCTCCTGGGTCGAGGCAGGACACCTCGTCGAGGTGGTGGGTCCGGAGGATGCGCTCGACGCATGCCGGCCGTGGATCGGCCCGGACGATCCGGTCCGGTTCGTGCCGGTCCGGGCGGGCGACACGCTCACCGTCGGCAGCTATGCGGTGCGTGTTCTCCCGGCGCGGCACCGGGTGTTCCGCGAGGGCGACGCGGTGCTCTACGACCTGACCGGCCCGGACGGTTCCCGCATCCTGTGGGCGTGCGACACCGGCCCGCTTCCGCCCGTGTGGTTCGACGCCGTTCGGGATGCGCGATTCGACGCGGTGTTCCTCGAAGAGACCTTCGGTGACCGTTCCGATCCGGGATCGGGGCACCACGGACTGCCCGAATTCGCCGACACCGTCTCCGCACTGCGCCGGTGCGGCGCCGCCACCGACACCACGGAGGTGCTCGCGGTGCACCTCGGCCACCACAACCCACCGATCACCCGGCTGCGGGAGAGACTGCGGGAGTACGGCGCCCGGCCCGGCACCGACGGAGAGGTGGTGCGTGTAGGGGAGAAAGTCGAGCCGGCACACCGGACGCTCGTCCTCGGGGGTGTGCGTTCCGGCAAATCACGGCACGCCGAAGAACTGCTCGCCTCGTACCGGGCTGTCACCTACGTCGCGACCGGTGGAACCCGTGCAGGCGACACCGAATGGGCACAGCGGGTTGCGCTGCACCGCGAGCGGCGACCCGAATCGTGGTCGACGGTGGAGACTTCGGACGTCAGCGCGGTCTTGCGCGCGGCGACCGAACCGCTGCTGATCGACTGCCTCGGCAC
>JAEZDV010000328.1 GCA_023417985.1 Actinomycetes bacterium | reverse complement strand
TCAGCAAGCTCGCGACGCTCGACGAGGTCGTCGGCCGGACCGATCCGGTGTTCATCGACTGGCTGCCCGGTCTGGTCTTCCCCTGCCAGCAGCCGATGAAGGTGCGGCACGGTGTGCTCGAGGTGCCGAAGTGGCGGATCATGCCCGACGCCGAGGCCACCCGGAAGAACAGCCAGACCTGGATGTCAGGCACCGCGGGCGGACCGTTGGGCATCACCGAGGCGATGCTGCGTCCGACACTGATGCCGACGTACCTGCGCAACAACTGGGGACGTGACTGGGGCGGTCTGCAGCGATTCACCGAGATCATCCCGGCGCCGCCCGCCGAGATAGAGCTCGGCGAGGCACGACGCTCGGGGCTGTACGACCCCGCGCCGATGAGATCCAGCGGCTACTGACAGCCTCTGACCTGGGCCGACGGGGGTGTGGCGGTTTTACCCACCACATCCCCGTCGAAACCCGTCGCACCCCGTTCGTTACCGCACCGTGATCTCCAATCTCGGTTGCGTCACTCATCTCCCGGGCCCCTCGATCCGACCGTGACCGCGGCCTAGCGTCGGGTCATGAGTAAATTCACGGCACCAGGACTCAGCACGGACTCGGCCGATTAGGTGGCCGGGATCCTGCAGGAGCGTCTCAGCGCACTGAACGACCTGCACCTCACCCTCAAGCACATCCACTGGAACGTGGTGGGCGCGAACTTCATCGGCGTGCACGAGATGATCGACCCGCAGGTCGAGCTCGTCCGCGGTTACGCCGACACCGTCGCCGAGCGCATCGCGACCCTCGGTTCGTCTCCCAAGGGCACCGCCAAGGCGATCGAGTCCGACCGCTCGTGGAGCGACTACTCCATCGGTCGCGACACCGCGCAGGCACATCTCGGCGCCCTCGACCTCGTCTACGAAGGTTTCATCACCTCGCACCGAGACGCGATCGAGAAGATCGGCAAGATCGACCCGATCACCGAGGACGTTCTGATCGGCCAGACCGCCGAACTCGAGAAGTTCCAGTGGTTCGTCCGCGCCCATCTCGAGAGCTACACCGGCGAGCTCAAGCACTCCGGTGCCAGCGGCGAGAAGGAAGCCGCCGATGCCGCGCGCTGACCGCTAGACCGGGTGCGGGCCCTCCCCCGGTCCCGCACCGGAACCGCGGTCGCGGCCGCCTCACCACCCCCGCGGCCGCGGTTTCCCCTTTCCACCCGATCACTTTGCGAGAGTTGAACTCTCGCTGTGCTGCGGGTGCTGTCGCACGTCCTTTCGACGACGCACTGTTACTCTGAGCACAGGCTTAGGCCGTGAACAGGATGTGAAGACAATTGCGTCCGCCGGATCGATCGGGGCGTACCTCGCTCTGACGGGGAGGTACGTGTGGCCGAAACACGATCATTCACGCTGTTCGACGATCTGGAGCTCCACATGCAGTTCGCGCCGGTGTGCCGGCTGTCGGACGGGGCGCTGGCCGCCGTCGAACTGCAGCTCCGTGGACCCGCCGGAACCCGTCTCGCCACCGCAGCCGCCCTCAAACGGGCCGCGCGCCTCGTCGAAGAGCATCCGGTTCTGGACGAACGCAAGCGCAAGATGGCTGCCAGCCCCCGTGCGCAGTCCCTGGCGAAGATCCTTCCGTTGCTGGTCAACCTCGATCTCGAGCTGATCGACAACCTCGACGCCGAGACGACCCGTACGCTCGAGCGTCACGTGATGATGGTTCTCCCGGACGCCGTCGAACGCAGCCCGCAGCGCACGCTCGCCCGGGTCGCGCGCGCCCGTGCGGCAGGCAAGATCATCTGCGTCGACGGCCTGGTCCGCAGCGAACACGCCGCGACCCTTCTCTCACTCGTCGAACCAGACATCATCGTGACCGGCGCCGAACTCCTGTCCAAGCAGGCCACCGCCGATGCCGCCCACCTCGCGCACGCGCTGGCCGCGCACACCGAACGAAGTCACGCCGTGGTGATCGCCGAGGGCGTCGACGACGAGTCGGCTCGCGTCACCGCACAGACGATGGGAGCTGCCTTCGGTATCGGCGACCTGTATCCCCCGGTGGCCGATCCCTCGACGCTCGCGACGCGGACCATCGTGCCGCTGCCGGACATGCCGGTGTGGACGACGCCCGACCCGGACAAGTCGACGCCGTACCGCATCGCGTCGACCTCGATCGAGCCGCGCATGGGCAACAAGCGTCTGCTGATCGAGATGAGCAAGGCCCTGGAGCACCAGGCCGCGATCGGGGGCGCCGCCATCGTCCTGGGCACCTTCCAGTTCGCCGAGCACTTCACCCCGCGCACCGCCAAGCGGTGGCGGGAGATGTCGGCCAAGACCGGCCTGGCCGGCGTCTACGGCGTCGGGCTCCCCGACGTGCGGGACGGCAACGTGCACCGCGCACCGCTGGATCCCGAGGACGACCTGATCAACGAGTGGAACGTCGCGGTCCTGGGCCCGCACTTCGCCGCCCTGCTCTCCGCGCGCGACCAGCACGACGCGGGTCCCGACCTGGAGCGCACCTTCGAGTTCGTGCAGACCTATGACCGGATGACCGTCACCCAGGCGGTTCACTCGATCCTGGCCCGGTTCACCTGAGTTCCCGAGCGGAGCTCGATTTGGGATTGT
>JAEZDV010000289.1 GCA_023417985.1 Actinomycetes bacterium | reverse complement strand
GGATAATGGTAACGACTGTCGCGAGTGATGGAGCCGATGTACATGATCCGTTATTGACTGAAACCGTATAAGAACCTGCATCTGAAACTGTGATCGACGGCGTTGTTGCGCCGTTTGACCAGACGTTTCCGGCTGCCGATGATGAAGTCAGGGTTACGCTTCCGCCTTGGCAAAATGTCGTAGGGCCCGATGCCGTAATGGTAGGAACGGTTGCCGAAAACGTGGCGCTGATCGTATGGTTTGCCGTTACATTGGCAAAGGTATAGGTCGTTATGGCTCCTTGCGAGACACCATCAACCAAAACATCTGCAACTGCGTAGCCACAGCTTGGCGTGATCGTATAGATTTGGCTCATATTGCTGGCGACGGTGGTCGTTCCGGCAGGGGAAATTGTTCCGTTTGTTCCCGCCGAAGCTGAGATGAGGAATCCGCTTATATTGGTTTCGTCTGCACCCGGCGTGGGGTTGGTCGCATTTCTGGGCTGGCAGTCGAAATCGTTCGTCACGCTGGCAATCGGCATTCCGATCCCGTCGATGGCCGTATTGCTTCCGGCGACGAGGTGCAAATCGGTAGGAGCTGCGAAAACGGGTTGCACCTCAATTGAGTTTGCCTCTTGGCCGGTGGCAGTCTGCCAGGCGGCTAAAGTTGCATAATCTATTCCTTGGTTGTTTGAAAGACCGCCTGAACGGAAGCCTCCGTCCTGTACACCAGCACTGTAGAATACGTTATTGCTGGCAACAAGGTTTTCAAAGGTCGTGCTCTTTGTGCCGAATGCGTAGGTTTTTACCGCACCGCCGCCTGTAGCGATCTGGGTTGTCGAAACAATGTTGTTCCTCATTTCGAGAAACGGATCAAGTCCTGAAAGTCCAATGCCGTAACTTGGCGACTGGTTCGTCCTTGACCCGCGATCGCCGTATAAGTGAATGGTGTTGTTATAGAGTTTGGTGACTGATGCGACTGCGCCCGTAACCCAAATTCCGGCTACGTGATAATTATATTGCGAAAGTCCCGATACGTTGCTGATCATGTTGTTCTGGACAACGTTCGGATTACCCGTCGCGGTTCCTGAAATTCCGATTCCCACCGCGGCACCGCCAAGATCTACCGTACTGACAACTCCCGTAATCCAGTTGTTGGCCACCAAGGCACCGCTGATCCCGCCACTGTTAACGCTGTTTCCATTGGCAGTTCCGGTTCCGACGCCGATTCCCACGGTCTCACTGTTGCTGCCCGAGGTATTGTTGACATAAACTTTGTTGAAAGTTACCTGTGGATTGGTTTCGTTTGCGATAAATATTCCTGCGGTTGACACCCTCTCGAGTCCGGTAGCGGTAATATCGTTTTGCGTAATAACAAGATTGGTGCTTGGATTGGAAACGGTCGATCCCGCCGAATAAATCCCATACGCAGCCTTTTTGAACGAACAGTTTTCAACGCGGCCGTTCTGGTTATTGACTTCCGAAGGTACTTGCGTGCTGTGCGGAAACACCCGATACCAAATCCCGTAAGCGCTGCTTACCGAACCGCCGACCACATTTACGTTTTTAACGGTGTTGTTGTACGCACCGTTGGTTCCCGATTGAAACAAAATGGTTCCTGAAACTCCCGCGGTATTATTGACAAAAGTAAGCTGTCGCAATGAAGCGTCGCCACCAATCTGGCAACTCGGAGCCGTTGCGCCGGCGAGCGATCCGTTGATGGTAACGTTGTCGGCGCCCTCAAAGCGGATTAGGCCATAATTGGCCGCACTGTTACTGACAGAACCCGTTACAGTTCGCGGCCCGCCATAAGGCTGAATCAAAACGGGATGACCACCGCCAATTTGATTCAGGGCTATATTTCCGGTTTCGCCCGTAAGATCGGAAATGATGTTGATGGTAATCGGTCCCGAAACTCCCGCAATTCGGGTGTTGATTTGCTGGAAAATTCCGCCGGCATTCGTAAGTGATGGATAGTCACCTCCTACACCAACCGTATAAGTTCCCTGCATCGGAGGCAGCACATCGGTAATCGTCAGACGGCTGGTTTCGCCATTTGCGATGGTAGTCCCTACGGGATTTGAAAGTGTCAAAGTCAGCGTTTCGGCATCATCCAAAACAAAATCGGCATTGATCGGGACACTTATCACTTTCGGCGTACTGTCTCCGTCTGCCCATGTCAAAGTTCCCGAAACGGCCGTGTAATCTAGGCCTGCTATGGCAGTTCCGTCGTTTGTAGCATAGTTGACCGATATTGCGCCGGTCGAACCACCGTTGCGGTTTACGATAAAAGAAGCTGAAGTATTTTCAGACGCGACAATGGCGGCGTTGTCGTGCGACACATTTCCCGCCGATCCTGCCATGGTGTAAAATAGTTGGATGTTCGGCTTTCGGCTCTGGGGCACGCCATATTGGTTGTTGTTAAACGGAGAACTGAATGCATACCAGGTCATGGAGCAGTTGTTCGATCCCGCGGACCATCTGAATTGTTTCGAATCCGAAAATTCCGTGTTGTTGGTACCAGCGTTGGTTTCGACCACAACCTGAATGTTGTTTCCCGAATAGGTAAAGGGAGTCTGAAACGGAATGTAAATCCACTGACCCACCTGGAAACTGGAGGCTGGCAATGTCCCGGAATACACCACAGCCGACGCTGAATAGACATTTGAATAAATCATCGACGTATATCCGCCCGAGCCTGAGCCGGCGTTGCTCATACAAAGTTTAATCGGCGTGTTTTTTGGCGTGCCGTCCGAAGCCTGCATGTAATAGCGGATGCCCGTGATGGTAGCGCCTGCGGGAATGTTGAGTTCGGCAGCGTTGTAAATCGATGCAACGCGGTCGTGCGCATAAGAACATCCCAACGGACGCTCATTAACTGAAGTGTACGTGTTTCCCGCCGGAACCGTGACTTGGCAAAAAGCAGTCTGGAAAACCAGTAAGAAGATTAAAGTCAAGTACTGGGCATAACGGCCGCGATACGGCGCATTTCCCTGGGAAAAATAATGGTGTTTCAAGTGTTTTGGTTTAATTGATTGATAAAATAACGTCGTAAAAAAAATCGCACAAAACTAATTAAATAGTCACTCGTTTGACAAATGATAGAAAATTTATTTTCAGCAGGTTAGTGATGGTGCCCATACATGGTTTTCAGTACGGGCCGAACCTACCGCATGGCAAGATTAGCGAATATTCCCCAATAGGTAGCAGCGGATGAATATACGTCGGTCGGCGACGGAAAACCGTCGGGATTTGAGATAAAATCGTCAGAAGGCGGTAACAGTAATGAGCGATTAGTTCCAAGAGTCTCGGCATCCTCACTACCACCAAAACCCAAGGCCAAAAAAAAAGGACAAGCTCCCGCCTGTCCTTTTCGTATTTAAAAAGAAAAATACTATTCTTCTTTCTTCTCTTCAGTTCCTTCAGCTGATGCTTCAGGAGCAGTGTTTTCAACCTGAGTTTCCTCAATTGCAACTGCAGATTCAGGAGCGTCAACGATTGGCTCTTCAACTGCTGGAGTTTCAACTTTGGTTTCCTCAGCTTTAGGAGCTGTAGTAGCACCAGCTTTCGCTTTACCACCACGACGGCTACGGCCTTTTTTCTCCTCTTTCTTACCACCTTTGTAAATCTCGTTAAAGTCAACCAGTTCGATCATCGCCATATCAGCGTTATCTCCCAAACGGTTACCCAACTTGATGATACGGGTGTAACCTCCCGGACGGTCGCCCACTTTTGGAGCTACATCGCGGAACAGTTCAGCAACAGCGTATTTGTTACGCAATGAAGCGAACACCATACGACGGTTGTGGGTAGTATCTTCTTTTGATTTTGTTACCAGTGGCTCAACATATTGCTTCAAAGCTTTAGCCTTGGCAACAGTAGTGTTGATGCGCTTGTGCTCAATCAGCGAGCAGGCCATGTTAGCCAGCATCAGTTTGCGGTGACCGCTCTGTCTGCTCAGGTGATTAATTTTCTTTCCGTGTCTCATTACTCTGTATTTTACCTAGTCTCCGGACTAGTCTTTATCTAATTTGTACTTGCTAAGATCCATTCCGAAAGTCAGGTTCTTGTTAGCTACCAGCTCGTCGAGCTCAGTAAGCGACTTCTTACCAAAGTTGCGGAATTTCATAAGGTCATTCTTGTTGAACGACACCAAATCTCCAAGGGTTTCAACCTCGGCTGCTTTAAGGCAGTTAAGGGCGCGAACTGAAAGGTCCATGTCGACGAGTTTGGTCTTCAGGAGCTGACGCATGTGCAGTGACTCTTCGTCGTAAGACTCGGTCTGTGCAATTTCGTCTGCCTCAAGCGTGATGCGCTCGTCAGAGAACAACATAAAGTGGTGAATCAGTACCTTGGCAGCCTCGGTCAATGCATCTTTCGGCGCGATTGAACCGTCGGTTTTGATTTCAAAAACCAGCTTCTCGTAGTCGGTCTTTTGCTCTACACGATAGTTTTCGATGCTGTACTTCACGTTTTTCACGGGAGTATAGATCGAATCGGTAAAGATCGTACCGATTGGTGCGTTCTGCTTTTTGTTTTCCTCGGCTGGAACGTATCCGCGTCCTTTCTCGATGGTCAACTCCATGTTCAGGCTGATTTTGCTGTCCATGTTGCAGATCACCAGTTCAGGGTTGAGGACCTGGAAACCTGAGATGAACTTTTGGAAATCACCAGCAGTCAGCTGGTCTTTGCCCGATACTGAAATGGTTACTGATTCGTTGTCGACATCCTCAATCTGGCGTTTGAAACGCACCTGTTTCAGGTTCAGGATGATTTCGGTTACGTCTTCAACCACTCCTGAGATAGTCGTGAACTCGTGGTCAACGCCTTCAATACGCACCGATGTGATAGCGTATCCTTCCAGGGCAGAAAGCAAAACTCTCCGAAGCGCGTTACCTACGGTCAATCCATAGCCAGGTTCCAAAGGGCGGAATTCAAACTTCCCTTCGAAATCGGTTGAATCGATCATGATAACCTTATCGGGTTTTTGAAAATTAAAAATTGCCATAAATTGTTAGGACTAATCAGTTATTACTTGTTGTACAATTCGACGATAAGCTGCTCCTTGATGTTTTCAGGAACCTGCAGCCTAGCCGGAACCGAAACGAACGTACCTTCTTTTTGGTCGTTGTTCCAGGTAATCCACTCGTAAACGTGGCTTGAGTTAGCCAGCGAACGCTCAATGCTCTCGAGAGATTTTGATTTTTCGCGTACAGCTACTTTGTCACCAGGTTTCAGGTGGTACGACGGAATGTTTACCACTTCGCCGTTAACGGTAATGTGACGGTGTGATACGATTTGACGTGCAGCGCGACGTGAAGAAGCAATTCCCATACGGAAAACTACGTTGTCAAGACGTGATTCACACAATTGGATGAGTACTTCACCGGTTACACCACGAGCAGCCGAAGCTTTCTCGAACAGTCCACGGAATTGCTTCTCGAGGATACCGTAAGTGTATTTAGCTTTTTGCTTCTCCATCAACTGGATAGCGTACTCAGATTTTTTACCCCGCTTTTTAGCCAGGCCGTGTTGCCCTGGAGGGTAGCTCCGTTTTTCGAAGGCTTTGTCATCACCAAAGATCGCTTCACCGAACTTACGGGCGATTTTTGTTTTTGGACCAGTATATCTTGCCATTGTTAAAAATTATTGGAACAGGAGTTATGAATTCAGGTCTATATCCTCCGATAACCCATCTCTGCTCCGGTTATACTAAAAAATTTACTTATTGAATCAGCCTCCGATAGCGGATGGTTGATATAAAGCAAAAAGTCGTTCAAGTGATTTTGAACTGACTTTTGCTTTGTGAGATTATACTCTTCTGCGTTTTGGCGGACGGCATCCGTTGTGCGGCATCGGAGTTACGTCGATGATTTCAGTCACCTCGATCCCTCCGTTGTGGAGTGAACGGATGGCAGACTCACGTCCGTTACCCGGTCCTTTAACGTATACCTTTACTTTTTTCAGTCCGGCTTCAAGAGCTACTTTGCTTGCGTCTTCGGCTGCCATTTGAGCGGCATACGGCGTGTTCTTTTTAGAACCACGGAATCCCATCTTACCTGCAGACGACCAAGAGATAACTTCACCTTTCTTGTTTGTCAAAGAAATGATGATGTTATTGAAAGTGGCGCTTACGTGAGCTTCGCCTGTAGATTCAACTACAACCTTACGTTTTTTTGCTGTTGCTTTAGCCATTTCTAATTATTATTTAGTTGCTTTTTTCTTGTTAGCAACAGTTTTACGCTTACCTTTTCTAGTCCGTGAGTTGTTCTTGGTACGCTGTCCACGAAGTGGCAGGCCTGAACGGTGACGGATTCCGCGGTAGCATCCGATGTCCATCAGACGCTTGATGTTCAATGA
>JAEZDV010000238.1 GCA_023417985.1 Actinomycetes bacterium | reverse complement strand
ACACGGCGGCTGCCTTTCTTCCGACGGGCGAATCGTTGCCCGCGCTGCTGGCGATGGCCGCGATCGCGGCGGTCGCGGCGAACCTCGTGAACAATCTGCCCGCGACTCTGCTGCTGGTCGCCGCACTGGGTCCGTCCCCGTCCACGGGGTTGCTGCTGGCGATGCTGCTCGGGGTGAATCTGGGGCCGAACCTCACCTACACGGGATCGCTGGCCACGATGCTGTGGCGACGGGTCGTCACGCGGGTCGGCGAACCCCCGAAGCTGGGCACCTTCACCGTGCTGGGTCTGATGACGGTACCGACGACGCTGGTCTGCGCAGTATTCGCCCTGTGGCTGGTGTTGTGACCGCACCACGAGGACCGCGTTCACACGCGAGTTGCCCAGCGATCGCCGCGCCCCGGCCCGGCATATCCCATACTGAGCGTCATGCCGTGGAGCGGGCTCGCCGAGAGAGTTCTCGATCTGCAGATCACCATGACGGGCGCAGTCGCGTTCTTTGCTGTGGCCACGGTGGCGGGCCTGCTCGTTCTCGCTGCGCGGCGGAATCGCCGCTGGCTGCTCACCGGCCTCGCTGCGGCGGCCGTTGTCACAGTGGCGGTGGTCGGGCTCGCGGCGCTCGTGGTGGAGGTGGTGTGGCGGCCGTTCCCCGATCCCCTGCCCAAGATCGTCTACGTCTGGTCGAGCGCGGCAGTCCTGGCACTCGCACTGCTGACCGGCCGCTACTTCGTCCGACGCCGCGACCGGCGCCGTCCGCTGATCGTCACCGGCCTTGTGCTGACCGCCGTCGTGGTGTGCGTCTGCGCGGCGGGTGGAATCAACGCGCAGTTCGATGCCTATCCGACGGTGCGCGCCGCGCTCGGCATCAGCAATTATCGGACCGTCCCGTTCGATGCGACGCTGGCACCGCAACCGGAGCCCGACGGGGGTCCTCCGAACCTCGGAAACTGGACCCCGCCCCCCGATCTGCCGACCACCGGTGCCGTCGCCGTCGCGGCTGTTCCCGGTGCCGTTTCGGGATTCTCCGCCCGGGACGCGCGGATCTATCTTCCGCCCGCATACTTCGCCACGCCGCGGCCCGACCTGCCGGTACTCGTCCTGCTCGCCGGCCAACCGGGGAGCACCGAGGACTGGCTGGTCGGCGGCAAACTGACCCGCACCATGGACGCCTATGCGGCCGGAAACCGCGGACTGGCGCCGGTCGTCGTACTCGCCGACGGCACCGGCGGACAATTCGCCAACCCCCTCTGCGTCGACTCCCACCTGGGCAACGCCGCAACGTATCTCGCGGTCGATGTGCCCGCCTGGGTTCGCTCCAACCTGCAGGTGAACCCGGATCCGCGGGCATGGGCCGTGGGCGGCCTGTCCTATGGGGGCACGTGCTCACTTCAACTCGCACTCACCCGGCCGGATGTGTACCCGACTTTTCTCGACCTCTCAGGACAGGCCGAGCCGACTCTCGGCAACAGGGACGCCACCATCCGCGACGTGTTCGGCGGTGACGCCGATGCCTTCGCGCGCAACAATCCCGCAGACCTGCTCGCGAAGAATCGGTATCCCGACTCCGCCGGTGCATTCGTAGTGGGAAGCTCCGACAACGACTTCCGCGGTGGTATCGAACAGTTGGCGGCGGCCGCGAAAGCAGCCGGAATAGATGTCCATCTCACCGAAGTCCCGGGTGCCCACGACTTCTCGGTGTGGTCCGCCGGACTCGAGAAGGAGGTGCCGTGGCTGTGCGAACGACTCGGCCTCAGCCCCGCATGACGGGTGTGGGCTCGGCCCTGCGCCGAGCGCCGGTATCCCTTGCGATGGTGGCGGTGATCTGGTTTTTCGCGGTGGTCACCGGCTCGTTGACGAAGGGCCCGTCACCCGAACTGGCTTCCCGGATCTCGGCAGGTGTCCCCAGCCTCGGTGACGGTCACGTGTGGTCGTTGTGGACCTCCGGGCTGTTCGCCTCGGGGCTCAGCGAATACCTGGTGACCGGCCTCGCCGTTCTGCTGATCGCAGTCCCGGTCGAGTACCGGATCGGCAGTCGCCGTTTCGCCGTCGCGGCCTTCGTCTCGCAGGGAGCGGGTACCGCTCTGGCCGTCGCCGCGGCACTGCTCGTGTCGGAGGTCTCCGATTCGTGGGGTTCGGAACTGCACAATCACCTCACCCAGGACCCGCTTCCCTGGATTCTCGGTACCTTGCTCGCCGCAACCGCGGCGATGAACACCTTGTGGAGACGGCGGATCCGCACCCTGGTGCTGGTGATCCTGGTGACCACGGTCCTGTTCGCCGGACATCTGCAGGACCTCACACGCTTGTGCGTCGCGGTCGTCGGGCTGCTGGTCGGACCCGTTCTGTTCGGGCGCTCCGCCCGCAGTCCGGTACTCGGCGGCACCATCCGCGAACGCCGCACGCTCGTCGCTCTTGTTGTCGCTGCCGGAGTTCTCGGGCCGATCCTTGCCGCGTTCTCGCCACACGCCATCGGTCCACTGTCCGCACTACGCGAGTTGTTCGACCAGGTTCCCTACAGCCCCAGGGAACTGCTCGACGTGTGCGCCGACCCCGCGCTGCACGACGAATGCAGAAAGGGGCAGCAAGCTCTGCGCCTGTCCGGGATCGGCCCGGTGGTGATGAACCTGATGCCCTCGGCCCTGCTGCTCGTCGCGGCCGAAGGACTACGCCGCGGCCGGCACGCCGCGTGGCTGTTGTCGGTGTACGGGCATCTCGCGCTCGTGGCAGTGACGGCCGCGAGTGTGCTCGTGCGGATCACCGAGCAGGACGAGGCACGATCGATCCTGTACGGCGTTCACCGGCACAATTCGATCTACGGCGAGTGGATCCCGCTGCTTCCGCTACTCGCGGTGCTCGCCCTGCTGCTGGTCACACGACCGTTGTTCGACGTGCGTGCCCGACGCGGCACGTATCGGCGCGTCTGGACGGGGACACTCGCGGCGGCGGCCACGGCGCTGGTCATCTACCTGGTTCTGGGTACGGCACTCTCGGACGGGTTCGACCGGGACCCCGGAGTAGGGACACTGCTGCGCGACGCTCCGAGGCGCCTGTTGCCCCCGGTCTACCTCCAACTCTTCGAACCACCCGTGATGCCACTGACAGCCGGTGCCACGCTGTTGTTCGAGTGGATCGGCGTGGTCGTCTGGGCAACGTTCTGCCTGCTCGTACTTCGCAGTTTCCTCGCCCCGTCCGCGGAGCACGACCTCGGCGGCGAACACAGGGTCCGGGAGTTGCTGCACTCCCCAGGCGGGGACTCGATGTCGTGGATGAGCACCTGGCCGGGAAACAGCTACTGGTTCACCGCCGACGGACGACACGCCGTGGCGTATCGCGTGCATTCCGGAGTCGCCCTGACGACGGGTGGCCCCCTCGGTGATCACGACTCCCTCGGTCCGGCGGTCGACCAGTTCGCAGCCTTTTGCCTCGGAAACGGGTGGACTCCCTGCTTCTATTCCGTCGGCAAGGACATCGCGTCGATCGCGCGCGAGCACGGCTGGAGCCGGCTGCAGGTGGCGGAAGAAACCGTCGTCGACCTACCCGACCTCGCGTTCAAGGGGAAGAAGTTCCAGGATGTGCGCACCGCACTCAATCGCGCGCACAAACAGGGAATCGAGGCGGCGTGGACCACGTTCGCCGATGCGCCGCTGTCGGTGAAAGAGCAGATCGTCGACATCTCCGAGGAGTGGGTCGCCGACAAGGGGCTGCCGGAAATGGGTTTCACCCTGGGCGGACTCGACGAGCTTTCCGATCCGGAGGTCCGTCTGCTGCCGGCGATCGGGCCGGACGGACACGTCCACGCGGTGACCTCGTGGATGCCGGTGTACCGCAACGGCGCGCTCGTCGGCCTGACGCTGGACTTCATGCGTCGTCGCTCCGACGGTTTTCCGGTGGCGATCGAATTCCTCATCGCGTCGGCAGCGCTGCTCGCCCAGCAGGAAGGCATCGAATTCCTGAGCTTGTCGGGTGCGCCGCTGGCAAATGCCGACGACGGCGAATCCGACGTCGACCGAGGCGCCCTCGACCCGCTGCTCGATCTGCTGGGACGCACACTCGAGCCCGTCTACGGTTTCCGGTCACTGCTGGTCTTCAAGGCCAAGTTCCAACCCCGTTACCGGCCCCTGTACATGGTGTTCCCCGACGCCACCGCTCTTCCCGCAATCGGAATCGCTGTCGGTCACGCATATCTGCCGGATCTGTCACTCGAGCAGAGCGGACGTTTGCTGACCCGCCTGTTACGTCGCCGAGGCAGCAAAGCCGACAGCCGACGCTGAATCCCCTGCGCCGCAGAGCCGAAGCCCGACCCGACCGCAGGGCGCGAGACCGATCGCGCGGTACCGGAGCAGGGTCCGGCGCAGCCGCACGGTCCGGGACGGTCGTCCGGCACACAATGCGACTCTTCCCCGGCTAGGCTCGCGCCATGGATACGGGCGTCGACCGATCACCGAGCCTGCCCCGAGGCGCGAGTCTGCTCGCACTCCTGAGCATTCTGCTCATCGGCTTCGCCGCCGCGGTGCTCCCTTCTCCCCCTTCACCACTCGCTTCCGATGCTCCGGCCGATGTGTTCAGCGCCGGTCGCGCCGCCTCCCATATCGAGACGATCGCTGTGACGCCGCGTGTTCCGGGCACGCCGGAACACACTTCTGCCCGTGACTATCTCGTCTCGAACCTCCAGGGACTCGGTTGGCGCACCACGATTCAGTCCGGCGTCGGGTGGACCACGAACAACGATCCGCCCGGACAACGCGGGGCAAGGGTCGGAAACATCATCGCGATGATCCCCGGTTCCGATCCGACGGGAACCGTTGTGCTGGCTGCGCATTACGACACGGTGGTCGGGTCGCCGGGAGCGGGCGACGACGGGATCGGCGTGAGCACCGCCCTGGAAACGGCGCGAGCGCTCGGCGCAGGACCCGCACCGCGCAACGACATCATGGTGCTGATCACCGACGGTGAGGAAAACGGGCTGCTCGGTTCTCAGGTTTTCGCCCGGTCGCGTTCGCCGGCGCTCGGCCCCACGGTCGTGCTCAACCACGAGGCCCGCGGCAACACGGGGACCCCGACGACATTCCGGATGACTTCGCCGAACGGCGGGCTGCTCGACGCGCTCACCCGCTCTCCGTGGGCGGAAGCGGATTCACTGACCCAGCTGGCGTTCGAGGCGCTCCCCAACGACACCGACTTCCGCAACTTCGCCGACACGGGCTTCGCCGGGTTCGACACGGCGATCGCCGCGGGTTCCGCCTACTACCACAGCCCGCTCGACACCCCGGATCGACTGAGCCAGGCGTCGCTACAGCAGATGGGCGAGACCTCCCTGGCCACCGCCCGGATTCTCGCGGACACAGACCTGGCGGCGCTCGACGACGCACGCAACGAAGTCGTCTCGCTGGTGCCGTGGGGCCTGCTCCACTACCCGCGCTGGGTGGAAGTGGCCGGCGCGATCCTGCTCGTGGTCGCGGTCGCCGTACTCGTGGCCGTGCGAGTGCGTCGCCGCGAAGCGACGCCCGGGCAGATTCTCGGGACCGGCGCGGTGGCACTCGCCGGACTGATCGCGGCCGCTGCTCTCGCCTGGCTTCCGTGGTGGCTCGCGCAACAGGTGGCACCGGGGATGGCGTCACCCGTCGCCGAGGAACCGTACCGTCCCGGACTGTTCCAGGTCGCCGCTGTCGTTGCGGCACTGGGAGTTCTCGTCGTGCTCTTTGCCGCGCTGCGGCGACGTATGCCCGGCCCGGCAACGACCTGCGGGTTCTTCCTCACCGCGGCGGTGCTCGCCATTTTGGGGACGCCTTTTCCGGGGGTCGCGTCGGCGCTGGTGCTGCCCGGTCTTCCCACGGTGCTGGCCGTTCTGTTCACGCTCGCCCTGCCCGCCGGGGCACTCGGGTGGCGTCTCGCAATACTCACCTTGGGTGTGCTCCCCGGATCCGTGCTCAGCATCCGGGGAGCGCTCCTGTCGTTCGACGCGGGACTGGTTGCGGGTGCGCCCGCCGCCGGCGTCTTCGTCGCGATCACGTTCGCCGCGACGTTGCCGCTGTGGGAGCCGGTTCTGCGGTCGGCTCCGGTCCGATTGTCGGCGGTCACCAGCCTCGTCCTCGTCGCGGCGTGCACGGCGGCAGCCGGTTTCGTCAATCGTGACGGGGCGACGGATCCCCGCCAGGAGTACCTCTGGTACGCCCTCGACACCGACAGCGGCACGGCGACCTGGGCGTCGCCGGACAAACCTCGGTCCGCATGGAGCGCGGCGTTGCTTTCCGCGCCCGCTTCACCGCTCCCGGAACTGTTTCCCTGGCGGGGGAACCAGAACCTGTCGCAGGGCCCTGCGCCCGTGTCCGGTCTGCTTCCGCCGGACATCGAGGTGCTCGAGGACAAGAGCGCGGGCGGGGCACGTGAACTGCGCCTGCGCTTGTCGTCTCCCCGAGGGGCTCCTGCCGTGGGGTTGTGGGTCGACGACACGACGGCGACCGTGCACGGCGCGACCGTCGACGGTCAGCGGGCCGAGCCGTCTTCCGACTTCGGTTTCGTGTTCTGGGCGCCGGGACCGAACGGCATCGAGGTGACGCTCACCCTGGGGGTGCTCGCGGACCGGGTCGGTGTCCGCGTCGCCGATCGCTCCGGCGACCTGTCGGTGGTTCCCGGATACGAGCCGCCCACGGATCGGGTTGTGGTGCAACCGGATGTCGTGGTCACCCGCTCCCTCGAGATCTGAACACGCACCACGCCGAATGCGCAGGATGTCAGTCCCATTGATGAACGGGATTGCCCTGCAACATGTTCGCCAGGTAATCGCTCATCATTCCCCGGAGCGCGGTACGACGATCTTCGCCCGCAGCTTCGCGCCAGGCCACCTGCTCGCGCTGCCACGCCGCGCCGGTACGCCGATTGATGCAGCGTCCCTCGATGATCCCGAGGTACCGATCGCGGGCTTTCGACGACAAGCCGTACGATTCGAGGCCCTTGTCCGCCAGGGGAAGCAGGCACCGCAGGACGAGTTCGTCGGCAGCAACCCAGCCGATCTTGGGCCAATACAGCTTGGCGTCGAGGCCGAACTTCGCGCCGAGGACCAGATTCTTCTCTGCCGCGTCGAAACTCATCTGACGCCAGAGCGGTTCATCGGCGTCCACGAGCGCGCGCAGAGCACCGTAGTAGAACGCCGCGTTCGCCATCGTGTCGAGCACCGTGGGTCCGGCAGGCAACACGCGGTTCTCGACCCGCAGGTGGGCCTGCCCATCGCTGATGTCGTACACCGGACGGTTCCAGCGGTAGATCGTGCCGTTGTGCATCTGGAGTTCCCGCAGTTCGGGAACCAGGCCCGCGTCGAGTTCGGTCATCGGATCCGAATCGCCTACCTCTGGCAGCAACGCCGTGAAGTAGCGGGAGTTCTCTTCGAAGAGGTCGAGGGGAGAGTCGATCCAGCGCTCGCCGAACCACACCCGGGGGCGCACGCCCTGGTTCTTCAACTCGAAGGGGCGGGTATCGGTGGCCTGCGCGAACAGTGGGATGCGGCTCTCGTGCCACAGCGACTTGCCTGCGAAGAACGGGGAGTTGGCCCCGAGCGCGACCTGGACGCCGGCGAGACACTGGGCCGCATTCCAGTGCGGGGCGAAATCCTCGGGCGCGACCCGCAGGTGCAACTGCAACGACGTGCACGCCGCCTCCGGGACCACCGAATTCATGTCTTCCCGAAGAGATTCGACTTCGTCGGTCCCTGGAAGGGGCACACCGTCCAGGTCGAGTTCGAGGTCTTCTCCGCGCGCCGCGAAGATCTGCTCGTTGAGAGCCTCGTAACGCGGGTTGGCGGTGATGCGGTCTCGCCCGAGGTGGTCGAGTTCGAGGGTGGGGAGCATCCCGATCATCACGAGCTGGGCGTTGTGCCGGTGCATCCGGTCGGCGGCACGACGCAGCGAGGATCGGAGAGACTCCTCGAGTTCGAGAGTGGCGTCGCCGCTCAGCGGCCCGGGCTCGACGTTCATCTCGACGTTGAACTGGCCGAGTTCGGTCTGGAAGACCGCGTGATCGTCGATCGCCTGCAGCACCTCGAGGTTCGACATCGCCGGAGCCATATCGTCCTGAACGAGGTTGAACTCGATCTCCATGCCGAGCATCGGTTCCGGCGAGGAGTGCACGTCCACGAACATGTCCTCGCGCAGCATCCGCTCGAGCGCGCCGATGCAGTCGCGTACCTTGCGCCGGAACGCTCGCCGGTCCGCACCGGTGAACGAACGTGCCGAAATCTCGGTGCCCATGGAACCCCCGGTCGCGCCGACGTCTGTCTCCGAACAAGCCTAACGCTCGGACGGCAGGCCGCAGGATGCAGGCGATCAGACCGCGCGGAAGTTGCCCCAGTCGGCGACCACGCCGCGGTCGCTCATCCATGCGTTGGGGTCGATCTTCGCCCCGTCCTGATCCCAGACCTCGAAGTGGAGGTGCGGGCCGGTGGACCAGCCGAGGTTGCCGACGGTGGCGATCTGCTGTCCGGCGGTGACACGCTCACCGGCAGAGACCTGGTAGGTGTCGACGTGGCCGTAGACCGCCGTGGTGCCGTCGTCGTTGAGCACGCGCACCCACTGTCCGTATCCCGAAGCCGCACCGGCGTCGAGGACGGTGCCGTCGGATGCGGAGGAGATCGGGGTACCGATCGGGGCGGCGATGTCGATGCCGCCGTGGTGCGCGCCCCAGCGAGCACCGAAGTCGGAGGTGAGCGTGCCGGAGACGGGCTGCACGGTGCTCGGCTTGATGGGGTTGAGACTGTCCAGCCAGTTGTTGCCACCGGCGAACTGGTCGACGAACTGGGTGATCTCGGCCGGAAGCTGCTGCGCGTTCTCGGCGGCCGGTGCAGTGACACCGGGGATCGCGGGGACCTCGACGCCGGCGGGCAGCAAGCCCTCGGGCAGCTCGAACGGGAGGGTGCCGGTGGTCGGCGCCTCGGTGTGAGCCGGAGCCTCGTGACCGGGATGCGCGGCGGCGGTGCCGGCGGTGAACTGGGCGCCGACGGCGAAGAATGCACCGGTGGCTGCGGCCACGGTCGCGGCCTTCACGGGAGCGGACGTACCGGTGGGCTCGACACGGTGGCGACCTTTACCGGAGCCGGACTGGGCAAAGGAAAAATCGATTTCGAAAGCAGCGTCTTCGCGTGCGAGCTGGTGCCGTCCCACAGTCAGTTTCCCGTTCGTCGTCCCGATTTCGAGCTGGACCGAAAGTGGTCCCGCCGCTCCTGGCGACCCAAGGTAACAAAACGGTATAGCGATGCGCCAGCGTGACCTTCTCTTTATCTCAGGGTGCGGGACGCCCAGCCGTTCCGGTCGGGCAGACACGGCTCAGAACCCGTTCGCTTCGCCTCCGATACCGGCCGCCCGCTACACTCACAGCGCGCCATGATCCGGTCCGCCGGCTCTCGCGCGCGCCCTCGTAGCTCAGGGGATAGAGCACCGCTCTCCTAAAGCGGGTGTCGCAGGTTCGAATCCTGCCGGGGGCACAGAAAACGATCCGTCGCCGCTCGACTCCCCTTGGTGCAGAGTCGGGACCGGCGACGGATCGCTTCGTACGGTGGGGGGCTACTACTCGAGCGTGCTGCCGGCGTCGACGGTCAGGGTCAGGCCCGTGACGTACCGCGACTCGTCCGACGCGAGGAACAGCACCGCATTGCTGATGTCCTCGGGCTCGACCCAGCCGATCGGCAGCACGTGCATGAACTGCGCGGCCACCTTCAGGTCGTCGGGTCCAGGGTTCTCCAGATCGGGGCGGAACATCTTCATCGCCCCTTCGTTCATGAACATCGGCGTGTTCACATTCGTGGGATGGACCGTGTTGACCCGGATGAAGTGCTCCCCCAGTTCCACAGCGAACGAGCGCATCAGTCCGACGACGCCGTGTTTGGCGGCGATGTACGGACCCGTGTTCGGATAGGCCTTGAGACCGCCCACCGAACTCGTCAGGATGATCGAACCACCGTTTCCGCCCTCGATGATGTGGGGCACGGCCGCCTTCACCGTCTTCCACACCCCCGACAGGTTGATGTCCTGCATCTCCTGCCAGTCGAACTCGTCGGTCTGATGAAGAGGCGTGCCTCCCGTTCCGATGCCGGCGTTGGCGACGACGATGTCGAGCCGTCCCAATTGTGCGACGCCGTCGTCGACTGCTGATTTGACGGCGTCGAAATCGCGGACGTCGGCCTGCACCGTCACGATGCGGCGATTCAGCCCCTTGACCGCTTCGACGGTCTCGGCCATGTCCTCGGGAGTGGACGGTTCGATCAGCGCGTTGTCCCTGATCGGTCCGCAGATATCGAGGGCGATGATGTCCGCACCCTCTTGCGCCAACCGCACCGCGTGGCTACGCCCCTGACCGCGCGCGGCACCGGTGACGAATGCGACCTTGCCTTCAACTCTTCCTGCCATGAACTACCTCTCTCATTGCGCACCGAGCGAAAGCACGATGCGGTATCCACTGAATCGATCCGAACGAATTGCGCTCTCGCATCAGGGGTTTCTGGTGTACTCGATGTTCAGTTCGGCGAGACCACGAAGCAGGAAGGTCGGCTCGTAGACGAAGGTGCGATCGTCTGCCGGACCGTGCGCACTGTCACTGATCCGGATGTCGCTCATCCTGTCGAGCAGTCTGTTGAGCGTGACGTGTCCCTTGATCCGCGCAAGCGGGGCGCCCGCACAGGTGTGCAGGCCCCGCCCGAATGCGATGTGATCGTGCGCGTTCCTGCGGTCGAGCCGAAACTCGTGGGGATCGTCGAACTTTCGCGGGTCGCGGTTGGCCGCTGCAAGACTCAGCATGACGACCGTCCCTGCGGGGACCTCGACGTCGCCGGTGGTGGCGTTCTTCTTCGCCAGACGGAAATCGACCTTGGTCGGGCTGTCGTAGCGCAGCGATTCCTCCATGAACGGCTTTACGAGGCTGCGGTCTTCGCGCAGCATCTTCTGGTATTCGGGTCGTTCGCAGAGCACCCGCAGCGCCGAACTGAGAAGCTTTGTCACCGTCTCCTGGCCGGCGGCGAACAGGAATGTCGCGGGCCGGACGACTTCGAGCAGTTCCGGCGTGGTGCCGTCCGGGTACGTGGCCGCGGCCAGACCACTGAGGATGTCGCCCCGAGGTTCACGTCACCGTTCGGCAAGATAGCCCGCGAAGCGGGCGTCCAGGTATTCGAGAGGATTGACCGCGACCGTCCGGTGGTCGAGCGCGCCCACCGGGATGCCGGATCGTTCGGCGGCGCCCAGCGCGTACCTGAACTCTTCACGATCCTCCTCCGGAACACCCAGGAGGTCGGTGATCGCCAGCGTTGCAAACGGTTTGGCGTACTGACCGAGGAACTCGCAGTGCTCGTCGTCGAAGAATTCGTCGAGCACCTGGTCCGCGAGCGACCACAGGTACTCCTCGTTCTCTTTCAGCCGTTTGGGCGTGAGGAGTCGGCCGAGCAGCGAGCGCGCCCGCGTGTGGTCGGGAGGATCCATCACCACCATGTGTTCGGAGATCGGGAACAGGTGCCGGTGTGCGGCGATCTGGTCCGTGATGTCGTCACCCTCCGGCACGAACGGCAACGGCGGGAACGGGCCGCCGATCGCGTTGACCGCGGAGAGGGCTTCCGAATTCTTGAAACCCTCCACGACCTCGGCATATCCGGTGACCATCAGCACTCCGTAGTTCGGTTCCCGGAATACCGGGTTCCGACTTCGGAGGTGGTCGAAATAGTCGAACGGGCTCTGTGCCAGATCACTGTCGGAGAAGTAGTCGGCTGAGGTGAGATCGCTCATCGGTCACTGACCTTTCGGTGATCCGGCAGAGGAGGTGGAGGAACGTTCGTTTACGACGACGACGGCGGCGCGCGGGCACGCACTAGCGGCAGCGAGCGCTTTGGGCCACAACGTTTCCGGAGGGTTTTCGTCGCACGTCGCGATGTCGTCCTCGGCGAGGTCGAACAGTTCGGGGGCGATCTCGATACACAATGCGTGGGCTTCGCACATTTCGCGATCGATGTGCAGGCGCTTCGATGATCCCGTCATCGGGCACTCCAAAGGGAGAGGGCGGACCCGGACGGAGAGGACACCCACTCGGCATCGTCGCCGTCCGCTATACGGTAGTAACGGTGTTACCGGCGTGACGGTAACGCTGTTATCCGACTACGGCAAGGAAATTCACAAAAATGGAGAATCCCGCACCGGGCGCCCGCGAGGACAGGCTTCTCGACACCGTCGTGGAGTTGCTCGACGAAGACGGATTCGACGCGGTCCAGCTGCGCGAAGTCGCCCGTCGCGCACGCGTCTCGCTGTCCACCGTCTACAAGCGCTACGCCACGCGCGACGAGCTGATTCTTGCCGCGATCGTGCGCTGGAGGGAGGGCAATCACTCGGCGCTCGGTCCGCAGGCCCGCGAGCCCGGCGAGCCTTTGCACCCGGCGATGATGAGGGTGATCCGGGCGATTTTCGAGCCCTGGGAGAAGCACCCGCAGATGCTGCTCGCCTACTTCCGGGTGCGGGCCGCGCCCGGCGGAGAAGAACTGCACAAGCGCGGTTTCGATCCAGTCGTACCCGTCGGAATGGCCGTGCTGGCCGGAGTCGACCCCGACTTCGTGGCAGAACTGAAATCGATCCTGTCGAGCGTGGTCTACGGCCTGGTTGGGCGTTGTCGCGACGGGGACATCGAGATCGACGACATCATGCCCACGCTCGATCGCACGATCTATTGGCTCACCACCGGCTACGAAGCGACCCGCGGGGCCGGGACTCATCGGCCATGACCGCGAACCCGGCAGATGCCGTCGGCGCGGGTCGGGCGGCGGGTTCTCAGGACGGTCCGGCTCGCAGCGCTGCCTCGACCGCCGTATCGGCGCCGCCGAACCACGGCTCTCCGTGGCCCGGGAGCACGGCGCGCGCACCGGTTTCCGCCAGCGCGGACAGCGAGACCGGCGCCTGCGTGCCGTCGGTCGTCGCGGCTCCCGCGACCACGTCGGGTCCGGTCTTGCAGTCGCACGCGTCGGGGGTCAGCCTTCGGGATTCTCGTGCCCCCGCTGCCGCCGCAGTTGCCGCGCGGCGTCGTCGGCTCCCTCCCGCTCGAGAGCGTCGAGCATCTTGTCCACCTTCGCCTCCGGAGCCCGGGGTGGCAGCAGCGGCGTGGACGGATCGGTCACGGCCTGGATCACCACGGGACGGTCGGCGGCCAGCGCTCTGCGCCAGGCATCGGCGATGTCCTCTGGGCGCTCGATGCGGATACCTTCGAGGCCGAGCAACCGGGCGTAGTCGGCGTACGGAAACGTCGGAACCTCCTGCGACGCCGGAATTCGGGCATCCCCTTCCATTTCCCTTTGCTCCCAGGACACCTCGGCGAGGTCACCGTTGTCGAGCACCAGTACGACGAAACGCGGGTCGGACCAGCTGCGCCAGTGATGGGCCACCGTCACGAGTTCGGAGTTGCCGCTCATCTGCATACCCCCGTCGCCGGCGAGCGCGATCACCGGCCGGTCCGGACGGGCAAATTTCGCCGCGAGCCCGTAGGGAAGTGCCGATCCCATCGACGCGAGCGTGCTGGACAGGTGAGCCGGAACATCCCGGGGGAGCCGGAGCATCCGGGCGTACCAATACACCACCGATCCGACGTCGACGGCGACCTGCGCGTCCTGCGGCAGGTGATCGGACAGAGCGGAGACCACGGCCTGCGGGTTGAGCCGGTCGGACTTCTCGTCGCAACGCGCCGCCGCGATCTCCCGCCACTCCTGCACCATGGCCGCCACCTCGCCGCGCCACGGCCGTTCGGCCTGCTGCAACCGCGGCAGCAACGCCCGCAGGGTCTCGGCCGTGTCGCCCGGAAGTGCCACTTCCACAGGGTATTTCGCACCCACGTTGCGGGACTCGATGTCGATTTGGACGGCTCGGGCCTGGCCGGGCGCGGGGTAGAACTCGGTCCACGGATCGTTGCTGCCGATGATGAGCAACGTGTCGCAACCGGCCATGAGGTCGGCGGATGCCGTCGTCCCGAGGTGACCCATCACCCCGCATGCCCACGACTGCGTTTCGTCCACCACCGGCTTACCGAGCAGTGACGTCGTGACACCGGCGCCGAGTCGCTCGGTGACCTCCGCGATTTCCGCCGTGGCACCGTAACCGCCCTGACCGACGAGCAGTGCCACCTTCTCCCCCGCCCCGAGCACCTCCGCGGCCCGGTCGAGATCCGCGTCCGCGGGGATCACCCGCGGCGTCGCATACAGGGCCGTGCTGGGAACGAATCCGTGCTCGTGCTCACGTTCGGGTGCGTCCGCCTGCTGGATGTCGTGCGGCACGATCACACAGGTCGGGCTCGAGGTGGCTCGCGCGGTGCGGAACGCGTTGTCGAGGGCGGGGCCGAGTTGTTCGGCACTGTCGATGCTCTGCACGTACTGCGCGCAGACATCCTTGAACAGCGTCGCGAGTTCGACCTCCTGCTGATACCCACTCCCCTGCGCAGACGTGACCACCTGGCCGACGATGGCCACCACTGGTTTGCTGTCGAGCTTGGCGTCGTAGAGGCCGGTGAGGAGGTGAACCGCGCCCGGACCCTGCGTGGCGAGACAGACGCCGACCTCACCGGTGTACTTGGCGTGCCCGGTGGCCATGAACGCCGCCATCTCCTCATGGCGGGCCGTCACCAGTTCGATGTGCTCGGATGCGCGATCGAGCGCGGCCAGTACGGGGTCGATGCCATCTCCGGCGTAACCGAACACCCGGCGCACGCCCCAGGCTCTGAGCCGGTCCACGATTCCGTCGGCCACGTTGGGCATACGAGTCTCCTGTCCTGCGGTCGGTCGAGCGGATCGCGAGTCGGGTTCCCGATGGGGAAGGACCGAAACCTCACCGCCCCGGCGACGACGACCGGAGACTCCGTTGCCCTACCGAGGGCTGTACATGATCATCGCGACGCCCACGAGACACACGAGCGCACCGGAGACATCCCAGCGATCGGGGCGGAATCCGTCCACGACCATGCCCCACACGAGCGACCCGGCGACGAACACACCGCCGTAGGCAGCGAGAATGCGACCGAAGTTCGCGTCCGGTTGCAGGGTCGCCACGAAACCGTATGCACCGAGCGCGATCACGCCCGCCCCGACCCATATCCATCCCCGGTGTTCGCGCACACCCTGCCACACGAGCCAGGCGCCACCGATCTCGAACAACGCGGCAACGGCGAACAGCACCAAAGACTTCAGGATCGTCACGGCGGGACTCTAACGCTCACCCCGCCACGGGACGCGACGGCGTACCGGACTCACGCGCGAGTGTCGGTCACAGTTCGTCGATCGACACCACGCCGTCCTGCAGCGCACGGGCGAGCAGCGACGTCTTCGTGGGTGCGGGCCGGCCGACGCGGGCGTACTTCTCGCGGATCCGCACGATATGAGTGCTCACGGTAGCTGCGGTGACATACAGGCGCGAGGCAGCTTCGGACTTGGATTCACACACCAGCCACTCACGAAGGATCTCGATTTCACGGACCGTGAGCACCGGCTTCCGGTATGTCGGGGTCTTGTCGAGCATGCTGGTCATAGCGAATCCCTCTGTAGGCAACGATCGACCGAGCACGATCCCCCGACCAATGCGTCCCGGTCGGGACGACGCTACCGGGGCGCTCCGACAACGCCCAGCCCCATATTCCCCTGCCCATGAAACGAGGGGCATCGTTAGCTCAGCGAACTTGATGCCGAGGCAGCCGCGGGCACCGGCCGCTCCAGCACGGAGCCGCTGCGGTCGAGTTCGATGCGGCGCACGTCGGCGTGACCGCGCAAGAGCATGGTCACCAGTGCATGACGACCCGGCGGGAGAACACGCACGGTCACCGCTCCGCTCCACATCTCGTCCAGGCAATCGACGACTGCCCGGTGGACGCGACGGTGCACCTCCGGCGGCGCGTCGTCCATCCCCTTGTCGTCGAGCATGACCACTTCCACCCCGCGAAGCCGCGCCGCCTGGGCCGCTTCCACGACCGCAGGGTCCTGCAGCGCCGGAGCCCGCAGCATGTCGCGAAGGCGGGCCTCGAGAAGGGCGCACCTGATGCGGTCCTCGTCCTGCAGAGTCCGCCCGGACGCGATGATTGACAACATCGGCCGCGCCAGAGCGTCGAGTCGAGCGAGCTGGGCGTCGCGTTCGTCGAGCAGGGCGGCGGCAGCGGATTCACGGGCGATCCGCTGGGTCGACCGCGCCCGCAGCCGGTAGATCGACACGGCCAACGGACGGATCGTGTACGCGAACACCGTGCCCATGAGGACCGGGCCGGCATTGATCAGCGACACACTCAGTCCGTACCCGGCCCCGGCACCGGTCTCCTGCGCCCACACGACCGAGGTCGCCAGCATGAGGATGAACCCGATCCACGCCAGCAGCGCGCGTCCCCGCACGCACATGAAGACGAGGACGGTGGCCGACATCCCGAAAGTCCACAGCTGGACCGGCCGGTCGGTGGGCCCGGTCGGCACCACACTGAACAAGGCGCCGCACGACACGGCTCCGGTACACATCAGTGCAAGAGCCGGACCGAGCGGCAGCGGATCACCTTCGACTCCGACGAGCACGAACGCCGCCGAGACGCAGACCAGGACCGACAGGGCCATCGGCCAGACGTTCTCGACCCGGTCGACGTTGTATGCAGCAAGCAGCACACAAGTCGCCGCGTACAGGCCCGCGAATGCGCGAGCCGGCTTGCTGTGCATCCGCAAGAGGTCGGAGATCGGTGCATTCGCAGAATTCATGGCCGCCGCTCCGACCACGAGAGGTACACGGCAGTTCCGGTACCGGGCCAGGTACGCACTTCCGCCGCTCCGCCGGGCAATTGGTTCATCCGCGCGCGGATACTGACGCTGACACCCAGCCGATCCTCGCCCACCTCGCCCGGATCGAACCCGCACCCGTCGTCCACAACACGCACATCCAGCCTGCCCCGCCGGACCTCGGCCTCGACAGTCCTCGTCGCATCGGGTCCGGCGTGCCGCACGCTGTTGCGCACGGCCTCCGCAAGAGCGGCGGCGACGACTCGGATCGGCTCGGCGGGAAAGCCCGCCGTCTCCGCGTCCCGCGAGACACTCGGACAGAAGGTGATCTCCTCGTCCGCTTCGGTGGCGGCGGCGCGCAATCGGGACACCACCGTGCCGGCATCCATCAGCGCATCGTCGTCATCGCGCCGGCGGAGGTCGTCGAGTTCGGCCAGCGCACGCGCAGCCTGCGGAACGACCGAGTCGTCGGGCGCACGACGCGCAACGGCAAGGAACGTCGACATCACCCGGTCGTGGACGAGAGCGTCGAATCGCTCACGTTCGAGGTTGCGGGCTTCGAGAGCGGCGGACGCTGCCGCCGCTTCGTAGGTCGCGGCCACGGTCTCGTCGAGCATGCGACCCGTTCCCAGCGCCACCACGGCCGCGGCGAGAAACAGCGTGCAGAAGACGATTCCGAACGCGACGTCGGGCACCAGGGCCTGCGTGAACGGCGCATCCCTGACGGTGTGGTCGGCGACCTGCGCGAGCAGGACCGCACACACCATGTGAAGGAACGCCCACGGCGGCCGCCACGCCACTGCCGCTGCGAACGAGGCCACCCCGGGAAACGAGCTGAACCACAGAGACTCGTCCTGCGGTACGACCGAACCGTTCCACGCCGGGAACCACAGGGCGACGGCCCCGAGGTAGAGGAGTGCGT
>JAEZDV010000033.1 GCA_023417985.1 Actinomycetes bacterium | reverse complement strand
GAGCATTCCGTCCCGTTCGACCACCGGACGTCGATGGGCATAGTACAGGGACGGAAGATCTACGCGTTCGTCGCGGATGTAGCGCCAGATGTCGAGTTCGGTCCAGTTGGACAGCGGGAAGATGCGGACGTGTTCCCCCGGGCGATGTCTGCCGTTGTAGAGGCGCCAGACTTCGGGTCGTTGCGCCTTCGGGTCCCACTGCCCGAACTCGTCTCGCAGGCTGAAGATGCGTTCCTTGGCGCGGGCCTTCTCCTCGTCGCGGCGAGCGCCGCCGAACACGGCGTCGAATCCCCCGTCCCGCAGTGCCCGCAGGAGCGTTCCGGTCTGCAAACGGTTACGGGTCGCGCGGGGCCCGTCGTCTTCGACTGCCCGCCCGGCGTCGAGGTCGTCCTGCACCGAGGCGACGAGCAGGCGCAGTCCGTGCCGCGCGACCGTACGGTCCCGGAACTCGACGACCTCGTCGAAGTTGTGTCCGGTATCGATGTGCAACACCGGAAACGGCAGCGGTGCCGGCCAGAACGCCTTCGTCGCGAGGTGGAGCATCACCGCGGAGTCCTTGCCACCGGAGAACAGCAGCACCGGTCGTGCGAAGGTCGCGGCGACCTCGCGGAAGATGTGCACGGACTCCGCTTCGAGCGCCCCGAGCAGACCGAGTTCGTAGGACGGCACCGTCGTCATCGCACGCTCCCAGCCCCGCAGCGATCGGTCCATATTTGTACCGAAGTGGTCGAAACGGTCTCCGTCAGAATAGAACGAGTTTCAATTCTGGGTCAACGCCCGCCACCGCCCGGCGTCAGGAAGCGCGCCGGCCCCCGAGATCCGCGGTGATGGCATCGGCAGCAGCGACGAGCGCGGTTCCGCAACGCTCGATCTCGGCACGGTCGACCTCCCGCTCGAGGTGGAGCGCGAGCACGAGCGACTGGTGACCGTCGGGATCGAAGGCGGGTGCGGCGATCAGGTTGACGCGGTGCACGCCGTCCGCGCCGAGGGCGCCGGGCAGCAGGACCCGCTCGCCCGGACTCGACACCAGTTCCGCCAGCATCTCCCGCATTTCGGGCGCCAGGTCGTGGGACACCACGCCGGCCATCAGCGCGTACAGACGCCGGCCTCCCGGGGTCAGCGACTCGACGAGATAACCCGTGCGGCGGCACTCGGCGATCACGGCATCCAGGCGCGCACGGTCGACGGACACCGGCAACGTCGGCTCGCGACGCAACCACCGGTCGATGCGGTCGTCGGTGTCCCACAGCACGTACATCAGTCCGACCGGCGGCGCGAACGGATAGACCTCACCCACCCGCGCGGCGGCACTGCTGCCCACTCCCCCCACCACGTCGAGGATCGCGATGCGGTCGCCGACAACCGCCGAGGCGGTGCACATGACCCCGAACTCCGCGCTCAGGGCCGCCAGGTGACGGTGAGCGACCGGTCCGGACGCGAATCCGCGCTGCGCGGCCCGGCCCGCGACGATCAAGGCAGGACCGAGCCCGTACGTCTTGCCGATCGGATCACGGATGAGATAGCCCGCGTCCGTCAGCGCAGTGAGGATGCCCAGACAGGTCGGCTTGCTCAGGTCGAGTTCGCGTGCCAGTTCGGACAGTCCGAACCGCTGGCCCGGTCGTGCGACGAGGTGGTCGAGGACCTGCACGACGCGCTCGGTCGGCGGTGAGCGGCGAGCGGCCGTCGGCCCCGCCGCCCCGGCGTCTCCCCCGCGACCGGCCATTGACCCTCCCTGGAACACGTTCTATCGTCTGCGCAACGGACACTACCGCAGCGGTACATATTTGGACCACAGGAGACCGACGTGCTCACCGATCCACTCACCGCGGCGATAGCCGAGGCCGAAAAACTCGTCGCCACCGCCCCGCACATCCGGACCGAGGACGATCTCACCGAGGGGTACGGCTACCTCGCGGGGGGCATTGCCGCCTGTGTTCATGCCGCCTGGGCTCACAGCAGCACCCACCCCGTGTTCATCACCGGCACCGGTCCGTACGCGAAAATGGGACTCGACAACCCCGACACCCTGTACTGGGGCGCCGCTGTGCGCGACAACGCCGAATACGTCGTCACCGGGCGTCGCGGCAGCACATGCGATCTCAGCTTCCAGGTACTCGCGGGCAACTACACCGACGTCGCCGTACCCGGCAACGTCACCGCCTTCGACGATCGCGCCCTGCGCATCGCGGACGACGGAGGCTTCGAGGTCCGCTTCGGCCCCGGGCCGGCCGATCCCGAGCGCAACTACTTCACCCTCGCGCCGGGCTCGTCCCAACTGGTCGTCCGGGAGGTCTACAGCGACTGGACCCAACGCCGCGGCACGTTGCGCATCGACCGTCTCGACACTCTCGGCACTCCGGCACCCGCGCCCACCCACCAGGACGCCGTCAAACGATACGAACGCGCAGGTCGCGGGCTGGTTTCACGGGTCAAGACATGGTTGCAGTTTCCCGAATGGTTCTACCTGAAACTACCGGTCAACACCGTCACCGAGCCACGGCGCACGCCGGGTGGGCTCGACACCCAGTACTCGTCGGTCGGGCACTTCGACCTCGCCGACGACGAAGCGATGATCCTGACCCTGCCCGCGAGCGACGCGCCCTATCTCGGTTTCCAGATCGGCAGCCTCTGGTACATCTCGCTCGACTACATTCACCACCAGACCTCACTCAACAACACCCAGGCCCGCGTGGACCCGGACGGGATGGTGCGGATCGTGGTCTCGGCGCGTAATCCCGGCCTCGTCAACTGGGTGGAGACGCTCGGGCGCAGTCGTGGCATCCTGCAGTTCCGCTGGCAGCGGCTCGACCGCGACCTCGCTGCGTCGGACGGACCTGTGGCACAGGTCGTTCCGTTCGACAGCCTCGCCGAGGACCTGCCGTTCCACGACGCGAACCGCATCACCCCCGACGACTGGGCGGCGCGCATCGCCGCGCGCCAGGCCGCGGTCGCCGATCGGATGCTCGGATGAGCGCCGCCGGCTTGCTGCAGGATCGCGTCGTCGTCATCTCCGGTGTCGGCCCGGGCCTGGGCAGCACTCTCGCCCTGCGATGCGCATCCCAGGGCGCCGACGTCGTGCTCGCCGCCCGCACCCGGGAGCGGCTCGAGAAGGTGGCGGCGGAAGTGGAGGCGCTGGGCCGCCGGGCACTGCCGGTCCCGACCGACATCACCGACGACGAATCCGTCGCTGCACTCGCGGAGGCCGCGGCACGCGAGTTCGGACGCATCGACACATTGGTCAACAACGCATTCTCCGTACCGTCGATGAAACCACTGGCAGGCACCGACTTCCAGCAGATCCGCGACAGCGTGGAGTTGACGGTGCTCGGTGCGCTGCGTCTGACCCGCTCGTTCACGTCCGCCCTGACCGAGACGGACGGGTCGGTGGTCAACATCAACTCGATGGTGCTACGCCATTCCCAGGAGCGTTACGGCAGTTACAAACTCGCCAAGTCGGCACTGCTGGCGATGTCGCAGTCTCTCGCCACCGAACTCGGGCCGCAGGGCATTCGTGTCAATTCTGTTGCGCCCGGCTATATCTGGGGTCCGACGCTTCGCGGGTACTTCGAGCATCAGGCAGGTAAGTACGGCACCACCGTCGAACAGATCTACGAACACACCGCCGCGGCGTCCGACCTCCGCCGCCTGCCGACCACCGAAGAGATCGCCGACACCGTCATCTTCCTCGCCTCGTCGATGGCCTCGGCGATCACCGGGCAATGCATCGATGTCAACTGCGGCGAATACCA
>JAEZDV010000160.1 GCA_023417985.1 Actinomycetes bacterium | reverse complement strand
AACCGGGCGCGACGTCTATGGTGGTCGGGCCCTGTCGTGTCAGCGTCCGATCAGTTGTCGGGCCGGCTCGGAGTGGTCGTCACCGACGACTCCTCGTCCGGGTTCGACGACTCGGACTGCTCCGGTTCGCGGCCCGGGATCGGAGCCGGTGTGGAGCGGCTGGTCGTGTCGGGGACCTCGCGGCCGTCCGGCCGGGCGGGAGTGGCACTGCTCGACGGCGGGACACGCACGGACCCGTCACTGACGAAGAGCGTCACCGTGCTGCCCGGGACTGCCGAGCCCGACGGTGAACTGCTCGTCACCGTGCCAGCGCGCTGTTCGGCCTTCACCGTCGCCTCCGACACCGAGAAACCCGCGTCCTGGAGCTGCTGGATCGCGCGTTCACGGGGAAGCCCCGCGACATCGGGCACCTGGGCGTTGCCGGCTCCCCGCACATACCGGGGATCGGCCGGGGGCAACTCGACGGAGCCGAAGCGGTTCGCCACCGGCAGCATCGCGGAGAACCATGTCCGCGCCGGTTCGGTACCGCCGTACAGGTCGCCGTCGTAACACGGTCGGATCGGGTTGGAGCAGATCTCGCCGGGCGTGGGGGAGTCGCCGTAGGTGTAGACGACGCCGGCGAACCGGTTGGTGAAGCCGAGGAAGGCCGACGACATGTGCGACTCGGTGGTACCGGTCTTGGCGGCGACG
This sequence comes from Actinomycetes bacterium, assembly GCA_023417985.1. Classification (GTDB taxonomy): domain Bacteria; phylum Actinomycetota; class Actinomycetes; order Mycobacteriales; family Mycobacteriaceae; genus Rhodococcus. The sequence continues at coordinate 5,328 of JAEZDV010000160.1, read as the reverse complement.
GGCAGGTTCCAGCCCACCGAACCGGCGGCGCCCGAGGCGGTTCCGCCGCCCGCGGTGTCCTTGCTCAGCGCGTTGGCCAGCGTGTCGGCCAGGCCCGGCTCGACGACCTGCTCGCAGGCTTCCTGGGTGATCGGCACGGGCTTGCCCTCGCGGTCGAAGACTCCCTCGATGGGCGACGGCGGGCACCATTTACCGTGCGACGCGAGAGTGGCCGCGACGTTCGACAACTCGAGCGGATTCACCCACGTCGGGCCGAGGGTGTACGAGCCGAGGTGCTGCTGCTTCTGCAACTCGGACATCGACTGGTCGCCGAATCCGGACGTGCGGGGCTCGAGGTAGGAGCGCAGGCCGAGCCGCACCGACATGTCGACGACCGAGTCGACGCCGGTGGCCTCGATGAGCTTCACGAACGCGGTGTTCGGAGACTGTGCGAGCGCGTCGCTCACCGAGAGGCTCTGGGGGTAGGGGGCGACGTTCTCGACGCAGTAGTAGTTCGGCGGGCAACCGCGCGCACCACCGTCACCGAGACCTCGTGCGTTGTACCGGCTCGGGACGTCGAGCACGGCGGAGGTGCCGAGGCCTCTCTCCATCGCTGCGGCGACGGTGAAGACCTTGAACACCGATCCGGCGCCGTGGCCGGTAAGGGAGTACGGCTGGGGCTGGACGGTTTCCTTGTTGTCGCTGTTGAGCCCGTAGGTGCGGCTCGAGCCCATCGCCAGCACCTTGTGGCTGTCCTGGCCGGGTTCGATCACGTTCATGACGGACGCGACATCGTCGACCGTGGGGCTGGTGAACTTGTCGAGCGACGACTTGACCGACGCCTGGACCTCGGGATCGAGGGTCGTGCGGATGACGTAGCCGCCCTTGTCGATCTGCTCGCGCGAGATACCGGCCTTTTCCAGGTACTGGAGTGCGTACTCGCAGAAGTAGCCACGGTCACCTGCGGCGATGCAGCCGCGGGGCAACGTGTTCGGCTCGGGGAGGACGCCGAGCGGGAGCTGTTTGGCCTCGCGGATCTCCGCGGCTCGCTCGGGGATGTTGTCGATCATGGTGTCGAGCACGATGTTGCGGCGCTCGAGGACGCCCTCTTCGTTCGTGTACGGGTTCAGTGCGGAACTGGACTGCACCATCCCGGCGAGCATCGCGGACTGCGGGATGTTCAGGTCCTTCGCGTCGATGCCGAAGTACGTCTGCGCGGCGTCCTGGATTCCGAACGATCCGTTTCCGAACGGCACCAGGTTGAGGTACCGGGTGAGAATCTCGTCCTTGGTGAGCTTCTCGTCGAGCGTCAGCGCCATCCGGATCTCGCGGATCTTGCGGGCCGGCGTGGTTTCGATCGCGGCCCGCCGTTCGGCGTCGGTCTTCGCGACGACGTGCAGCATGTAGTTCTTCACGTACTGCTGGTCGATCGTCGATGCGCCCTGTTCGACCTGGCCGCTGGTGGTGTTGGTGAGGAACGCCCGCATCGTGCCCTGCCAGTCGACGCCCTTGTGCTCGGGGAATCGCTTGTCTTCGATGGAGACGATGGCGAGCTTCATCTCGTTGGAGATCTGGTCGCTCGGCACTTCGAATCTGCGTTGCTCGTACAGCCATGCGATCGGGTTGCCCGCGTTGTCCACCATGGTGGTGACGGCGGGAACGACGCCCTCTACGAGTTCGGCGGAACTGTTGTCCACGGTGTCGGCGGCGCGGTTCGAGACGTACCCGAATCCGCCTGCGGCGGGAAACAGCATCCCTGCCACGAGAACGCCGCCGAGGGCGGTACAACCAACAAGCTTCGCCACCGTGCTTCGGATCGACACGAGGTACACAGTACGTGCAGCCGTGCTCCGCGGTCGTATTGAGGGCGTCGGCATGCCGCGCGACGTGCAGCTATGCACGTTCGTACCAAAAAAGGTTCTCCTCGCCTTGCGCCCGGGCACCAGGTTACCTAGATTGAGACTTCAGTGTGATGCAGGTAACACCTTGACAGGGGAGATTGCGTTATAGGGGATGCGTGCCAGCGCAGCCCCTGCGCAAGGACACCGCGTAGCGGCGTTCGGAGAGTAGAGGGGCAACTGAATGCACATGACCACCCCGACGGCCCGGTTAGACGTCGACCAAGCAGAAGCACGCATCGCCTGGGTTTCCCGGGCACGATGCCGCGAGGTCGATCCCGATGAACTGTTCGTGCGCGGCGCCGCGCAGCGCAAGGCCGCAGTCATCTGCCGACACTGCCCCGTGATGCTTCAGTGCGGCGCGGACGCCCTCGACAATCGCGTCGAGTTCGGTGTCTGGGGAGGGATGACCGAGCGTCAGCGCCGCGCTCTTCTCAAGCAGCATCCCGAGGTCGAATCCTGGGCCGATTTCTTCGCAGCGCAGCGACAGCACCAGAACGCGGTCTGAGACCGCCCACAACGCGGACCGACACCGCCCACCCGCCGAGGTCAGACCTCGCGGGTGAGCTGGTCGGCCACTGCCCGCAACGCCTCGAGGTCCGAGACTTCGAACGGCAAAGACGGGACGCCGACCACGGGCACGCGCGGATTCGCGGCGGTGAAACTCCGGAGCAGACGTAGCTCGCGTTTCGCCGTCACGGCCCGGTGCGCGTGGATTCGCAGGACGGCTTCGGTGGCCTCCGCATCGTCACCACCTCGCTCGGCGAGGACGTCGGCGGCCGTCAGCGCATGGTCCGCCGGCATCTTCGACAAGGTCGGATGGGTGCGATTGAGGACCAGGCCCGCGAGGGGCATCCGGTCTTCTCCGAGCCGTTCGACGAAGTAGGACGCCTCCCGCAGCGCGTCGGGTTCTGCGGACGCGACCACCATGAAGTGGGTTCCGGGCTTCTGGAGCAGTTGATACGTCCGGTTGGCCCGCTCACGGAACCCGCCGAACATCGAATCCAGCGACTGCACGAACGCGGACGCGTCCGAGAGCATCTGGCTTCCCACGATCGTCGAAACTGCTTTGAGGGCCATCCCCATCGCACCGGTGACGAGGCGGCCGATCCCGCGACCCGGCGCCGTGAAGATCCGGATCATCCGGCCGTCGAGGAACGCGCCGAGCCGCTGCGGAGCATCGAGGAAGTCGAGAGCGTTCCGGGACGGCGGCGTGTCGACGACGATCAGATCCCATTCGTCGCTCTGCGCGAGTTGCCCGAGCTTCTCCATCGCCATGTATTCCTGCGTGCCGGAGAACGACGACGCGACGGTCTGATAGAAGGGGTTGTCCAGGATCTGCTGCGCCTTGTCCGGCGTCGAGTGCTCGAGCACCATGTCGTCGAACGTGCGACGCATGTTGAGCATCATCGCGTGCAGTTCGCCCGTCGAGCCGGGCGGAAGTTCCACCTTCTGCGGCGCGTTGTCGAGACTCTGCACGCCGAGGGCCTGCGCGAGCCGTCGCGCGGGGTCGATGGTGAGCACCACGACGCTGCGCCCCTTCTCGGCGGCTCGCAGCGCCAGTGCGGCCGCGGTGGTGGTCTTGCCCACGCCCCCGGAGCCGCAACACACGATCACCCGTGACGACGGGTCGGTCAGGATCGCGCCGACGTCGAGCGGCGCGGCGGCGCGGGCCTTCCCGGTCATCGGACGCCCTGCTCGGTCAGTGCCTGGGCGAGTTCGTACAAACCGCCGACATCGATGCCGTCGGCCAGGGCGGGCAAGGACATGCGTGCCACCTTCACGTCGTCGAGTTGAGCGGCGCTGACCTGCTGTGCCTGCAGGGTTGCGGCATGCTCGATGGCTTCGGTGAGCAGCCCGGCGAAATCTTCGTCGGACAATTTCACCCCGATCCTGCCGAGCGCGGCGCGGATCGCCTCCCCGGGTACCCGCCCGCCGGCGAATTCATCGACCAGATCTTCGGGGAGATGCTCCGGTGCGGTGCGATTGACGATCACGGTGCCCAGACGCAGGTCAGCCGCCTGCAATTCCTCCACCGCATCCGCGGTTTCCTGAACGGGCAGCGCCTCGAGCAGTGTCACCAGGTGCACGACCGTCTCGTCCGAATGCAGCAGTCGCACCACGCCCTCGCTCTGCGCCCGGATCGGCCCCGACTTCGCGAGATCGGCCATGGCCTTGGTGACGTCGAGGAAACTCGAGATCCGTCCCGTGGGCGGCGCGTCGACCACGACCGCGTCGTAGACACGGCGACCCGACGAGTCGGTCCGCACCACGGTTTCCTTGATCTTGCCGGTGAGGATCACATCGCGAAGACCGGGAGCGAGCGTGGTGGCGAACTCGACGGCACCGATCCGCCGCATCGCACGCCCCGCGAACCCGAGGTTGTAGAACATGTCGAGGTACTCGAGGAACGCCGCTTCGATGTCGATAGCGAGCGCCGAAACGACGCCACCGCCGTCGGCGCTGGCGATCTTGGTCTCCACCGGCGGTAACGGCGGAACATCGAACAACTGCGCGATTCCCTGCCGGCCCTCCGTCTCGATCAGGAGGACCTTGCGGCCCCCGGCGGCGAGCGCGAGCGCGAGCGCTCCGGCCACCGTGGATTTGCCGGTCCCGCCTTTACCGGACACGAAGTGCAGTCGCGCCTGTGCGGCGCCGGTCGGCCACTCGCCGGAATGAGATGTCGGTGTTGCCACGAGCACGAGCCTATAAGTCGTCAGCCGGTTCGGGCGGCGGATAGGGTCATGACATGAGTGAAACGACTACGTGGGAGTACGCGACCGTGCCCCTGCTCACACACGCGACCAAGCAGATTCTCGATACCTGGGGTGCCGACGGCTGGGAACTTGTCACCGTCCTGCAGGGGCCGACCGGCGAACAGCACGTTGCCTACCTGAAGCGTCCGAAGGGCTGATCGTGGCGCACGACTGGACTTCCCGCCTCGCCGAGCTCGGAATCACCTTGCCGCCGGTCGCCAAGCCGGTCGCAGCGTATGTGCCTGCCGTCCGTTTCGGTGACGCCGTCTACACCTCCGGCCAGCTGCCGCTCGTCGACGGCAAGCTCACCCACACCGGCAAGGTCGGCGCCGCGGTGTCCCCCGAGGAGGCCAAGGAGGCTGCACGTACCGCGGTCCTCAACGCGCTCGCGGCGATCGACGGTCTCGTGGGGCTGGACAACATCGCCAGCATCGTCAAGGTGGTCGGCTTCGTGGCGTCGGCGGAGGGCTTCACCGGCCAGCCTGGTGTCGTCAACGGTGCCTCGGAACTGCTCGGTGAGGTGTTCGGTGACGTCGGCGCGCACGCCCGATCCGCCGTCGGTGTCGCCGAATTGCCCCTCGGCGCTCCGGTCGAGGTGGAGCTGATCGTCGAGGTGGCCTGAGTTCGAGGTGACCTGAGTACGAGGTGACCCGCTGCGGGGGCGTGGGACGGGAGTCGTTACGCGGCCCCCCCGG